>NZ_DASRVN010000070.1:0-14056 GCF_035655035.1 Kribbella sp. | reverse complement strand
TCGTCACGGAGCTTGAACAGGATCCCGTTGCCCTCGTTCAGCGCGTGCAGCTCGGCCTTGCGTTCCTCGGCGTCCACCACCATCGTGCGGAACTTCAGCATCCGGAACTGCTCGCCGCCGCGCCCCACCCGGGTCTGCCGGAACAGCACAGGGCCACGGCTGGTCAGTTTCACCAGCACCGCCGTCACGACCAGCAACGGTGTCAGGGCCAGCAACAGCAGACAGCCGACCACACGGTCGAAGATGTTCTTCAGCAGATGCGGGCCGCCGCTCACCGACGGCCGCTCCAGGTGCAGCAGCGACAGCCCGGCGACCGGCCGGATCGAGATCCGCGGACCGGCGACCTCGACGATGCCCGGCGACACGATCAGGTCGACGCCGCGCTGTTCGAGTGCCCAGGACAACTTCCGCAGCAGGTGCCCGGCGAGCTCCGGGTCGGCGGCCACCGCGACCACCTCGACGTCCCATTCGTCGACCGCCTTCAGGATGTCCATCTCGGCCCGGCCGAGGCGTTCCGGGCCCGGCTCGTCGGGCGTGTCGCCGCGCGGCAGGCAGCTCGCGACCACGACGTACCCGTCGGTCTGCCGCTCCTCCATGTGCCGGCGCAGCGTCGTCACCTGGTCGTTGCGCCCGACAACCAGCACCCGGCGCATGCAGCGGCCGGCGAACCGGCGCTTCGAGATCTGCCGGTGCAGCACCCACCGGGCGAACATCGCCGCCAAGCAGGTCATCGGCACCGCGAGTACGACGAACCCGCGAGCCACCTGGCTCTTGGTCGCGTACGACGTCACGGCGACCAGTGCGGTCAGCACGACGGCGGCCCGGATGACCGACCGGAACTCCTCCGGGCCGGTGCCGAAGTAGCGGGTCTCATAACCCCGCTCCAGGGCCACACAGGCCAGCCAGGCGATCGGCAGCGCGGCGCCGAGCAGAACGTAGCCGAAGTCGATCTGGGCGCCGAACCGGACCACGAGCGCCAGCGAGACACCGAACAGCGCCGCGACCAGGTCCCCGGCGAGCGCGGCCCACCGGTACTTCGCGACCCAGCGCGCCTCGGTGAACCGGGCCGCGCGCGGCACGACCGCCGGAACTTCCTCCGGTACCACCCAGACCGGCCGGCGTCGTTCCCCCGACGGCGCCGGCCGCAAGTCAGCCGGATCGGCCAACCCCTCGGACATGACGAATTCAGTCACGCACAGTCACCCCCCACAGGTGAACAGCGACGCCCGTGACCAACCCACACCCCGTCACGGACCTCGTCCAACGCCGCCCCCACAACGGCGTGGTCCAGAGAGTACTACGTGGTCGCGGCGGAAAACAGCGTCCGAAGCGAGTGTTTACCCGACTCCCAGGTACCGTAAATGCAGAGACCCCCGGTGGCCCGTTTCCGGGCCCCAGGGGTCTCAAACGACTACTTCAAGTGACCAATTGCCGGGTCGGGGCACTGATCTCGAAGGGTGTCTCTCAGCCGGCGATCAGGCCGTCGCCGCTGATCAGTTCGCGCATCTCGGCGAGCGAGCTGTCCGACGGGGGCAGGATCGCGTCGGAGTCGTGCAGCTCGTCGTCCGGCACCTTCTCGCCGGAGCGGACGAAGTCCAGCAGGGCGGCGAAAGCGGTGTGGTACGCCGCCTCGTCGCCCGACGACACGGCCTTCTCCAGGTCGCCGTCGACCGCGTTCAGCGCGTCGAGCTTGTCGTCGGCCAGTCGCCACTGACCTTCACCCATGATGCGAACGATCACCGAACATCTCCGTCCTGGGGTCGCGCCGGCTCCGTGACAGGTTGGGTGGCCGGCTGCTGCACTGGCTGCTGGGCGGACTGCTGCGCCTCACCGGAGAGCTCCTTCGGCGTGCTGCTGCCGCCGGCCAGCTGGGCCTTCATCGCGGCCAGCTCGTTCTCCACCTCGGAGCCGGACGACATCCGGTCCAGCTCGAGGCTGATGTTGTCCTTGACCGTACCGCTCGCGTCGTCGAGCGCGCCGGAGGCGAGCAGCTCGTCGATCGCGCCGGCCCGGGCCTGCATCTGCTGGGTCTTGTCCTCGGCCCGCTGGACCGCGAGGCCGACGTCGCTCATCTCCTCGGAGATGCCGGAGAACGCCTCGTTGATCCGGGTCTGCGCCTCGGCCGCGGTGTAGGTGGCCTTGATGGTCTCCTTGCGGGTCCGGAACGACTCGACCTTGGCCTGCAGCCGCTGGGAGGCGAGCGTGAGCTTCTCCTCCTCACCCTGCAGCTGGGCGTGCTGGGTCTGCAGGTCGTCGATCTGGCCCTGGAGGCCGGACTTGCGGGTCAGGGCCTCGCGGGCCAGGTCCTCGCGGCCCATCGAGAGCGCCTTCTGCGCCTGCTCCTGCAGCTTCGCCGACTGGGACTGCAGCTGGGACGCCTGCAGCTCCACCCGCTTCCGGCTGGTGGCCACGTCGGCCACGCCCCGGCGTACCTTCTGCAGCAGCTCGAGCTGCTTCTGGTACGAGTAGTCAAGGGTTTCGCGAGGATCCTCGGCCTTGTCCAGGGCGGAGTTCGCCTTGGCCTTGAAGATCGTCGACATCCGCTTGAAGATGCTCATCGATATCCGTACCCCTTCTGTGCCGGAGTGACGACCCGGCGTGCGTGCCATCCACCCTATGTCCCTACGGGTCACCAGACCATCAGGACGGGCCCCGATAAAGTGGTACCCAGGTCCGGGGACCACCCCGAGTCGCGACCTGCCCTGCGAATGAGGTTCTGACCCCGTGTTCCGTCGTACCAAGTCTGAGACAGCTACCACCGTACCCGCCGAGCCCCAGGGCAAGCCGGGCGGCAAGGGGCGGCCGACGCCGAGCCGCAAGGAAGCGGAGGCGGCCCGCAAGCAGGCGTTCAAGAAGCCGCGGAACCGCAAGGAGGCCTCGGCCATCCGGCGGGAGAAGATGCGCACCGAGCGGGCCAAGATGCAGCAGGCCATGCAGACCGGCGACGACCGGTACCTGCCGGCCGCCGACAAGGGCCCGGTCCGGCGGTTCGCCCGGGACTACGTCGACGCCCGGTACTCGGTGATGGAGTTCGCGCTGCCGATCCTGCTGGTGGTGTCGCTGGTCGGGGTGGTGTTCTCCCCGCAGTTCCCGTGGCTGGCCGGGATGGTGAACCTGCTGTTCCTGCTCATGATCCTGCTGATCGCCGGGGACTGGTTCCTGCTCACCGCGGGGCTGCGCAAGCAGATCGGGATCAAGTTCGGAAAGGAGTCCACCAAGGGCATCGGGTTCTACGCGGTCCGGCGGACCATGCAGATGCGCCGCTGGCGGCTGCCGAAGCCGATGGTGAAGCGCGGCGAACGGCCGCACTGAAATGCTGGCGAGCTGATCCAGGGCAAGTAGGGTCAGGGGTATGGACTTCCGCTATCTGGGCAACAGTGGTCTCAAGGTCAGCGAGATCTCGTACGGCAACTGGCTGACGCACGGCTCCCAGGTGGAGAACGAGCAGGCCAAGGCCTGCGTCCGGGCCGCCCTGGAGGCCGGCATCACGACGTTCGACACCGCCGACACCTACGCGAACACCAAGGCCGAGTCGGTGCTCGGCGAGGCGCTGGCCGGCGAGCGCCGCGAGTCGCTGGAGATCTTCACCAAGGTGTACTGGCCGACCGGTCCGGGCGGACCGAACGACACCGGCCTGTCCCGCAAGCACATCCACGAGTCGATCAACGGCTCGCTGAAGCGGCTCGGCACCGACTACGTCGACCTCTACCAGGCGCACCGGTACGACACCGAGACGCCGCTCGAGGAGACGATGGAGGCGTTCGCCGACGTCGTCCGGCAGGGCAAGGCGCTGTACATCGGCGTCTCGGAGTGGACCGCGGAGCAGCTCCAGGAGGGCCACCGGCTGGCCCGCGAGCTGCGGATCCCGTTCGTCTCGAACCAGCCGCAGTACAGCATGCTCTGGCGGGTCATCGAGGGTGAGGTGGTCCCGGCCGCCGAGGAGCTCGGCATCAGCCAGGTGGTGTTCTCGCCGATCGCGCAGGGCGTGCTGACCGGCAAGTACCTGCCCGGTCAGCAGCCGCCGGAGGGCTCCCGCGCCACCGACGCGAACGGGTCGAACTTCATCAAGCGGTTCCTCACCGACGACGTCCTGACCCGCGTCCAGGAGCTCAAGCCGCTGGCCGCCGAGGTGGAGCTGTCGCTGTCCCAGCTGGCGATCGCCTGGGTGCTGCAGAACCAGAACGTCGCGTCCGCGATCATCGGCGCCTCCCGGCCCGAGCAGGTCACCGAGAACGTCAAGGCCTCCGGCGTGAGGCTGGACGAGGGCCTGCTGAAGCGGATCGACGAGGTGCTCGGCAACATCGTCGAGAGGGACCCGGCGAAGACCGCGCAGAACTCCCCGCAGAAGCGGCCGAACTCGTGAGCTGGAGCTGGCGGTTCGAGACCGCGACCGGTGCGCTGGTCGACCCGGGTGAGGTCGGCGGCGCGGAGTTCTCGGCCCAGGGCGACGCCGAGAGCTGGCTGGGCGAGACCTGGCGGGACCTGGCCGACCGCGGCGTCGGCCAGGTGTACCTGCTGGAGGACGGCCGTGAGGTCTACGGCCCGATGAGTCTGTCGTCCGCAGAGTAGGATTCGCACGAACCACACGCCTGCGTCACAGGGAAGCCGGTCCGAGTCCGGCGCTGACCCGCAACCGTAGGTCACCAGTTTGGTGACAAGCCGGAACACTGTGACGCAGGCGGTCAGGCTCAACTACCCGCCGTGGCCCGCGGGTGGAGCCCCTACCCTGCCGGTGCAGGCGGGACCTCCTCCACCGGGCTGCGGCCCGACCGAGGAACCACCATGACTGCATCACTCCGACCACGTCGCCGGACCGTACGACTGGTCCTCAGCCTGCTGGCGGGTCTCCTGCTGGCTGGGACCAGTGTCACTTTCACAGCCACCTCAGCCCGTGCCGAGGACGGCTACCGTTTCTGGGGCTACTACCAGTGGACCAAGGGCCAGTGGGCCTTCTCGCAGAAGGGCGCTGACGCCACCGTGCCGGCTGACGGTGCGGTCGAGGGCTGGCGGTTCGCCGTCAGCGGCGCCAAGCCCCGGGTGCCGCGGGCCGCGGGTGACTTCGCGGCCATCTGCGGCAAGACCCCGGCGGAGACCGGCAAGAAGCGCGTGGCCCTGGTCGTCGACCCCGGTACGCCGGAGGACGCCCTGTCCGGCGAGACCCCCGGCCCGGCCACCGGTACCTGCGTGGTGACGGCCACCGCCTCGACCGGAGCACAGATCCTCGCCGCGACCGGGCCCGACCGGATCGAGAAGGGCCTCACCTGCGGTATCAACGGGTACCCGGCGAAGGGCTGCGGCGACCAGGTGAAGAACATCAAGGTCCCGGCCACCGACACCCCGGTGACGCTGCAGATCAAGTCCGCCGTAGGCTCGACCGCCGCTCCGGCCTCATCGACCTCCGACAGCAACAGCAGCAGCGGTACGCCGTGGACGGGCATCATCATCGCGCTCGTCGTGGTCGTACTGCTGGCCGGCGGTGGCTTCTTCCTGAACCGCCGGCGTACCGCAGCCAAGTAGCCGGCCCAGCAGATGCGCGCCGTACACCACCTGACACTCCCCCGGGCACTCCACCCGGGGGCCTGGTGGTTGTGGGCGCTCTGCATGGCTGTAGCGGCCAGCAGGACACGCAACCCGGTCCTGCTGGTTCTTATCCTTACGGTCACCGGTTTTGTCGTGGCCGCGCGCCGGAGCGATGCACCGTGGGCTCACAGCTTCACCGCGTTCCTCAAGCTGGGTCTGCTGGTCATCGGGATCCGTGTGGTCCTGCAGGCCTTGCTGTCGACCCGTTCGCAGGGCAACACGGTGCTGTTCACGCTGCCGCAGATTCCGTTGCCTGCGTGGGCTGCCGGTGTGAAGCTCGGCGGCCAGGTAACGGCCGAGGCCCTGCTCACCGCTCTGTACGACGGTGGGCAGCTGGCCGTCATGCTGTGCTGCGTGGGAGCTGCCAACGCACTGGCCAGCCCACGCCGGTTGCTGAAGTCGTTGCCAGGGGCTCTGTACGAGATGGGCGTCGCCTGTGTAGTGGCGCTGACCTTCGCACCACAGTTGGTGACGGACGGCCGTCGTATCCGCGCCGCCCGCCGCCTGCGCGGCCGTACCCGTGCCAGCTTCCGTACGACAGCTATGCCGGTCCTGGAAGGCGCCCTGGACAGGTCGGTCGAGCTGGCCGCTGCGATGGACTCCCGTGGGTACGGCCGTACGGCGCAGGCGCCGCGGAGCCACCGACGGCTCACAGCGCTCTGCGTACTGCTGGGGCTGTTGGGGATCCTGCTGGGTGTCTACGCATTGCTGACCGACTCGATGGCGTTTCCATTCGCAGCCGGCGCGCTCGTCGTCGGCGTACTGCTGGCGGTCGCGGCGATGGCCGTAGGGCGCCAGCGGGTGAGCAGGACCCGTTACCGGCCAGACCCGTGGGCCTTGCCCGAGTGGCTCGTCGTAGCAGCCGGTGCGGTCGCCGCAGGCGTCATGGTGACCGCAGCGGTCCAGGGTGTGAACGGCCTGCTGCTGGCGGGGCCAATGGTCGTCCCGCCGGTCCCCGTGCTGCCGGTTGTCGGCGTACTGATCGGACTGGTGCCCGCACTCGTTGCGCCACCGTTGAAGAAGGGCGCCGCATGATCGAGTTCGACCGGGTGACCGTGACGTACGACGGCGCGCGCGAGCCGGCACTGCGGGACGTGAGCTTCACCGTGCCCGAGGGCGAGCTGGCCCTGGTGATCGGGCGCACCGGCTCCGGCAAGTCCACGTTGCTGCGGGCAATCAACGGGCTGGTGCCGCACTTCACCGGCGGGACGCTCGCCGGGCGGGTGCTGGTCTCCGGACGGGACACGAGCGAGTACCGGCCGCGGGACCTCGCGGACGTGGTCGGGATGGTCGGGCAGGACCCGATGGCCGGGTTCGTCACCGACACGGTCGAGGACGAGCTGGCGTACAGCATGGAGTCGCTGGGCGTGCCGCCGGACGTGATGCGCCGCCGGGTCGAGGAGACGCTCGACCTGCTGGGGCTGGCCGACGTCCGCGACCGGGCGCTCACGTCCTTGTCGGGCGGTCAGCGGCAACGGACCGCTATCGGCGCGGCCCTCACGTCGCATCCCGCCGTACTCGTGCTGGACGAGCCCACGTCGGCGCTGGACCCCCAAGCCGCCGAGGAGGTCCTGGCTGCGCTACAGCGGCTCGTGCATGACCTGGGCGTCACCGTGGTGATGGCCGAGCACCGCTTGGAGCGGGTGATCCAGTACGCCGACCGCGTGATCGAAGTACCCGGCGGGGCCGCCGCAGTGTCTACAGGACTGCCCGCGGAGCGCATGGAGACCGCACCGGTCGCACCGCCGGTAGTGGAGCTAGGGCGGCTGGCTGGGTGGTCACCGCTCCCTCTCTCTGTACGAGACGCGCGCCGCGCGGCAGCAACCCTGCGCTCCCACCTCGCCCCTCCTCCCCCGTCACGTAGTGCGGGGCCGCTGGGGGCGGAGCTTGCCCACTGCAAGGACCTGGTGGTGAGCTACGGCACCGTCAATGCATTGCGCGGTGTGTCCATCAGCGTCAAGGCGGGTGAGGTGGTCGCGCTGATGGGCCGCAACGGCGCGGGCAAGTCCACACTGCTGAACGCGCTCGTCGGTATCGTCCCTGTGCGCTCCGGTACTGCGGTTGCCGCCGGGACGGACCCCCGCCGTACCAAGCCGAAGCAACTCGTGAAGGCGGTCGGACTGGTACCGCAGGAGCCTGCTGATCTCTTGTACGCCGCTACCGTCGCGGACGAGTGCGCCGGCGCGGACTCGGACTTCAAGGTGCCTGCAGGTAGTTGCCGGGCGTTGCTGGAGCGGCTGGCGCCGGACGTGCCGTTGGACGTGCACCCACGCGACCTGTCCGAGGGACAGCGGCTGTGCCTGGCGCTGGCCGTCGTACTGTGCGGTGCTCCACCCCTGCTGTTGCTGGACGAGCCGACGCGTGGGCTCGACTACGGCGCCAAGCGGCGGCTGGTGGCGATCCTGCGCGAGCTGGCCGCGGCCGGGCACGCGGTGGTGCTGTCGACGCACGACGTGGAGATGGTGGCCGAGGTCGCGACCCGGGTGATGGTCCTGGCGGAGGGTGAGCTGGTCAGCGACGGACCGACGGCCGAGGTGATCGCCGGGTCGCCCGCGTTCGCACCACAGGTCGCGAAGATCCTCGCCCCGCTCCCGTTCCTGACCGTCGGTGAGGTCGCCGACGCCCTGGACCGAGCCTCATGAGCAGGCTCGCACCCCTCGGCGCCATCCGGCCTGTGCCCCTCCGGCTGATCCGCCTCAAGCCACGCAGCACGGTGGCACTGCTGGTCGCCTCACTGGTCGGCGTACTGGCGTTCGCCTGGCCGTTGTTCTTCCGGACGTCGCAGGCGGGTGCGTCGGCGATCGGCCACACCACCGACGCTCCGTGGCTGTTCGTGTTGCTGCTGCCGTTGCTGGTCGCCGTCGTCCTCGCCGAGCTCTCCGAGTCCGGCATCGACGCCAAGGTGATCTCGCTCGTCGGCATGCTCGCGGCGGTTGGCGCGGCTTTGCGCGCGCTAGGTCCCGGTACGGCGGGGCTCGAGCCGGGGTTCTTCCTGCTGGTGCTGGCCGGGCGGGCGTTCGGCGCCGGGTTCGGGTTCGTGCTCGGGGCGGTGTCGTTGCTGGGCGGGGCGCTGATCAGCGGCGGGGTCGGGCCGTGGATGCCGTTCCAGATGTTCGCGTGCGCGTGGGTCGGGTGCCTGGCCGGGTTGCTGCCGCGGGTCGGCGGGCGCCTGGAGTTGCTGCTGCTGGCGGCGTACTCGGTGGTGTCCGGGGTGCTGTACGGCGTCATCATGAACCTGTGGTTCTGGCCGTACGCGACGTTCGGGAGCGACTTCTCGTTCGTACCGGGTGACTCGCTGGCCGAGAACCTGCACCGGTACTTCCTGTTCGTGGTCGCGACGTCGCTGGGGTGGGACATCCCGCGCGGGATCCTGTGCGCGGTGCTGGTACTGGCGCTCGGGCGGCCGATCCTGAACGCGTTCCGGCGGACGGCACGCAAGGCGGCGTTCGAGGCGCCGGTGGTTTTCGAGCCCGGGAGGACGGATGGGTGAGCGTACGTTGGTGCTCGGCGGGGCGCGGTCCGGCAAGTCGATCGCGGCCGAGCGGCTGCTGGCCGACGTACCGGACGTCGTGTACGTCGCCACCGGCGGGGACGACGCCGGAAACGCCGAGTGGGCCGACCGGGTCGCGAGACACCGCTCCCGCCGGCCGGCGACCTGGGGCCTGGCCGAGACCATCGACCTCGTCCCACTCCTCGAGTCCCCGGGGCCACCGCTGCTGATCGACTGCCTGACGCTGTGGCTGTCCCGCACCATGGACACCCTCGAGATCTGGGACAGTCTCGACCGCGCCGACGTCGTCGAACAACAGATCGCCCGTCTGGCGGATGCTTGGTCTGGTACCCCGCGCCATGTGGTTGCCGTCAGCAACGACGTCGGCTCCGGCATCGTCCCGGCCGACCCCGGCACCCGCCTGTTCCGCGACCTGATGGGCCGCCTCAACACCACCATCTCCCTCGCCTCCACCCAGGTCCTGTGGACGATCGCCGGCCGCACCATGCCGCTCACATGAGCAAGTCACCAGAGGAGGAACCCGGCGGGGCGCCCCACGCCTCGGCCGCCGGAGGCGCGGCCGCGCAGGACAACGCCTCGGGCGGCGCCGCAGGCGCGGACGGTGGTGCCGCCGGTGGTGGTTCCGGTGGTGCTGACGCGCGGGGCGCGTTGCTCGATGCGGTGCGGTTGGCGTTCGGCACACTCACCGTTCTTCCCGCCGGGGTTCCGCGGCGGGTGGATCGGGTGGTTGGTGGGCGGGCGATGGTGTTCGCGCCTGCCGTGGGTGTGGTCGTGGGTGGGGTGGCGGCCGGGGTTGTTGCGCTGGCTCAGTGGGTGAAGCCGGAGGCCGGGCTGCTGGCGGCGGTGCTCGGTGTGCTCGTGGTCGCCGGGCTGTCAGGCGGATTGCATCTGGACGGGCTGGCGGACTTCGCGGACGCGCTCGGGTCGCGGCGGGATCGCGAGACGATGTTGCGGATCATGAAGCAGAGCGACATCGGGCCGTTCGGGGTGGTCGCGATCGTCGGCATGCTGTTGCTCGACGTCGCCGCTCTCACCGCGTGCGTGCAGGCGGGCTTCGGCTGGCAGGCAGTCCTGATCGCCACCGTCGCGAGCCGCCTCACCCTCCCCTGGTCCTGCCGTACGTCGATCCCCGCCGCCCGCCCCGACGGCCTCGGCACCGTCGTCGCCGCCACCGTCCGCCCCACCACCGCCACCCTCACGACAGCTCTCGTCGTCGCCGCCACCCTCGCCCTCACCTGGCTCCAACACCCGACCAGCGCCCTGCCTCACGCCGTAGCCACCGCGGCCAGCACCGCAGCCAGCACCGCAGCCAGCACCGCAGCAGGCACCGCAGCAGGCACCGGCGGCACCAGCCTCGGCCGGCAGTTGGGTGGTGTCGCGGCGGCCGTCCTGCTGGCAGTCAGCTGCAGCTTCCTGAGCACCCGACTGGCGACCCGAAAGCTCGGCGGAACGACCGGCGACGTGCTCGGCGCGACCGTCGAACTCGCCCTTCCAGTAGCCCTCGTAACCCTCGCCCTCACCGTGTGAGCGCTCACCTCCACCACCCTGTCCCCGCAGTGGTCTACTCTCGCCGATGGAACGATCAAGTGGGGTAGTGACGGCGAGGTTGCGGCTGATGTTTGTGGTTCACCACCGGTGGGCGGGCGACCACGCCCCGCGATCCGTTATCTTTATGTAATGAACGCAACCCGCCCAGCCCCGGGCTCGCAGGCTTCGCTGCGCGAAGCCAACCGGGCGCGCGTTCTCGGTGTCGTCCGGCAGCACGGCCCGCTCACCCAGGTCGAGATCGCGGCCGCCTCCGGCCTGTCCGCGGCCACCGTGTCGAACATGGTGAAGGAGCTCGACCAGGCCGGCATGGTCGGCCTGTCCCGGAGCATCCGCAACGGCCGCCGCGCCGTCCTGGTGTCGCTCGCGTCCGGCGGCGGCCTGCTGGCCGGCGTCGCGTTCGGCGAGCGCGACGTCCGGGTCGCGGTGGCCAACGGCTCGCGCGAGATCCTCGCCCAGCAGCTGATGCCGCTGCAGGCCGACCACGTCGCCGACGAGGGCATGGAGCGCGCCGCCCGGCTGCTCGCCGACCTTGCCGCGACGGTCAGTTCGGGTGTCGAGGACATCTCCGCGATCGGGTTCGGCCTGCCGATGCCGGTGGACGCGATCAGCGGCGAGGCCGGGTCCGACGCGGTACTGCCCGGCTGGCGCGGCGTGAACGTGACCGACGCGATGTCGGCGTACCTGCGGGCCCCGGTCGCGCTCGACAACACCGCCAACCTGGCGGCCCTCGGCGAACTCCGGGCCGGCGGCCTGCGCGGCGTCCGGAACGGCTGCTACCTGAAGTTCTCGTACGGCGTGGGCGCGGGGATCGTGATCGACGGCGAGGTGTACCGCGGCTCGGCCGGTACCGCGGGCGAGATCGGCCACGTCACGATCGACGAGAACGGCCCGATCTGCCGGTGCGGGAACCGCGGCTGCCTGGACACGTTCGTCGGATCCCGGGCGCTGATCAGCAGCCTGGCCGCGTCCCACGGACCGCTGCGGCTGAAGGACATCGTGCACCGCGCGCTGGCCGGCGACCTCGGCTGCCGCCGCGTGATCGAGGACGCCGGCCGCCGGGTCGGGGTCGCGGTCGCCGGCGTGGTGAACCTGCTGAACCCGGAGGCGATCGCGGTCGGCGGGCTGCTCGCCGAAGCCGGCGAGATCGTCCTCGGCCCGCTCCGCGAGGCGCTCGACCGGTGCGCGATCCCGAGCGCCGCGGCGACCGTCGAACTGCGGCCCGCCGAGCTCGGCGACGAGGCGGACATCGTCGGCGCGATCCACCGGGCGTCGATGCTGAGTCATCCCAATATCTCCATTTCTTGAATTCAAGTCTTGACGACAAGACCGTGGGCCGCTTGACTGCGGGCAGGCCAATCGGGGCCTGCCTCGTCAAGGAGCCGCCATATGTCCCTCTCCGCAATCCGTCACGTCGGCGTCGGTCTCGCCGTCGCGGCCCTCGCCGTCTCCCTGGCGGCGTGTGGCAAGAACGACTCCGGCAGCGGCTCAGGCGGCGCGAAGAAGATCGCGCTGTTGCTGCCCGAGTCGAAGACCACCCGGTACGAGGCGCTCGACCGCCCGCTGTTCACCGAGGCGCTGAAGGCGGCCTGCGGCAACTGCCAGCTGATCTACAGCAACGCCGACCAGGACGCGTCCAAGCAACAGCAGCAGGCCGAGGCCGCCCTCACCCAGGGCGCGAACGTGCTGGTCCTGGACCCCGTCGACGGCAAGGCCGCCGCCGCAGTCGCCGCCTCCGCGAAGGCGCAGAACGTCCCGGTGGTCGCGTACGACCGGTTCATCGACAAGGCCGACTACTACGTGTCGTTCGAGAACGAGGCGGTCGGCAAGCTGCAGGCCCAGACCCTGGTCGACACCCTCAAGGCGGCCGGTAAGACCTCCGGCAACATCGCGATGATCAACGGCTCCCCCACCGACCCGAACGCCGCCGAGTTCAAGAAGGGCGCGCACAGCGTGCTGGACTCCAGCGGGTTCAAGGTCGCCGCCGAGTTCGACACGCCGGACTGGAGTCCGGACAAGGCGCAGGCCTGGATGGAAGGCCAGCTGAGCGCGATCAAGAACGGACTCGTCGGGGTGTACGCCGCCAACGACGGCACCGCGGGCGGCGCGATCGCGGCGCTCAAGGGCGGCGGCGTGAAGCCGTTGCCGCCGGTCACCGGGCAGGACTCGGAACTGGCCGCGATCCAGCGGATCGTCGCCGGCGACCAGGCGATGACCATCTACAAGGCGGTGAAGCCGGAGGCCGAGGCCGCCGCCAAGGGCGCCGTGGCGCTGGCGAACGGCGGCAAGCCGGACTCCACGACCGACAAGAACGGCGTGAAGTCGACGATCCTCAACCCGGTCGCGGTGACCAAGGCCAACATCAAGGACACCGTGGTCAAGGACAACCTCTACAAGATCACCGACATCTGTACGCCGTCCTTCGCCGCCGCGTGCGCCGCCGCCGGACTCTCCACCAACTGACCGCCCCGCGGCGTTGCCCCCGTAGTGAGGTGCGGGGGCAACGCCGGTCTTTCAGGTTCCGGAACCGGCAGAGCCTGTTCCACCTCGCCGCCCGGCCGGATCATGGCCTGATATCCACGCCCAGGAGGCTGATCGCGTGACTGTTACCCCGGCTCCCCTCGACGTCGGCGCCGGTACGGTGCTGCGGCTGGAGGGGATCTCCAAGCGGTTCGGCGCCGTCCAGGCACTGAAGAACATCGAGCTCGACGTCCGGGCCGGCGAAGTACTCGCGCTGGTCGGCGACAACGGCGCCGGCAAGTCCACGCTGGTGAAGACGATCGCCGGCGTCTACACCGCCGACGACGGGACGATGGTCTTCGACGGCCGCCCGGTTCGGGTCGGCAGCCCGGCCGAGGCGCAGCAGCTCGGGATCGCCACGGTGTTCCAGGACCTGGCGCTCTGCGACAACCTCGACGTGGTCGCGAACCTGTACCTCGGCCGCGAGCTCGAGAAGGCCGGCGCGCTCGACGAGGTCGAGATGGAGCGCCAGTCCTGGGAGCTGCTCCGGCAGCTGTCCGCGAAGATCCCGTCGGTCCGGATCCCGGTCGCCGCGCTGTCCGGCGGCCAGCGGCAGACCGTCGCGATCGCCCGCAGCCTGCTCGGCAAGCCGAAGGTCGTGATGCTCGACGAGCCGACCGCGGCGCTCGGCGTCGCGCAGACCGCCGAGGTGCTCAACCTGATCGAGCGACTGCGCGAGACCGGGCTGGGCGTGATCCTGATCAGCCACAACATGGCCGACGTCCAGGCCGTGGCCGACCGGATCGTGGTGCTGCGTCTCGGGCGCAACGCCGCGGAGTTCCGGGTCGAGGAAGCGACGACGGAGGAGCTGGTGGCAGCGATCACCGGCGCGTCGGACAACGTGGTCGCGGCGCGTGCGGAGCGGCGGAGCACCGGAGGAACCCATGACTGAGCCGGACC
>NZ_DASRVN010000069.1:0-8178 GCF_035655035.1 Kribbella sp. | reverse complement strand
CGAGGCCGACAACATCGGCATGCTCGGTACGGTCATCAACGCGGTGCTGCTCCGCGGCCGGCTCACGGCGCTCGGCGCGGACGACGTACGGCTGATGACCGCGATCCCGATCAACAACCTCGCCGAACCGTACATCCGGCTTCGGGCGCTGCGGCACCTGGAGAAGGGCGCCATCGTCCTGCTTGCCTGCGGCAACGGTCAGCCCTTCACGACGACCGACTACCCGTCCGTCCAGCGCGCGATCGAGCTCCAGGCCGACGCCCTCCTGGTCGCGAAGAACGGCACCGACGGCGTGTACGACGCCGACCCGAACCAGCACCCCGGCACCCCCGTCGGCACCCTGATCAACTGACATGTAGGGCCGGGCTAAATGGTTTGTTCCCTCGGGGAGGAGTTGGTGTACTCGAGGGGAGTTGTGCGAACAGGTGATTGATAGGAGTCCGTCATGCGACCTCGCTTCATGTCTGGCATGGAAATGGATGACACCTGTTCGAAGGACATGAAGCTGCGTGGAAATACTGAACCTTGGGATCCTGGCGCATGTCGACGCCGGTAAGACCAGTCTGACCGAGCGGCTGCTGTTTGCCGCGGGAGTGATCGACGCCGTCGGTAGCGTCGATGACGGAAGTACCCAGACCGATTCGCTCGCGCTCGAACGGCAGCGTGGGATCACGATCAAGTCCGCGGTCGCGACGTTCGCGATCGGTGACGTGCAGATCAACCTGATCGACACCCCGGGACACCCGGACTTCATCGCCGAGGTCGAGCGAGCGTTGAGCGTGCTCGACGGCGCGGTGCTGGTGATCTCGGCCGTCGAGGGTGTGCAGGCACAGACGCGGATCCTGATGCGGACGCTGCAGCGGCTGCGGATCCCGACCCTGATCTTCGTCAACAAGCTCGACCGGCCGGGTGCGCAGTACGACGGTGTGCTGCGGCAGATCGCCGCGCGCCTGACCCCGGCGATCGTGCCGATGGGCGAGGCGGCGTACCTCGGCACCCCAGAGGCGGCGTTCAAGGCGATCGTGCAGGAGGACACGCTCCTCGATGTACTCGCCGAGCACGACGACGATCTCCTCCAGCGGTACGTCGACGGCGCGCCGCTCGGGCTGCACGACGTACTCGCGCGCCAGACCCGGCAGGTGATCGTGCACCCCGTGTACTTCGGGTCCGCGATCACCGGCGCCGGCACCGACGCCCTCGCGGACGGGATCCGGGACCTCCTCCCCCGCGCCGGCACGGCGGCCGGACCGCTCGACGGCACGGTCTTCAAGGTCGAGCGCGGCCCGTCCGGCGAGAAGATCGCGTACGTGCGGCTGTTCGCCGGTACGGCGTCCGTCCGCGACCGCGTGCGGTACGGCGACACCGACGGCAAGATCACCGCGCTGGAGACGTACGGCGCGACGTACGGCGGCACGCTCGGCACCGGGCAGATCGGCAAGCTCTGGGGTCTGCCGGACATCCAGATCGGCGACAGCATCACCGATCCCGAGCATCCGGCAAGCAGCCGCCGGATCCAGGCAAGGTTCGCGCCGCCCACCCTGGAGACCGTGGTGACGGCGCGGCGGCCGTCCGACAAGGGCAACCTGCAGGTCGCGCTCACCCAACTGGCCGAGCAGGATCCGCTGATCAACCTGCGCCAGGACGACCTCCGCCAGGAGACGTACGTGTCGCTGTACGGCGAAGTACAGAAGGAGGTCATCGAGACGACGCTGGCCACCGAGTACGGGATCGCGGTCGACTTCCGGGAGACCACCACGATCTGCGTCGAGCGGCTCGCCGGCACCGGGCACGCCGTCGAGTTCAACAAGAAGGACGCGAACCCGTTCCTCGCGACGGTCGGGCTGCGTGTCGAGCCCGCGCCGGTGGACGCGGGCGTCACGTTCGCGCTCGAGGTCGAGCTCGGCTCGATGCCGTACGCGTTCGTCAAGGCCGTCGAGGAGACCGTCCGCGAGACCCTGCACGAGGGCCTGCACGGCTGGCAGATCCCGGACGCGCACGTGGTGATGACACATTCGGGGTACTCCGCCCGGCAGAGCCACGCGCACGCGGTGTTCGACAAGAGCATGTCGAGTACCGCCGGCGACTTCCGGCTGCTCACCCCGCTGGTCCTGATGACGGCGATCCAGCAGGCCGGTACGACGGTGCACGAGCCGATGCACCACTTCCGGCTGGAGATCCCGACCGACACGACCCGCGCCGTACTCGCGACCCTCGCCCGGCTCCGGGCGATCCCGCAAGTACCGGCGCTGGCCGCGGAAACCTCAACCCTGGAAGGAGAAATCCCCGCGGCCGCCGTGTACGAACTGGAGCAGCAACTCCCCGCGCTCACCCGCGGTGAGGGCGTGCTGGAGTCGGCGTTCGACCGCTACCAACCGGTGACAGGCCAGGTACCGAGTCGCCCGCGCACGGACCCACGACCCGCTCAACCGGCGCGAATACCTACTGCACGTGCAGCGCCGGGTTTAACGCATGCACCACGTTTGCGCCGAGGTCGTCGTCGGTGACGACCTCGGCCGTCATGCCGACGGCGGCCATCACCAGCTGGGCCAGAGGTGCCTGGCGGTCGCTCATCTCGACGTACAGATGGCCGCCCGGCCTGAGCCACTCCCCCGCGCCGGCGACGACCCGGCGGAGAGTCGTGAGCCCGTCCGGGCCGCCGTCGAGCGTGACGCGCGGCTCGTACAGTCGCGCTTCCGGTGGCAGAAGCCGGATCTCCTCGGTCGGTACGTACGGAACGTTCGACAGCAGTACGTCGATCCGCCCGCGCAGCTGCTCCGGAAGCGCCGCGAACAGGTCGCCCTCGGAGACGATCCCGCCGTACGGCGCCAGATTGCGGCGGGCGCACCGTACGGCGACCGGCTCGATGTCCGCGGCGTACACCGTCACCGCCCGCTGCGCCGCCACCGCCGCACCGAGCGCCCCCGACCCACATCCGAGATCGACGACCACGGCCCCGTCCCGAACCACCCGCAACGCCTCGGCGATCAGGAACTCGGTCCGCCGGCGCGGGATGAAGACGCCGGCCTCGACGGCGATCCGCAACCCGCAGAACGACGCCCAGCCCAGGACGTACTCCAGCGGCGCCCCGGCGACCCGCTGCTCGACCATCGCCGCGACCTCGGCGGCATCGCGCGCGGTATCGACGATCAGCGCGGCCTCGTCCTCGGCGAACACACAGCCCGACGCCCGCAGCCGATCGGCAATCTCGTTCACAAGGCGATGAGCCTAGCCGAACGCGTTCACCCCGGTGAGCTCGGCCGACACCGTCCACAGCCGCGCCGCCGCGGCCGGGTCGATCGCGTACGGCCGGACGCCCGGCGCGTCGTCGGTCGACACCTCCGCGATCTCGCTGTCCTCGCAGAACACGCCGCCCTGCCCGTCGAGCTGCGGTGACGTGGCCGCCCAGACCTGGGTCGCGGCGCCCTGCTCGGGCGACTTGAAGTGCGGGCTCAGCAGGTTGCCGTCCGCGTCGATCCAGCCGAGCGCGACCATCTCCTCGCGCGGCAGGTGCCGCTGTAGCGGCGTCAGGATCCCGCCGGGATGCAGCGCGAACGCCCGTACGCCGGAATCCTTGCCCAGGGCATCGAGCTGGACGGCGAACAGCACGTTCGCGGTCTTGGCCTGCCCGTACGCCTCCCACTTGTCGTACCCCTGGCGGAACTCCAGGTCGTCCCAGCGGATGTCCGACCGCCGGTGCCCGGTCGAGGACACCGACACGACCCGCGCGCCGCCGTCCGCGGCCAAGGCCGGCCACAGCCGGTTCACCAGCGCGAAGTGCCCGAGGTGGTTGGTCGCGAACTGCGCCTCCCAGCCCGGCCCGACCCGGGTCTCCGGGCAGGCCATGATCGCGGCGTTGTCGATCATGATGTCGATCGACCGTCCGGACGCCAGGAACCGGTCGGCGAAGCCGCGGACACTCTCCAGGTCGCCGAGGTCCAGCTCGTCGATCTCCACCCGGTCGATCCCGGCCAGCGCCTCGCGCGCGGCGTCCGGGCGGCGCGCCGGTACGACGACGTGGGCGCCGGCCTTGGTCAGCGCCTTCGTGGTCTCCAGGCCGAGACCGGAATATCCACCGGTGACGATCGCCAGCTTGCCGGTCAGGTCGTGGCCGGCCAGGACGTCGTCCGCGGTGCTGTCGTGCCCGAAACCCGAGCCGATCTTGTGTTGTGCAGTCATGTCAACGAGCGTACGAATTAGAGCTCGCTCTAAGTCAAGTGCGGATCGGCGCGCAGGGACTCGGCGAGCCGCTGCAGGGCCGGATTCGGGTTGTCGGGACTCCAGCAGGCGTGCAGCGTCACCGAGTGCGCGTCGGACGCGTCGAGTTCGCGGTACCGGACGCCCTCGACGCCCATCGCCATGATCGACCGCGGGATCAGCGCGCACCCGAGGCCGGCGCGGACCAGTGCGAGCATCGTCGGTACCTGCGAGGCGAGCTGGCTGACGGCGTACCGGTCCATGCCGATCATCGCGGCGCAGATGTCGTGCAGGTACTGCGATCCCTCCGGGCTGTAGCCGATGTACTCGTCGGTGACGTCGGCGAGCGAGACCGCGCCGGTACCGGCGGCGAGGAGGTGGCTGGCGGGTACGGCGAGGACGAGGTCCTCGGAGTGGACCAGCAGGGACTCGAACCGGTCCGGGATCGGCGGGCGGACCAGGCCGAGGTCGATCTCCAGGTTCGCGAGCGCCTCGAACTGGGCCGGGCTGACGAGCTCGGTCAGCTCGGCCGTCACGCCGGGGGTTCGCTTGCCGACCATGGTCAGGAAGTCGGCGAGTACGGCGTACGCGCCGATCGCGGTGAAGGCGAGGCGCAGGGTGCCGGTGGTGCCGTCGGCCGCGCGGCGGGTTGCTTCCGGGGCGACCTCGAGGAGGGCGAGGACCCGGCGGGCGTGTTCGAGGAAGACACCGCCGGCCGCGGTCAGGCGGACGCCGCGGCCGGTGCGGTCGAAGAGGCGGACGTCGAGGGTGCGCTCGAGGCCCTGGATCTGGCGGGTCAGCGGCGGTTGGGTGAGGTTCAGGCGCTGGGCGGCGCGGCCGTAGTGCAGTTCCTCGGCGACCGCGACGAAGCCGCGGAGTTGCTGGAGCGAGAGATCCATGCGTGCACGGTATCGGTTCATACGGAAATGGGCTTGGACCTGCATAACGGAAAGCGCCTACCGTCGAGCCAATTCCCTCGTCCGAAGGAGCTGTCCAGGTGCCGAAGCCCAGACTTGCCGCCCTGATGTCCCCGGAACGTGCAGCCGACGTCGTGGACGCAGCCACGCGACGGTTGCTCGACGAACGGTTCGAAGTTGTCTGGGCCGACGCGCAGCACGCGGCGGGCCCTGCACAGCCCGGTAAGCCTCCGGGTTTGGATCCGGCCGCAGTAGCGGAGTTGGCGGACGGGGCGGAGGTGCTGCTGACGAGTTGGGGGACGCCTCGGCTCGGGAAGGAGTTGTGGGCTGCCGGTGGGCCGAAGGTGGTGGCTCACGCGGCGGGTCCTGCTCAGCCCGGTAAGCCTCCGGGTTTGGATCCGGCCGCGGTGGCGGAGTTGGCGGCCGGGGCGGAGGTGTTGCTGACGAGTTGGGGGACGCCTCGGCTCGGGAAGGAGTTGTGGGCTGCCGGCGGCCCGAAGGTGGTGGCTCATGCGGCGGGGACCGTGAAGAACCTGGTCGAGCCGGGAGTTCTGGCGCAGGGGGTGGGGGTGTTCTCGGCCGGGCCGCGGATCGCCTGGTCGGTGGGTGAGTACTGCCTGGGAGCGATGCTCACGCTGGCCAGGCGGTTGGCGCGGTTCGACGGGGCGGTTCGCGGTGGTGGGTGGAAGCAGACGGAGTACCGCGGGCACGAGCTCGCCGGTGCCAAGGTCGGGATCGTCGGCGCGAGCAGTACGGCGCGGGCGCTGATCACGATGCTGAAGCCGTTCGGCTGCGACCTCGCCGTCTACGACCCGTACCTGAACGACGCCCGGGCGGCCGAGCTCGGCGTCCGTACGACGACTCTCGACGACGCCGCCAGCGCGCCGTTCCTGAGCATCCACGTGCCGAACGTCCCGGAGACGAAGGGCATGATCACCCGCGCACTGATCGAGAACCTCCCCGACTGCGCGGTCGTGGTGAACTCCTCCCGCGGCCCGGCGATCGACCAGCAGGCGTTGCTCGACCACGCGCTGGACGGCCGGATCTACGCGGCGCTCGACGTCTACGATCCCGAGCCGCCGACCTTCGACGAGCACATCCTGAGGTCGGAGAACCTGTTGCTGACCCCGCACATCGCCGGCGACACCGCCGAGGGTCACCTCGCGCTCGCCGGGTACGTCGTACGCGATGCCCTCAAGTGGCTCGAGGACGGTACCCGCGGGCCCAGCTTCGTCGATTCGAGCACCTGGTCGATCGCCGCATGAGCCGGATCACGCAGGTCGAGGTCTTCCCGGTCGCCGTACCGTTCGCCCGGAAGTTCGTGCTCGGCAGCGGTACGGTCGGCTCCCCCGGCGCCGCGCCGGACCAGGCCGGCGCGGTGATCTTCGTGAAGCTGACCACCGAGGACGGCGTCGTCGGCTGGGGCGAGCAGCGCGCACTGCCCAGCTGGAGCTACGAGACCGCCGAGACGATGGCGGTCGTCATCCGCCGCCACCTGGCGCCAATCCTGCTTGACCTGACGCCGTTCGACGTCGAGCTGTTCCACCAGCGCGCGTCCAAGCGGCTCAGCCCGGCGGTGTCGAACGGCTTCCCGTTCGCCCGGGCCGCCGTCGACGTGGCGATGCACGACGCGGCCGGCAAGCTCGCGGGCGTCCCGGTGCACGCGTTGCTCGGCGGCAAGGTGTACGACGAGATCCGGCTCTGCTCGGCGATCGGCGTCGGCGACCAGGACGCGGTCCGCGAGCACGCGCTGCAGTCGTCGGACTATGCGGCGTACAAGGTCAAGATCGGCGGCGACCTGGACGCCGACGCGGCCGCGATCGAGACCGTCGCGGAAGTTGCCGACGGCAAGCCGTTGTGGCTGGACGCGAACCAGTCGTACCGCCCGGCGGCGCTCCGGCAGTTGCTCGACCGTACCCGCGACGTCCGCACGATCCACTGCGTCGAGCAGCCGGTACCGAGTACCGACACGCTCGGCATGCAGCGGCTCCGCGGGCTGATCGACCTGCCGGTCGCGATCGACGAAGGCAGCTTCTCCGCACCCGACCTTGCCCGGGCAATCCGGCTGGACGCCGCCGACCTGGTCGTGATCAAGATCTGTAAGTCCGGTGGTCTGCGCAACGCGCTGAAGACCGCCCAGACCGCGCTCGCCGGTGGCCTGGAGATCCTGGCCAGCGGCCTCACCGACTGCGGGGTCGCGTTCGCCGCCGCCCTGCACGTGTTCAGTCAGCTCGAGCTCGCCCTGCCCGCCGAGCTCAACGGGCCGGAGCTGCTGACCGACCTGTACGTCGACGGGCTCAGCATCACCAAGGCCGTCGCAACGGTCCCCACCGCCCCTGGACTGGGCGTCGAGGTCGACGAGGAGCGCATCCGCGCCGAGTCGATCGACCTGCTCTACCGGTGAGGAGAACCATGCACACAAAGCTGTCCCGCCGCAGCTTCCTGCAGTTGACCGGCGCGGCCGGTCTCGGCCTGGCGGCCGGATGCTCGTCGGGCCCGCCCGCCGGTACGGCGACCTGGTCCATGTGGTCGAGCGGTGCCGCCGAGAAGAAGGTCTGGGACGCCTTCGGCAAGTACGTCGAGCAGCAGCTCAAGGTGAAGTCCGTCGCCACGCTCACCCCGTCGCCCAGCTACCCGACCAAGCTCGACCTGCAACTCGTCAGCGGTACGGCGAGCCTGGTCACCGCGCTGAACGGCACGCTGATCCCGACGTACGCCGCCCGCGGCGCGCACCGCCCGCTGGACGACCTGATCGCCGCCGACCCGGACCTCCGGCTCGACGACTTCTACGAGACCAGCCGGAAGATCTCCAGCTTCAACGGCAAGACGTACGCGATCGGCTTCGACGTCGCGCCGACCGTCATGTACTACAACAAGGACCTCCTGAAGAAGCAGGGCATCCCGTTTCCGTCGCGGACCGAACCGATGTCCTGGGCAACGTTCCGCGACCTCGCGAAGCAGCTCACGAAACCCGGCGAGCAGTACGGCTTCACCTGCGCGCCGGCGATCGACGACCTGGTCTCGTGGATCTACTGCGCCGGCGGCAACGTGATGAGCGCCGACCAGA
>NZ_DASRVN010000068.1:0-3112 GCF_035655035.1 Kribbella sp. | reverse complement strand
GTCACGTCCCGGCGTACGGTCCGCGGCGTGATCTCGAGCCTCGCGGCCAGCTCGGCGCCGTCCCACTGAGGGCGCGAGTGCAGCAAGGAAAGCAGACGGAGGAGGCGAGTCGCGGTGTCCATTGTCAACATTCTGCAATCTGCGGACCGATCCTGTCCTCAGGTCGTCCTACCGTGACGACATGACCACGCTTTCGCAGAACCTCCTGGACCTGTCCGACTTCGCCTGGCAACGGCTGCGGCACCGGGTCGAGGGGCTGACCGACGACGAGTACTTCTGGGAACCGTTCGACGGCTGTTGGACGGTCCGCAAGAGCGCCGGCGGGTACGTCGCCGACGGGTCCCGGCTCCCGCCCGCGCCGGCGCCGTTCACCACGCTCGCGTGGCGGATCACGCACATTGTCGACGTTCTACAATCCGAACGTACGGCGACCTGGTTCGGGCACACCGCGACGGAGGAGCCGCCGCGCGTACCCGGGTCGGCCGCCGACGCGCTGGACGCCCTGGACCGGGCGTACGAGATCTGGCGCGGGCGCCTCGCCGCGCTCAGCCAGGACGACCTGGACCGGGCGATGGGCCCGATCGCCGGCCCGTACGCCGACAGCGACGGTACGTCGTTCGCCCTGCACATCCTCGACGAACTCATCCACCACGGCGCCGAGGTCGGCACCGTCCGCGACTTCTACCGCGGCCGGCACGCCGACGACCCGTTCCCGGCCGCCCTCGCCGGAGACCTCACCCCGGCGGAGCGCCCCGCCTTGCTCGCCGACGCCGCCGCAGCGCAGCGGTGGGACCTCGTCCGGCAGCTCGCCGACCGCGGCTTCGCCGTCAACGAACGGACGGACGGCGGCATGACCGCGGCACACCTCGCCGCCGGTACGGGCGAACTCGACACCCTCCGGTTCCTCGTCGACCGCGGCGCGGACCTCTCACTGAAGGACACCCAGTACGACGCGGACGTCCGCGGCTGGGCGGAGTTCTTCCAGCAGCCCGAGGTCGCCGACTACCTCACGGAACGAACGCGCGCTGGGAGCGGTGCCTGAACTCGGTCGGGGTCAGGGCGTGCGCGGCGGTGAAGCAGCGGGTGAAGTAGGACTGACTGCTGAAGCCGCAGCGGCTCGCGATACCGGCGATCGAGATGTTGGTTGCCGCGAGCAAGGACGCGGCGTGTTCCAGGCGCAGGTCGGCGACGAAGGCGGTCGGGGTCACGCCGTACGCCGCGCGCATCGAGCGGGACAGGTGCGCGGCGCTGACGCGGGAAAGCTCCAGCAGCCGTGGGACTCCGCCGCGAAGGTTGCCCTCGGCACGCATCGCCGTACAGGCCCTCGCGAGCCAGTCGGGAATCCCGGAGCCGCCCGGCTCCCCCGGCGTCAGCAGGTCGAGCAGGTCGATCCAGAAGCGCAGCAGGTCGTGCGTGGTCGGACTGTCCTGGAAGCGGTCGAGGGCATGCTCGAAGACCGGCACGGCCGCCGGCTCGTGGAAGCTGATCGGTCCACGCGACGACCACGTCGCCGTCCGCGTCAGGTCGAGGAAGCCCTGCCACAGTGAACTCGGGAACGCCACGTTCACGAACTCCAGACCCTCGGGCGCCGCGCCGCGGACGGCGTGCCGGTCGCTCGGCCGGACCAGTACGACGTCGCCCGCGCGCAACTCCTCGACACCCGCGGTCAGCAGATGCTCGCCGCCGCCGGAGACCACGCCCATGAACTCGTGGAAGTCCGCGTGCGTGTGCAGCTCGGTGTCGCGGGCCCGTGCCGGGATCCGCACCCGGGCCGCGTGGTACGGCCGGCCGAACGCGTGCGCCTCGAAACGCAGTACCTGGTCCACGTCAACACAGTACAAATAGTGGTCGCACCGCTGCTAGGCCGCCAAAGCCGGTTGCCGCCACGCTGGAGGCATGTTCGAAACCGACGGTTATGTCATCTTCCGCAATGTCATCGACCAGGACCTGATCAAGGAAGTGAACGATCATGTCGAATGGCTGCAGGCCCGGCACCCCGACGTCCGGCCCGAGCAGCTCGGGCACACCTATCTGCGCGACGACCCGTTCTGGGTCCGGCTGGTGAGCGACGACCGGCTGGTCGACATCGCCGAGCAGTTCGTCGGGCCGGACATCGCGCTGTTCGCGTCGCACTACATCTCCAAGCCGCCGTACTCCGGCCAGCCGGTGCTCTGGCACCAGGACGCCGCGTTCTGGCCGCTGGACCCGATGAAGGTGGTGACGCTCTGGCTGGCCGTCGACCACTCGACACCGGAGAACGGCTGCGTCCGGGTGATCCCGGGCAGCCACCGCTCCGACGTACTGCGGATGCGCGACAACACCGCCGTGGAGAGCGTGCTCGGCAAGGAGATCGCGGTCGAGGTCGACGAGGCGCGGGCCGTCGACATGGTGCTCGCGCCGGGCGACGTCGAGGTGCACCACCCGAACATCGTGCACGGCAGCAACGCGAACACGTCCCCGCACCGGCGCTGCGGGCTGACCATCAGGTACATCCCGACCTCGACGCGGATCACCGACCCGGAGTCGCCGTACCCGAGCGCGTTCCACCTGCGCGGCGAGCCCGGGGTGAACAGCTACCAGCCGGTCCCGCGGTACGACCCGGCCAGGCACTTCAGCTTCAGCGGGGCGTGACATGCGAAGGGCCCGTCTCCTGCGACGGGCCCTTCGGTGACTTACTCGAGACAGATCCGGAACGGATGCCCCGCCGGATCGGCGTAGATCCGCCAGCCGCGAGCGTTCTCGGCCGGCGGCGGATCCAGCGGGTCGAGCGGCTCGGCGCCGAGGGCGACGACCGTCGCGTGCCCGCTGGAGATGTCCTCGACGATCAGGTCGAGGTGAAGGTCCTGCGCTTCGGTGCCCGGCCACGTGGCCGGCACGTACTCCTCCGAGCGCCGGAAGGCCAGCGTCGAGAACCCCAGCGAGGAACCCGGGCCGGTCAGGCTCCGCCAGTCCTCGTCACCGTTCTCGTCGATGTCCAGCCCCAGCAGCGCCGAGTAGAACTGGGCGAGCTCGAGTGGGTCCGGGCAGTCCAGCACCACCGAGCCGAGCCGCCCGGCAGTACTGCCCGGCTGCTCTGCCACCTGCGTCATCTGTCCTCCACATCCTGTTTCGT
>NZ_DASRVN010000067.1:0-65804 GCF_035655035.1 Kribbella sp. | reverse complement strand
AGCAGCCGAACAGGAACGCCGCCCGCCGCCGCGACCGCCTCGTCGATCGAGGCGAAGAGCAAAGGCCGCGCGATCAGGACCATCACCGCGCAGATGCCGCCGGCAACGATCGCGGCCAGTGCGGCCTGGCCGGCGCTGAGTGCGAAGATCGATCCGAACAGCATGCGTACGCCGGCGTTGCCGTTCGAGGCGCTGCGCGAGGTCGTGTACAGGGTCAGGAAGAACACGCCCAGGCCGAGGATCCAGGAGAACAGACTCCCGATCGCGACGTCATCGACCTTGGCGGACCGGCCGAGGACGCCGAAGAGCACCGCGGCCACGACGGTCAGCCCGAACAACCCGATCCGCAGGTCGAAGCCGACGGCGAGCGCGGCCAGTGCACCGGTGAATCCCGTATGTCCGAGTACGTCGCCGGTGAAGACCTGAGCTCGCAGGACCAGGAAGTACCCGGTCAGCCCGGCGGCGACCGCGATCGCCGTACCGGCGAGGAGCGCGTGCTGGAAGAACGGATGCGTCATCCGGTCACCTCGAGCAATCCGCCCGTACGGCGATCTCTCACGCCGGCGAGGTGCCGTCCGAGCCGGACCAGGCAGTAGGTGCCGAAGGCAAACGTCGAGACGTAGAACCCGACCGGGTACGGCGAGTAGTAGGCGGCCAGCAGGCCGAGCCAGGTCGTGATGAGGGCGATCGCGACGGCCAGCGGCAGGCTCGCCGCGGGGCGTGCGGTGATCGCCTGGGCGGTGGCCGCGGGGAGGACCAGGAGAGCGAAGACGAGCAGGGCGCCGGTGATCTGCGCCGCCTCCGCGGTGGCCGCGCCGAGCAGGACCAGGAACAGGACCGACAGCACGCGCACCGGGATCCGGCGGGCGGCCGCGACCTGCGGATCGATCGACGCGAACAGCAACGGGCGGCCGATGACGGCCAGACCGCCGAGGGCCACGACCGCGACGACCAGGAGCAGCGTCACCTGGCCGTGCGTGATGCCGAGGAAGCTGCCGAACAGCAGCGCGTTCACGCCGTTCAGGAAGCCCTTGTACAGCGCGACGAACAGGTATCCGCAGGCCAGCAGGAACGCCTGCAGCGCGCCGGTGAGCGCGGTCTCCTCGGACAATCGGTGCTGTCCTGAACGGGGGAGCACCGCGATCACCAAGGCCGCGCCGATACAGAAGGCGAAGTACCCGAGGCCGGCGCTGACGCCGAGCAGCGTGGCGCCCGAAGCGCCGGGGAAGCCCACGACCGACAGCGTGTGGCCGGCGAACGTCTGTCGCCGCAGGACCATGAACCAGCCGATGGCAGCGGCCATGACGGCCACGACCGCCCCGGCGCGGAAGGCGTTGACCATGAACGGATACGCCCACGCCTGCTGGATGTCCGCGATCAGGTTCCAGGACCACGCGGGCCCGTCAGGCGGCGGAATGGTGCAGCCCTCCCCGGTTCGTCGTACCGTCGTGCACCGCCGGTACGCCGGGATCGCCGACGACGACCATCCTGCCGTCGGAGGCGCGGAGTACGTCGACCTGCGTGCCGTAGAGACGGGACAGGGTGTCGGAGGTGATGACCTCGCCAGGGGGACCCGAGACCGCCTTCCCGCCGGCGACGTACACCACGCGGTCCAGGTGGTGGAGTATCGGGTTCACGTCGTGCGCGACCATCACGACGGCGACCTCTTGCTCCCGGCAGATCCGGCCGATGAGCGCGGCGACGGCGTTCTGGTTCGGCAGGTCGAGGCTGTCCAGCGGCTCGTCCAGCAGTAACAGTTCCGGACCCTGGACCAGCGCCTGGGCGATCAGCAGTCGCTGCTGCTCGCCACCTGAGCACTGGCCGATCGGGCGGTCAGCGTACGCCGAAGCTCCGACAAGTTCGATCAGGTCCGCGACTCGTGCCCGCGCCGCCGCATTGCGCCCGCGGCGGACGGGCAGCGGGAGGCCCCACCGATGCCCGTCAAGACCGAGGCGGACGATGTCGGTTCCGCGGATCCGCAGACCGGGGTCGAAGCTGCGGCGCTGTGGCAGATACCCGACCCGGCGGCCGGCTTGACCGGGCGCGGCGTCCAGGACCCGGACCTGTCCCGTTGCTGACGGCAACAGACCGAGCAGGACCTTGAGGAGCGTCGACTTACCGGCGCCGTTCGGTCCGAGGACGGCTGCGAACTCGCCGCGCCGGACGGTCAGGTCGACGCCGGCCCACAGCGTGCGCCCACCCACCCGGACGGCCGCATCGTGCAGCTCGATGACTGCGGCTTGTTCCGGGCTCACCGGCGGGCCGCCGTTGCCAGGGCCTGCTCGATCGCCTGCAGTTGGTGCACCTGCCAGTCCTGGAAGGTCGCACCGGCCGGCGTCAGGGTCTCGGTCACGGTCGCGACCGGAATGCCTTTCGCCTTGGCCGCCGCGACCTGAGCGCGGACGTCGGGCGTCGCGTTCTGACTGTTGAATACGTATACCTTGATCTGGCCGGTCGCGATCTGCTGGTCGATCGCCGCCTTGTCGGCCGCGACCGGGTCCGAACCCTCACTGATCGCGTTCAGGAAGCCGACGGGCGTCAGCATCCGCAGGCCCAACTGCTCGGCGAGCGGCGAGACGATCGACTCGGACGCGCCGATCGGCGTACCGGCGTACTTCGCCTTGATGCCGGCGACCAGCTTCTCGTACGGCGCCAGCGTCGTCTTCTCGTACGTCGTCCGCTGCTGGTCGAAGTACGCCGCGTCCGCCGGGTCGATCGCTTTGTAGTCGTCGGTGATCTTGCCGATCACGGTGTGGACGTCGGCCGGTGAGTACCAGCGATGCGGGTTCCCGCCCGGCTTGATGCCGAGCAGGTCGCCGACGTTGAGGTCGGTACGGTCGTTGCCCGCACTCGCCGCCAGCAGCTTCGAGGCCCACGCGTCGTACCCGATGCCGTTGACGACGGTGTACCGCGCGCCCGCGAACGTACGCGCGTCCGCGGCCGTCGGTTCGTAGTCGTGTGGATCGGCCGCCGGGTTGTTGATGATGCTGGTGACCTTGGCGCGACTGCCGCCGAGCTGACTCGCGATGCTGCCCCAGAAGTTCTCCGCGGCGACCACCTGAATGGTTCGGCTGCTGCCGCCCGCGGACGCGGTCGGTGCCGTAGAGCAGGCCGCAGCCGACGCGGCGGTAACGACGGTGACGACTCCGACGGCGATCCATCGCGCCGCGCGACGGACCCGAGGTACTGGGACAGGACGCATGATGCTTCGTTCTCCTCACGACCGGACAAGACCCGGGCACGTCCCCGGGTAGCAAGGAGCTTAACTGAAAACGATTTTCAACATCAACAAGACCCGTCCACCTCGGCCTCCCCAGGTGGGGGAGCGGGGACTATTCGTACGGGTTGGCGGGGGCGGGGACCTGTTTGATCGACTGGACCGTGAGGGCGGCCACGTCGCCGTCGGCGCGTTTGGTCGGTTCGGCCCAGGTGCCGGTGACGGTCACCCAGCGGTTCTTCGGCGGCGCCGCGTGGCCGCGGGCCTCGATCATGAAGGCCGAGGCGTCCGCGACGCAGCAGGTGATGCCGATGCGGGTGATGTACCAGACGCCGTTCTGGTCCGGGGTGACGAAGCCGGTCAGCTGGAAGGTGCGGCCCTTCATCGAGTCGGTGTTCCACACCGCCCAGACGGCGTAGTCGCGCACCGCGATGGTCGCGGCCCCGAACGAATGATTGCCCTGCCAGTACGCGTTGCCCTGCGCCTGCACGGGTTTCGCCGCGACCGGCGACTGGCGCTGTGCGGCGTCCGCCCCGAGTGCGGGCGGATCGACGACGAGGAGCGCGAAGATCGGGATCAGCAACAGCCAGGCGGCGCGCGGCAGACCGTGATGGCCATGGCCGTCGTCATCCGAATGCGTGTGCTGGTCGACCTCGTCGTCGCGCCGGCCCGTACGCCAGGGAGCATCCCGCCAGGCATCCTCGGGCCGGGCTGGTGGCGGCTCGTCCTCGGCGGGGTTCTTCCGCATATCCATCAGTACGTCGGTGATCGCGAGGATGATCAGGATCAGGCCGGCCGCGAGCAGCATCCACCGCATCCCGGGTTTCACGTACCGCAAGTACGTCCCGGAGATCGCGAGCTGCAGTACGGCGGCGCCGACGAACACGATCACCAGCCCGGCAACGTTGCGCTTCACAGCAACCACCATCCGACGAGCAGACTCGCCAGTACGGCGACCACGAACGTCGCGGGCGCGAACCGGGCGGCGAACTTCGGGCCGAACGTGCCCGTCTGCAAGGCGATCAGCTTCACGTCGACGATCGGCCCGACGACCATGAACGCGAGCCGTGCGGTCAGCGAGAACTGCGTCAGGCTGGCGGCCACGAACGCGTCCGCCTCGGAGCAGATCGCCAGCAGTACGGCGAGCAGCCCCAGGACCACCACCGACACCAGGAGATTCCCGGCCACGTGATCGAGCCAGCTCCGGGGAACGACGACGTTCAACGTGGCCGCGGTGGCCGCGCCGATCACCAGGAACCCGCCGGCGTGCAGGAAGTCGTGCAGCATCGCGGACCGGAACGTCTCGAACCTGCTGCCGTCGTGCGCGTGCCGGTTCTTCGGGACCTTCAGCCAGGATCCACCCTTGCCGGTCAGCAACCACAGCCAGCCGAGGATCATCGACACCCCGAGCGAGGTCACGGCCCGCGCGATCACGACCTTCGGCTGACCGGGGAACGCGACCGCCGTGGACGCCAGTACCACGGGGTTGATGGCGGGCGCCGACAGCAGGAACGCGATCGCCGCGGCGGGCGTGACGCCCCGGTTCATCAGTGCCGCGGACACCGGTACCGACGCACACTCGCAGCCGGGCAGCACCACGCCGGCGGCGCTGGCGACCGGTACGGCGAGGGCCGGGTGCTTCGGGAGGGCCTTCGCGAAGAACCACGCCGGGACGAACGCCGTCAGCGCGGCCGACAGCACGACGCCGAGCACCAGGAACGGCATCGCCTGGATCGTGACCCCGACGAACATCGTCGCCCACGTCCGGACCCCGTCATCGACGAACCACCCGGCGAACAACCGCCGCCCGAACAACGCCGTACCGACCAGCAGCACCAAGGTGACGGTGAACCCGACCGAGGACCGGAGCGGCTGTTTCGCTGTCGTACCGGCCCTTTCCGGGACCTTGGTTGGCGTGCTCACGCGCCGCATCCTGACACAACCCAGCGCGCCCCGGCGACCACGCACAGCGCCCGCGAGCTGAAAATCGCTGTCATTCCGCGAGATTCTCAGGGGCCAATTGGACGGGGGCCGGGCGTGGGCGGCGAGGAGGTGGGCATCGCGCCGCGGATCTCCGTTCAGAGCCCGCCGGTCACGGCCAGTTGGCGAGGGCTTTGGCGGCGTCGTACGTGCTGGTCAGGAATTCCGTCAAATACGCGTCGGGGTCGTCGGCCTTTCGTACGTCGCGGTACGGCAGGACGAATTCGCGCAGCTCGCCGTCGTAATAGCCTGCGGCCGGCCGAATTTCGGCGGCTTCCAGGGCGGGCGGGATCGGATAGGCATAGGAGTAGAAGATGCCTTCCTCGCGTCCGCCCGGCCAATAGCCGCAGCTCGACACCTCATGGCTGTACGCCTCGGCCATGACCCAGTCGGGGCAGTTCGGGACCCCGCCGGCGTGGCGGGGAGCCAGCCGGCCGGAGAACCTCGTGACCGCGAGGTCGAAGGCGCCCCAGAAGAAGTGCACCGGGCTGACCTTGCCGCTGAACGTGGACCGGAACTTCGTCAGCACCCGCTCGGCATGAACCAAGGAACAGTAGAAGTCCCGCACAGCCGCGGGGTCGTAGCTGTCGTGCTCGTGGTCGGCGTCGAACGGAATCGCGTGGGGCAGTTCGACGGGTACCGGACGGATGTGAACGTCGATGTCCAGTTCGCGGAGAGCGGAGCGGAACTCGGCGTAGAAGTCGGCGACCGAACGGGGCTCGAGACGCAGTACCCGACGGTCGCCCGCCGTGGTGTGGATGAGCAGCGTGTGGGTGAGGAAGTCGAAGGTGATCTCCACGCCGCCGCCGCGGTAGGGCATCAGCGACGTCGTCAACCCGACGGAGTTGACGTAGAGCGGCACGTTCCACCAGTGGTTGACGTGCGGCGTCAGTGCCAACCGAACCTTGCCGACGATCTGGGTCCAGAGATGCAGCGTGTCCCTGGTCGGCTGCCACGCTGCGATCTCCATCGTGGGCCAACTCGGCCTCGAATCCATCCGACGCTCCCGTCCTTGCCCGGAGACGTAACTCGTCTGGGACGAACACAACCACACGGCGGACCCGGCCAGTTCCTCGGTCCACCCCGGCGCCAGAGTTAGGTGTTCACTACCGACGCGAGGACCCGCGCGCACCGGCGAGGCTGTATCCGACCGAGCCAGACAAGGGAGTAGTGCATGAACGTCGCAGTCATCGGAACAGGTCGGGTCGGAAAGGTGATCGGCGGTGGGCTGGCCGCGGCAGGACACAGCGTCGTCTACGCGTCCCGCAACCCGGCGGAACAGACCGGCCTTCCGGCACCGACCGCCGACGTGAAGTCAGCGGTCGCCGGCGCCGACGTCGTGGTCGACGCGATCCCTGGCGGGGTCGTCCTGGAAACGCTGAACTCGATCGGCGCGGAGGCCCTGGCGGGCAAGGTTCTCGTCGACGTGGCGAACGACCTGTCGGCGAACTTCGAACTGAGCTACCCGAACGCCAGCCTGGGCCAAGTGATCCAGGACGCCTTCCCGCGGACACACGTCGTGAAGACTCTCAACACCGTGCAGGCGCCGCTGATGAACAACCCGTCCAGTCTTCCCGCGGCAAGCACGGTCTTCCTGGCGGGCAACGACAGCGACGCGAAGTCCGTGGTCGGCGGGCTGTTGAGCGATCTGGGCTGGCCGGCGGAGTGGCAGCTCGATCTCGGCGACATCGGTCAGGCGCGGGCGACCGAACACTTCATCTTCCTGTCGTTCGGCATCGCGCGCAGCCTGGGAACGATCGACGTCAACATCGCGGTCATCCGCTGAGGCCGGGATCCGCCAGGTTCAGGTTCCGCAGTTCCCGCCGGGACTTGACGCCCGACTTCCGGAAGATGCTGCGCAGGTGCGCATCCACCGTGCGCGGGCTCAGATAGAGCGCGGCCGCGATCTCCTTCGACGTCGCACCGCCGGCGGCGCGGGAGGCGATGTCGAGCTCCCGCGCGGTCAGGGTGTCGGCGAAGAGGCGATCACGCCGCCGTGCGTGTTCGCCGGTCGCTTCCAGTTCGCGGGCCGCCCGGTCGGCGAACGCCGTGAGCCCCATCTCGGACAGTGCCTCGTGGGCGGTGCGCAGTTGGTGCCGGGCATCCGAGCGCCGGTCGTGACGGCGCAGCCATTCGCCGTACACGAGATGCGTTCGGGCGCAGTAGGTCCGCAACGTCGTACGTTCCAGACGCGCGAGTGCCTGTTGGAAGAGAACGTCGGCGTCCGCGTCGGTGCTCAAGAGGGCGCGGGAGCGCAGTTCCACGCCGATCGCCGCATCGGTCCGGCACAGGCGCGCACCTCGCTCGATCGTGTGCATGGGCCGGCCGGCCAACTCCGGTCTACCCAGCCGGGCCGCCGATTCCACCAGTTCGAAGGGCAGGAAGAGCTCGAAACCGAGGTCGCCGTGTGCTTGCGCCTGGGTAGCGGCGTCCGCCGCGAGCTGGTACTCGCCCAACCCGTTGTTGAGTACGGCGGTGGCGTACTCCATCACCACCAGGGCCCGGCCCTCGCCACGGCGGATGACCTCGGGAGCCAAGGCGAGCAGCTGGTCGACGCGGTGCCGGTCTCCTCGCCAGGCGCTGAGCACGATGTCGCCGTACACGAATTCGGCGTTGCCGGTCGCAGCGGTGATCGCGTACGCCTCGCTGACGCCGACGGTGGCCGCGTTGAGCCGGCCGCCCAGGACATGCGCGATCGCGTTGAGATTCAGCGCGAGTGGCAGCACCGACAACGCCCCGGTCTTCCGCGCCATCGCGACCATCCGCTCGGTGAGCACCGCGTGCGTCTGGTCGTCCCACAGGTCCATGGTCGTGATGCAGGCCAGACCGAGCCACCGGAGTTCCTTGTCGCGGATCGAACCGTCGGCCAGTGTTTCGGCCATCGCTCGCCGCATCGCCGGAACAGCCGCCTCGTAGCCGAGCACCACGTGGGTGGCCAGACCTTCCAGCAGGTGGTCCACGGGTCGCGCGCCGGCCGTATGCGCCAACTCGCGCAGACCGGCGCCCGCGACTTCGGGTAGGACGCCGTCGCCCAGCCGGCCGGCGTACATCGCCGCGCTGAACGCTTGGAGGAGCGCGACCCGTGCGCGATCGCCATTCACGCGTGTGGCGGCGCTCAACAGCATGGACGCGGCGCGGGAGTTACGCGCCGATTGAAAGGCGATCTGGGCACGCTGGAGTGACACCGCGCCCGATTGTTCTGAGCCCAACTGGTCGTTCTGCACCTCGTCCAGGAGTCTCAACGCCCAGTTCACGGCACCTGCGGACTGGGCGAACTGGGCTGCGACGAGCATTCTGCTCGCGCGCCTTCCCGGGTCGGCCGTGAGTTCGGCCGCGCGTTCGGTGAATGCGGCAGCGGCGGACATCCCACCGCGGGTGAGGGCCCGGCCGGCCGAGGCCTCGAGTTCCAGGGCGATGTCTTCGTCCGGGCCGGAGGCTGCCTGTGCCCGGTGCCAGGCTCGGCGGTCAGGCTCACGTTCGGCGTCGGTCACCGCCGCGAGCGCGTCATGCGCCCGCCGTCTGTCGGCAGGTGCTGCCGCCTGGTACACCGCCGAACGCACGAGCGGATGACGGAAACGGACGCGGCCGCCGATCTCGAGCAGATCGGCCGTCTCGGCCGGTTCGGCGGCTGCCCGGTCGATGCCCAACCGGTCGATCGCATCCCAGAGCAGAACGGTGTCGCCGAGTGGTTCGGCCGCCGCCACGAGCAGGAAGCCCCGGGTCTGCGCAGGCAGCGCCGAGATGCGCTCAAGGAAGCTCTCCTCGATGCGACTGGCAACGGGCCGCGTAGGGAACGCGTAGCCGCCGGCCAGTCTCCGCGAGCCGGCACTGCGTGGAAGCTCCAGGAGCGCGAGCGGATTCCCCCGCGCCTCGCCGATGATCGTGTCCCGCACACGCGCATCGATCGGTGCGTGAATGGCGGACGCGAGCAGCAGCCGGGCGTCCTCGTTGCCGAGGGCACCTACCGGGATCGTACGAAGCCCCGCCAGCTGCTGAGCCGACGCCGGATCACGGACCGAGAACACGATCGCGATGCGATCGGCCTCGACGCGGCGGGCGACGAATGCGAGGGCGTGCGCAGACTCGTCGTCGAGCCAGTCCGCGTCGTCGATGACGCAAGCAACCGGAAGCCGCCGGCTGCGGTCTGCCAGCAGCCCGAGCACGGCGAGCCCGACGAGAAGACGCTCGGGTACGACGTCACTCCGCATCCCGAAGGCCGCCTCGAGCGCGGCGCGCTGCGGCCCGGGAAGGGTCTCCGATCGACCGAGCAACGGCCCACAGAGCTGATGCAGTGCGGCAAACGGAAGGACCGACTCGAACTCGGCACCGGCAGCACGCAGGACCTGGACTCCTGGAACCGCGCGAATCGCCTGCTCGATCAGCGCTGTCTTGCCGATGCCCGCCTCGCCGGCCAGCACCACCGCAGTACCTCGTCCCAGGCCCGCCTCGCGAAAGGCAAGCTCCACCTGGGCCAACTCGGCGTCCCGACCGAACAACGGACGGCTCGTCCTGGGCCACTCAGTCGCACCTCGCTGGGGCTGACTTGCTGGTGCGTCTGACACGTTTCAGTGTAGGCCGGGGTGTCCAATTCCTGGGTGAAGCGCACCCACCTTATCCACCCCAACCAGGCTCTGTGGCGCCATAGCCTCGGGGGTATGGACACCGACAAGGGACCCGCGGCCGAGAACGCGTTGGGAGGCTTCCTGCGGGCGCGGCGTTCCCAATTGCGCCCGGCGGACGCCGGCCTCCCCACGACCGGCCGCCGCAGGGTCCCAGGTCTGCGGCGTGAAGAGGTTGCCACCCTGGCGGGGATCAGTACGGACTACTACATGCGCCTGGAACAGGGCCGCGAACGGCGCCCGTCGCGGCAGACCCTGGAAGCCGTCGCACGCGCGCTGCGGTTGGACGACGAGGCGGTGCTGCACCTGTTCCGCGTGGCTACCCCGGCTAACCGCCGTACGCGCCGGGCGCCTCGCGTCGAACGCGTCGCTCCGCACCTGCTGATGCTCCTCGACAGTTGGAGCGAGACGCCCGCTCTCGTCGTCGGCCATGCCCTGGACGTGCTGGCTCGCAACCGGCTCGCGGCTGCCCTGCACAGCGGCTTCACCCACTCGGACAACCTGCTGCGGACGACCTTCCTGGATCCGGCCGCGCGCGACTTCTACCGTGACTGGGACCGCGCCGCGGAATCGAACGTGGCCGCACTGCGCCGGGCGGCCGGCAGCGACCCCGACGACCCGCGGCTGCGGGAACTCGTCGGTGAGCTGTCGTTGAAGAGCGCCGACTTCCGGGAACGGTGGGCGCGGTGCGACGTACGGCGCAAGACCCGCGAGGCCAGGCTCTTCCACCACGCCCAGGTCGGCGACCTGCAGTTGCACTCCGAGTCGTTCACCGTCAACAGCGCCCCGGCCCAGCAACTCATCGTCTACCAAGCCGAACCGGGCAGCACCTCCGCCGATGCCCTTGGCCTGCTCGGCTCCCTCAACGCCGACGGGGAACCATCACAGTGATGGTTCCCCGGTCGTGCGGCGACGTGCTCGGCTTCGGTACGTACGGCGGCCCTCAGACGGCCTGGGCGGTGGGGAGGATGGTGATCTCGGTGAGGTTGACGTGGCGCGGTACGGCGGCCATGAAGGCGACCGTCTCGGCGATGTCCTCGCCCTGGAGGACGTCGATGTCGTGGATCAGGTCGGCCATCAGCTTCGAGGCGTCGGGGTCGGTGACGTGGTCGGGGAGTTCGGTGTCGACCATTCCGGGCTCGATGGTGGCGACCCGGACCATCTTCGGACCGAGTTCGACGCGGAGCAGGCGCGTGAGGTGGCTGATGTAGGCCTTGGTCCCGGAGTAGACGGAGAACTTGGTCAGGATCCGGGTGGCCGCGATCGACGAGGTGTTGATCAGGTCGGCGGGCTTGCCCTCGGCGGCGGACTCCGTCAGGTGCGGCAGGAACGCGGCGATCACGTTCATCAGACCACTGATGTTGAGGTCGATCTGGCGCTGCCAGTCGTCGACCTTGAGCTCCTCGATGCCGGAGATGAGCTGTACGCCGGCGTTGTTGAACACCAGGTCGGCCTTGCCGAAGCGATCGGCGACCTGGGCCGCGGCAGCCTCGACCGCCGTACGGTCGGTGACGTCGACGCCGAGGGCGAGCGCGGTGCCACCCGCGGACTCGATCTCCTTGACGACGCCGTCGAGCCGGTCCTTGCGGCGGGCGAGGACGACCACGGTGGCGCCGAGCTCGGCGAGGCGCTTGGCGGTCACGGCACCCATGCCGCTGGAGGCGCCCGAGACGACGGCGACGCGGCCGGCCAGCGGGGTACCGGTGAGCAGTGCGGACATGATGAAACCTCTTTCGGTCGGATGGTGCACAGGCTGTGGGTCTGCGGCCGCCGTACGTCAGGCAGCGTCGTCGTGGCCGGTGGCGGCGGACTTCTCGCTCCAGGGGGCGAGATCGTCGCGGATCTGCTGGATCTTCACCTCGAGACGCTCGATCGTGTCGCGTCCCAGGTACAGGTGGGTGGGCAGCTTCGCGCCGGACGTGACCTCGACGATGAGGGCCGCGCCCTTGACCGGGTCCCCGAGCTGCGCGTGGTTGGCCTGATCGATCCAGTCCAGCGTCACGTGCGCGGGAGTGTTGTCGTAGTCGGAGATGCGATTGGCGCTCACCGACAGCGAACTGCTGTCGAGGAAGTCGGTACGAAACACGCCGGGCTCGACCACCATCGACTGGATGCCGAACGGCGCCAGCTCGGCCGAGAGCGCCTCGCTGATGCCGGCGACCGCGAACTTCGAGGCGGAGTACATGCTGACACCGGGCTCGCCCTCGAAGCCGGAGCGTGAGCCGATGTGCACCAGCTTGCCCGAACCCTGCTTGCGCATGACGGGCAGTACGGCGCGGGTGACGTTGATCAGGCCGAAGACGTTGAGGTCGAACAGCGAGCGGGCTTCCGCGTCCGTGATCTCCTCGAGCGCGCCGAGCAGACCACGTCCGGCGTTGTTGACCAGTACGTCGATCCCGCCGAACCGGTCCACGGCCGAATCGACCGCGCCGGGGATGCTGCTGTCGTCGGTGACGTCGAGAGCGACCGCGAACGCGTTCCCGGAGCTCTTCAGATCATCCGGGACGCGCTCCGGATGCCGGACGGCGACGACGACGTTGTTGCCTGCTGCCAGTGCGGAGCGGGCGATCTCGGCGCCGATGCCTCGGGAAGCCCCGGTGACGAACCACGTAGCCATGAGGAATACCTCTCTCGTTGCTTGCCCTTGCAGGGCTTGTCGGCTTGCGTGTTCGAGTCTGTGGCGGTCGGGCAGGCGGATGAAGGCTGCGGTCTTCCTGGGTGTCCCACACCTAGGCTGACGAGCCGCGACCGCGCCGGGCGAACCACCACGATGCGTCGCTCCGGCTAGCCTTGGGTGATGAGCAACGGGTCTCCTCTGGGCGATTTCCTGAGAGCTCGACGCGAAGGGCTGAAGCCTCACGACGTCGGCCTTCCCGAGTACGGACGACGCCGTGTCCCGGGGCTGCGCCGGGAAGAGGTCGCGATGCTGGCCGGTGTCAGCTCCGACTACTACATCAGGCTCGAGCAGGGCCGGGAGAACAGTCCGTCTCCGCAGGTTCTCGAGGCGGTCGCCGGTGCGCTGAAGCTGGACGACGAAGCGTCCGACCACCTGTATCGGTTGTGCAGAGCCGCCGAACGGCGTCCCCGTGGCCAGAGTGAAGTGAGCGCTCAGCTGCGCCAGTTGATGGACGGTTGGGAACACACCCCGGCGTTCATCGTCGGCCCGGCCCTGGACATCCTCGCGGGCAACGCCATGGCCGCGGCCCTGCACCTGGGGTTCGACAGCTCGGACAACCTTGCCCGGATGGTGTTTCTCGACCCCGCCGGTCGCGAGTTCTACCAGGACTGGGAGCGGGCGGCGCACTCCTGCGTCGCGGAGTTGAGGTCGGCGTACGGCTACGACCCCGCCTCGGCCAGGATCGCCGAGGTGGTGGACGAGCTCTCGGGTCAGAGCACGGAGTTCGTCGATCTCTGGGCGCGGCACGACGTGAAGAGCAAGTCCCAGGAAGGCAAGAACCTCAGGCATCCAGAAGTCGGTGACCTGCGGATCCGGTTCTCGGCGTTCACGGTGAACGGCGCGCCGCACCAGCAGCTCGTGGTCTACCAAGCCGAGCCGGCCAGCCCTACGGCGGAAGCTTTCGAGAAGCTGCGAGCGATGACGCCCAAGTACCTGCATCCCCTGCCCGACACCGTCTGACCAGCCGCCGAGGGCGGTGACGACCGCGCCGGCGGCGACATCGGTGACTCCGTCGGGGCAGTTTCGCCGCTCCCGTCGTACCTCGCATCGGCGAACATCGCCTAGTGCGCGGGGCTTTGCGGCGGTTTGAAACGTCTTAGTGGCTGGACTCGGTAATAACGCAGCGAAGTCTTGACGCTCCGCAGAGTGGATCGTATGTTCCACTCCACTGCTTGAAACCTTTCAGGCGCGCCGAGTCGGAGGTGACCGATGGCCGCAGTGTTGCGCGTGCGTGGTGTGTCGAAGTCCTTCGGCGCGGTAGCCGCCGTCCGGGATGTCTCCTTCGACCTGTACGGCGGTGAGGCACACGCCCTGGTGGGTGAGAACGGTGCCGGCAAGTCGACGATCGTGAAGATGCTCGCCGGCGTGCACAGCCCCGACGCGGGCAGCATCGAGCTGGACGGTACGCCGCTCGCGCTGAGCGGACCTGCCGACGCCAAGGCCGCCGGGATCGCGGTCATCTACCAGGAACCGACGCTGTTCCCGGACCTGTCGGTCGCCGAGAACATCGCGATGGGCCGGCAGCCGCTGGGCCGGTTCCGGACGATCGACCGGGCCGCGATGGTCGGCCAGGCGGCGCGGCTGTTCGGGCGTCTCGGCGTGTCGATCGACCCGAACCGGCCGGCCCGCGGTCTGTCGATCGCCGATCAGCAGCTGGTCGAGATCGCGAAGGCGCTGGCGGTGGAGGCCCGGGTCGTGGTGATGGACGAGCCGACCGCGGCGCTCACCGGTGTCGAGGTCGAACGGCTGTTCGCGGTCGCGCGGTCGCTCCGCGACGACGGGGCCGCGGTGCTGTTCATCTCGCACCGGTTCGAAGAGATCACGGCACTCTGCCAGCGGGTCACGATCATGCGCGACGGCCGGCTCGTGTCGACCGATCCGCTCGCCGACACCAGCGTCGACGAGATGGTCCGCCGGATGGTCGGCCGCGATCTCGACGCGCTCTTTCCCAAGCAGGACGTCAGTCCCGGCGCGACGGCGCTCAAGGTCGAGGGCCTCTCGCGCGACCCGGTCTTCAAGGACGTGTCGTTCGAGGTTCGCGCCGGCGAGATCGTCGCGCTGGCCGGCCTGGTCGGTTCCGGCCGGTCGGAGGTGGTGCAGTCGATCTTCGGGGTCGACCCACGCGACTCCGGCACGGTCGAGGTCGCCGGCCGCCTGCTCAAGGCAGGACGGCCGCGACAGGCGATGGCCGCGGGAGTCGCGCTGGTTCCCGAGGATCGCCGTCAGCAGGGCCTGCTGATGGAGCTGTCGGTCGAGCGCAACGTCACGCTGCCGCGGTCACGCTCGCTGTCCCGGTTCGGCTTCCTGATCGGCGGCCGGGAACGCCGGTCCGCGAAGGAATGGACCGAGCGGCTGAAGACGAAGTACGGGCGGTTGTCGGACGCGGCCGGCACGCTCTCGGGCGGCAACCAGCAGAAGGTCGTCCTCGCGAAGTGGCTGGCCACCAGGCCGAAGGTCCTGATCGTGGACGAACCGACCCGCGGTATCGATGTCGGCACCAAGGCCGAGGTGCACCGGCTGATGTCCGGCCTGGCCGCGGAAGGCGTCGCCGTACTGTTGGTGTCGTCGGAGCTGCCCGAGGTGCTCGGGATGGCCGATCGCGTCCTGGTGATGCGCGAGGGCCGCCTGGTCGCCGAGCTGAGCCGTGCCGGGGCGACCGAGGAGGCCGTGATGTTCGCCGCCACGGGTCAGGAGGTGACCGCATGACCGCCGTCGGGATCCGCGCTCCGAAGCGGTCGTCGCTGGACGTCGTACTCCGGGCCCGCGAGCTCGGCATCGTGCTCGCACTCGTCCTGCTGGTCGCGGTGACCGCGATCTCCAATCCCCGCTTCCTGTCCGGGCAGAGCATCCGCGACATCCTCCTCAACACCGCGATCCTGGCCGTCCTGGCCGTCGGTCAGGCGGTGGTGGTGATCACGCGCAACATCGACCTGTCCGTCGGATCGGTCCTCGGCCTGAGCGCGTTCGCCGTAGGCACGCTGTTGCGGGACAACCCGGGCGTCCCGGTGGTACTCGCGCTCCTCGCCGGTGCCGCGGTCGGAGCCGTCTGCGGTCTGCTGAACGGCGTCCTGGTCCGCTACGGCAACATCCCGGCCCTGGTCGTCACCCTCGGCACCTTGTACGTCGTTCGCGGCGTCACGTACTTCTGGGCAGGCGGCAGCCAGATCAACGCCGACAAGTTGCCGCCGGGGTTCCTACGGTTCGGCAACGCGAGCCTGCTCGGTGTTCCGTACCTCGTCCTCATCGCTGTGCTGGTCCTGGTCGTCACGGCGGTTGTCCTGCGCAACTATCGGACCGGTCGCGAGCTGTACGCGATGGGGTCCAGCCCGCAGGCCGCGACACTGGCCGGCATTCCGGTGGGGCGCCGTACCGTCGGGGCCTTCCTGGTCAGCGGTGGCCTGGCCGGCCTGGCCGGAGTGTTGTTCGCGGCGCGGTTCGGCACGATCGACGCCGCCGCCGGCACCGGGTACGAGCTGAATGTCGTGGCAGCCGTGGTGGTCGGTGGAGTCGCGGTCTTCGGCGGCAGCGGCACCGTCTGGGGAGCCGCCCTCGGCGCGCTGCTGCTGACCACGATCGGCAGCGCGCTCGCCGTCCTGGAGATCAATCAGTTCTGGCAGCAGGCGATAGTCGGCGCCTTGATCCTGCTGGCGATCGGCGCCGATCGGCTGGTCGCGGTCCGGGTCGCGGCGGGCCTGAAGAAGCGGGGCTCTCATGTCGGCTGAGCTCACCGGCACCCGCGGCGGCCGCCTGGCCAACTGGAACGTCGCGATCGTCGCGATCACCGTGGTCGCGCTGATCGTGGCCGCCGTGACCGTCGACAACTTCGGCACCGCGCAGAATTTCGGCTTCCTGGTGCTCGACCTGTTGCCGATCATGCTGGTCGCGCTGCCGATGACGCTGGTGATCGTGACCGGCGAGATCGATCTGTCGGTCGCGAGTACCCTCGGCCTGTCCAGCGCGGTGATGGGCTACCTGTGGAACGCGAACCAGCCGATCGAGACGATCATCCCGCTCTGCCTGCTGCTCGGCGCGGTCCTGGGCGCGGTCAACGGAGTCTTCGTCACGGTCCTCGGACTGCCGTCGCTCGCGGTCACGATCGGCACGCTCGCGCTGTACCGCGGTCTCGCGTTCGTCGTCCTCGGCGACAGCGCCGTCGCCGACTTCCCGGCCGCCTACACCGATTGGGTCACCGGCACGATCGGCGGTACGTCGATCCCGAACGTGCTGGTCGTGATCGTCGTCCTGGCGGCCGTCTTCGGCGTGATCCTGCACGCCACCCCGGTCGGGCGAGCCGTCTTCGCCGTCGGCGCGAGCGAGCAGGCTGCCCGCTTCGCCGGCATCCGCCCCGGCCGGCTGAAGTTCTGGCTGTATGTCGCCAGCGGGGCCGTGTCGGGTCTGGCCGGTGTGCTCTGGACGCTGCGTTACTCCAGCGCCCGCGCCGACAACGGCGCCGGTCTCGAGCTGGCGGTCGTCGCCGCCGTACTGCTCGGTGGTGTCTCCATCTTCGGCGGCAAGGGCGCGCTGCCCGGCGTGATCGCCGGCGTCGTACTGCTCGGAGCACTGCAGAACGCGCTCCGCCTGTCCGACGTGTCCAACGAGGCTCTGAACGTCGTCACCGGCGTACTGCTGATCGCCTCCGTCCTCGTCCCCAACCTGGCCAACCGGCTGCGTCGCACCTGAAAGGTCGAACCATGTCCCATCGCAAGCACCTTGCGCTCGCCGTCGCCGTTCTCGCGCTGACGGCCTGCGGCGGTACGACGAAGTCCAGCACCGCGGGCCAGAACACCGGCGCCCCGCAGAGCACCGCCGCGAAGGCCGACCCGAACGCGCCCCTCAAGCAGGGGCTGAAGATCGCGTATCTGCCCAAGCAGCTGAACAACCCGTACTCCGACGTCGAGGTCGGCGGCGGGAAGACGGCGGTCGGCGAGCTCAAGGGCGAGTACAAGCTGGTCGGCCCGAACGACGCCAGCGCGTCCTCACAGGTGAGCTACATCAACACGCTGATCCAGCAGCAGCAGAACGTGATCGTGGTCGCGGCCAACGATCCGAACGCGGTCTGCCCGTCGCTGAACCAGGCGCGCAAGGCCGGGATCAAGGTGATCACCTTCGACTCCGACGCGTCGAAGACCTGCCGGGACGCGTTCATCAACCAGGCGACCACGCAGGGCATCGGCGAGAGCCTGGTGAAGATGGCGAGCGAACTGGCCGGCGGCTCCGGTGAGATCGCCGTGCTGTCCGCGACACCCAATGCCACGAACCAGAACTCCTGGATCGAGGTGATGAAGACCGAGCTGGCCAAGCCGGAGAACGCGAAGCTCAAGCTGGTCAAGATTGCCTACGGCAACGACGACGACCAGAAGTCGTTCACCGAGGCGCAGGGCCTGCTGCAGTCGTACCCGAATCTCAAGGTGATCGTCTCCCCGACCACGGTCGGCATCGCGGCCGCCTCCCGGTACGTGAGCGCCTCGAGCTACAAGGGCAAGGTCGCGATCACCGGTCTCGGCCTGCCGAACCAGATGCGCCAGTACGTCAAGGACGGCACGGTGAAGAAGTTCGCGCTCTGGAACCCGGCCGACATCGGCTACCTCGCCGCGTACGCCGGGGCCGCGATGAGCTCCGGCCAGATCACCGGAGCCCAGGGCGAGAAGTTCAAGGCCGGGAAGCTCGGTGAGTACACGATCGGCGCGGACGGCGAGATCGTGCTCGGCCCGCCGACCGAGTTCACCGCCGCCAACATCGACAAGTTCAACTTCTGACCGAACCGACCCGCAGCCCCCGCCCGCTCAGCTGAGGAGTTCGTGATGTCCCGACGCCTTCGATGGATCTGCCTTGCCCTGGCGGCCCTCCTGACCACGCCGATCAACAGCGCGTCCGCCGCCCCGACGCCGCAGGTGCACAACCTCAGGACCAACGCGCTCACCGATCCGCTGGGCATCGCCCCGGGCGTACCGCGGCTCAGTTGGCAGCTCGACAGCGACCGGCGTGGTACTGCGCAGACACGCTATGAGGTACACGTAGCCACCACACGGTCTCGCCTGGCCCGCCCCGATGCGTGGGACAGCGGCATGGTCCGCTCCGACCGCTCCCTCGAGATCCAGTACGCCGGCGCCGCGCTGAAGCCCTATACGCAGTACTTCTGGTCGGTCCGGGTCTGGGACGACCAAGGCCGGGCCACCGACTGGTCTCCGGCCGCGACGTTCGAGACCGCGCAGCTGCAACCCGGGGACTGGCGGGGCGACTGGATCGGCGCCGACAGCCAGCCGGGCGCGGAGTGGACCGACTACACGGTCGACGCGGACGTCACCGTGAAGAAGGATGCCCTGGGCATCTTCTTCCGGGGCCGCGACGGCCTGGGGTACATGTGGCAACTCAACCAGGTCGGCCCGGCCCTGCTGCGACCGCATGTCCGTCAGCAGGGCGGTGGATACGTCGTCCTCGACGAGATCCCGTTGAACGTCGACCTGACCCAGCAGCACCACCTCCGGATCACCGTCGCCGGGCAATCCATCACCACCTGGATCGACGGCACGCAGGTCGACCAGCGGCAGCGGGCGGACCACAACGAGCCCGGCATCGTCGGATTCCGGACCAACGGCGCGGAGACCGGGATCGTGCACAACCTGACGGTGACCAACTCGGCCGGTCGGAAGCTCGTCGACACGACCTTCCCCGCCGGCGACCAGACCTTCCCCGACGGGACGGTACTGCCGACCGGTGGCCTGGAGGTGAAGGGCAACACCGACCTCTGGCTGCCGGGACCGCCGCTGCCGGTGTTCCGCCGTACGGTGACGATTCCGGCGGACAAGAAGATCGCCCGGGCCCGGATGTACGCCGCCGCGGAAGGCGTCTACGAGCTCAGCCTGAACGGCCGCAAGGTCGGCGACCAGGAGCTCGCGCCGGGCTGGACCGACTACCGGCAGCGCATCCAGTCGCAGACGTACGACGTCACGCGGCAGCTGCGGCCGGGGCAGAACGTGCTCGGTGCCGAGCTGTCGAACGGCTGGTACGCGGGCAATCTCGCGATGTTCGGCCCACAGAAGTACGGGAGCGAGACCGCACTCACCGCGCAGTTGCGGGTCACCTACACCGATGGCACGACCGACGTGATCGGGACCGACCAGAGCTGGCAGACCGCGCCGGGCGCCGTACGCACGGCGGATCTCCTCAACGGCGAGAGCTACGACGCACGGCATACGCCGACCGAATGGACACCGGTGATGCTCCGGCCGAGTGTCACCTCGCGATTGGTCCCGCAGGCGGACCAGCCGGTGCGGGTGACGCAGGAGCTCGCTGCGAAGGCCATTGCTTCGCCGACGCCTGGGAAGTACCTCTACGACCTCGGGCAGAACATGGTCGGCGTCGCACGATTGCGCCTGACCGGTCAGCCCGGTCAAACCGTGACGGTCCGGTACGGCGAGGTGCTCAACCCGGACGGCACCCTCTACACCGACAACCTGCGCAGTGCGAAGGCGACCGACCACTACACGTTCGCCACCGACCGGCCGGAGACCTACCGGCCACGCTTCACCTTCCACGGCTTCCGGTACGTCGAGCTGAGCGGACTGCCGAGCGCGCCGCCGGCCAGTGCGATCACCGGCGTGGTGATGGGTACCGATGCCGCACACACGACCAGCTTCCGGACCAACTCCGCACTGGTGAACCAGCTGCACAGCAACGTCGTCTGGGGTCAGCGCGGCAACTTCCTGTCGATCCCGACCGACACCCCGGCGCGCGACGAGCGGATGGGGTGGACGGGTGACATCAACGTGTTCGCACGGACTGCGGTCTACAACCTGGACTCGCAGGCGTTCCTGAGCAAGTGGTTGCAGGACCTCCGGGACGGCCAGGCCGCAGACGGTTCGTACCCGAGTGTCGCGCCGACCGTACCCAACTCGTTCGACGGCGGACTCGGCAACGCCGGCTGGGCGGACGCGGGTGTGAACGTGCCGTGGACCCTGTGGCAGGCGTACGGCGATACGACCGTGATCCAGGCGCACTACACGTCCATGGCGCGGTACGTCGACTACCTGGCCTCGCACTCACCCGGTCTGATCCGCGGTGGCGGCGCGTACGGCGACTGGCTCAACCTGGACGACCCGACGCCGGGGGACCTGATCGGGACGGCATTCCTCGCGAAGGGCGCCCGGCAGCTCAGCCAGATGGCGGCGGCGATCGGGCAGACCGCGGACGCGGCGAAGTACCGGAAGCTCTACGACGACGTACGGGCGGCCTGGATCGCGCGGTTCGTGGCGGCCGACGGGAAGGTCGGATCGGACAGCCAGACCGGCTACATCCTTGGGTTCACCAACGACCTGATCCCGGCGGACCTGGTTCAGGCGGCGGGGGACCACTTCGCCGACACGATTCTCCGGCGGGGCACGCATCTGTCCACCGGTTTCCTCGGGGTCGACGGGCTGCTGCCGGTGCTGACGAAGGTCGGGCGCTCCGACCTCGCGTACAAGCTGCTGCAGAACACGTCGTACCCGTCGTGGGGTTACGAGATCGGCCTGGGCGCGACGACGGTGTGGGAGCGGTGGAACTCGATCAACCCGGACGGCACGTTCAACGACATCGGGATGAACTCGTTCAACCACTACGCGTACGGCGCGGTCGGGGAGTGGATGTACCGGACGCTCGCCGGTGTGTCCGCGGCCGAGCCCGGGTACCACCGGGTGCTGATCGCGCCCACGCCTGGCGACGGGGTGACGTCGTCGGACTTCGGCCTGGACACGCCGTACGGCAAGGTGACCAGCAAGTGGTCGACCACGCCCGGCGGCGGTCTGCGGCTCGACGTGACCGTCCCGGCGAACGCGACCGCCACGGTCCGGCTGCCGGCCACGTCGCCGTCGCTCGTCACGGAGTCCGGCCGGCCACTACCCCAGGCGCCGTACGTCTCCGCCGTCTCCGGCGACGGGTCCACCGTGTCAATGACCATCGCCTCAGGCACCTACCACTTCCTGGCTGCATAGAGCTCGTACTCCGGGTATCCGCCTCGTGATCACCTGCTGCGGCGCGGTCGTGTAATTCTGCAGTACCGGGGTGTTCAATTTTTCACTGTCTCGTAGGTAGCGGTACCACCTTGCTCCGGAATTGCTTGGCCGGGCGCGATCCGCTTCCACATACTCATTTCGTAATCCCTCACTAATGGGGGCGAGATGCGAGTGGGAGATATCTCTATGAAGAGCAGGGGACACAAGCGTGCCGGGCTGGAACGCCTGACGCGCGCTGCGGCCGTCGCCACGCTCGGTGTCGCGGTGGCCGGCGGGATCGCCTTGCCCGCGGCAGCAGCGGAGCCTGGACAGACGACGGGTGACGACGTCTCGGTGCCGCTGGATCCGAGGCCGGGTACGCCGGACCGCATGCAATTCCTGACGAACGTCGAACATGGTGTCGCCAATCCGGGCCAGCCGGTCAAGGTGGCGGTCAAGTGGCGGAACTGGGATGTCTGGGACGCGTTCAATTCGCAAACCCAGTTGGACGCCGTCAGCCTCAAGCAGGACGTGGTGAAGTTGCTTTCCTGGCAGAAGGCGTACATTCTGCTGAACGGCGATCCGTGCGCGACCGCCTTTCCCCCGGCCAAGGGTTCGGCGGGTGGCAAGCAGGAGCTGCTGGCGGCCTCGGAGGACAACCCGACGAACTTCGAGCCCGTGGACGTCGGCGGCCTTGTCGCGCAGGTCCGGAACCTGAGCGCGAACGCGATCAAGTCGCTGCTGGGTGGTGACAACTTCCTCACCCGGTTCCTGAAGTCCGAGGTCAAGTCGACTTGTAGCTTCACGGTGCCGGCAACTCAGCGCGACGACATCCGGGTTACGGGCGACGTGAGCCTGAACAACCTTGCCGGCCTGCTGCACTCGGACGAGATCGGCAAGACGTGGCTGAAGGTTGCGGCGCCCGCCGCGCCACAGGCTCCGACGATCCAGGCGCTCAACGGCAGCGTCAGCGTCACACAGGGCGGCGAACTGCACGGGACGGCCGACCCGGGAACCAATGTGCGCCTGAAGATCAACGGGAGCCTCTTCCAGAAGCCCGTGGTGAAGGCCGACGCGGACGGCAACTGGACGATGACGTTGCCGGACACCCTGAAGCCCGGTACGTACGCGGTCCAGGCGACGTCCCAGCGGAGCACCGGTGGCCCGTCCGCGGACTCGGCCCCGGTGTCGCTCGCCGTCACGTCGACGGCTCCTGTTGTGAAGAAGCCGGTCATCACGGCTCCCGCCGGTGACGTGAAGGCGGGCGACCAGTTGACGGTGACTGGTAGCGACGGCAGCACGGTGACCGCTGTCGACCAGGACGGAAATCAGGTCGCGGGGCCGGTTGCCGTCAGCAACGGTAAGGCGACGCTGACCCTGCCGAACGACCTGAAGAGCGCCACTCAGATCAAGGTGGTTGCCAAGGACGCGAACGGCAACCAGGCCGAGTCGGACCCGAAGAACGTCGCGGAACTCTTCCAGAGCCTGGTACCCAGCGCGGCGCCGGGCAAGACGGCGTACCTCGACGTCAGCTACGAGCCGACCGACGGTGACGTCACGAAGGTCGGCGGCCGGACCCTGGTGCTGAAGGCGCCGGAGGGTTTCACGTTCACCACCAACATGTCGTACAAGGTCTTCGGGCAGAAGGGCGCCGGCGACGGCGTCTGGATCGGCGACAAGGTGCAGCTCAGCGATGGTGGCAAGACGGCGACGGTGACCCTGCCTTCGGCCGCGGACATCCAGAAGAGCTACCAGGGCACGGTCGAGGCGTTCAACTTCAAGATCACGGCCATTCCCACGGCGGACTCCACGGCGACTCCGGGAGCGAAGACCGGCGGCACGGCGACGATCGACGGGATCGGTTCGACGCCGCTGAAGGGCGTCGTGAACAGCAAGGCATAGAGCCTCCTGCGGAACACCAGTGATGTGGCCGGGCCTACAGGCTCACCGGGGCCCGGTCACATCTTTTCCAAGCCGCCTCACATTCAGAAAGCTTTCGGGGGAAATCATGTCCGGAGCCGCTAACCCTATGACGGGCAGCGAGCGCTCCAGCGCTGAGGAACAAGCGATATCGATCGACACGCTCGACGGCACGCAGCGGACAGGCCTGTGGCGCCTGGCCTACGTGCTACTCGGTCTGGTGGCGCTGGCCCTGGGGTTCTTGTTCTTCCGGGTGACGGTCGACGCCTCGTTCATTACCTGGCGATACGGCAAGACCCTTGTGGAGCACGGCGACTGGAACTGGAACAGCGACGGCGCACCGGTGGAGGCCTACAGCAGCCCGCTGTACGCCGTTCTCTCGATCATCCCGGCGGCACTCGGCATCTCCGCGGAACTGTTCTTCAAGATCCTGGCGGTCGGCATCGCGGCCGGCTACCTCGCCACCGTGTGCCGATCCCGGTTGCCGAAGGGCCAGAAGTTCGTCCTGCTCGCGGTCGCCCTGGCCAGCCCCATCTTCTTTCTGCAGTTGTTCATGGGCCTCGAGACAGTGTGCTTCGCGCTGCTGACCGGCTGGCTGTTCGCGATCGTCTACCGGCGTGGAGGGCTGGGGCGTGCCGGGTTCGTGGTGGCAGGCGCTGTGGCGCTGTGCAGGCCGGAAGGCGTTGTGCTGGCAGCTGTGGCGATCGGCTGGTCGCTGCTGATCGATCGGAGCAGATCCAATCGGTTCGGCGCCCTGGTGGTCCTCACCGGATGGGCGCTCTATTGGGCCGCCCGGTGGTCGTACTTCGGTTCCTTCCTCCCGAACGCGTTCGCCAAGGAGACCGGCGGCAACGAACCGTTGCTGATCAGGGTCATCCAGGTGCTGCCGGTGGCCGGGCCGATTCTGCTGCCCGTCCTGATCGGTCTGGTGCTCGGCTTCACGGCGTACAGCCGGGCTACTGGCGTCTCGCTGTGGTCACGGACCGCGTCGTTGCAGGACGCGGTACCACTGGTGCTGGCGGTGACCTCCGCGGCCCTGATGTTCGGGCTGTACCGGGAGTCCGATGTGCTGGCGGACGTCGGGCACCGACTGTACTGGCAGCTGCTGTTTCCGGTGGTGTTGCTGGTGCTGAGCAGGCCGATCCGATTGACGGCCGGGTCCAGTGCACCGGAGACCGGGAGGCGACGGTGGACGGCGCTCATCGCGATCGCCGTGGCGACTGCCGCCGTACTGCTGTGGGCGCCCAGCCAGTTGTCGGCCGGTACGGCGATGGGCAGCGCAATCGTCGTGATCGCCATCGTCGCTGCCGCCTGGCGCAGGATCACCGGTGCGGTGGTGTTCGCCGCGATCGGACTGGCCACCGTGGTCGGCTTCGGCGATGCCACCGAACTGACCAGCATGCTGGCTTACCGGTATCGATTGGCTGCCGCGCACCAGGCCGTTGCCGACGCTGTTCATCAGGCCCGCGTTTCGGACGGTTCGCTCGCGGTCGCCGACGCCGGCGTACTGCCGTATCGCGCCGATCGGCGAGCGATCGACGTCGGCGGGTTGGGGACCAGCGCACCGATCGACGGCGCGTTCCTGGCGGATCGGAACCTGCAGTTGGCGATCCTCCCGTCCAGCTCGGACGATGCCGGGTCTGCCTGGGCGGCCGGTGCGGCGAGGCCGGTGCTCGCCTACGTGGCCGACCCCAGCCATGACTTCTGGTCGGCGCCTGCCGCCGAGTTCGCCCCGAACTACTACCTGAACTACTGGATCGGGCCGCACTGGCGAAAGAGCGGTCTGGCGAAACAGCTCAACATCGCGTTCCAGAAATCTCGTGAGCTCAACGACAGGCCGGACACGGAACTCGTGGCGGACAACCTGTGGAACTTCTCTTTCCTGGGAAGGTAGCGGGCCGTGCTGAACACACTCATCGAAGTTTTCACCTACACGTGCAGCGGCGTCTTCATCGCGTACGTGTGCGCGATCGTCGTACCGTTCGTCAACCGGCGGCGGATGCCCGCAGGCGACAGCGACGAATTCGAATGGCACTTCTTCGTACCGTGCCGTGACGAAGAAGCCGTCATCGGCGACACGATCGTTCGCCTGCGGACGACCTTTCCGGCCTCGCACGTCTGGGTCATCGACGACGATTCACACGACGGCACCGCACGAGTGGTCACCTCGCTGATGCACGCGGCGGAGGCTCCCGATCCGTACCTCCACCTGGTCAGCCGGCGTCCACCGCACGCGCGCACCGGAAAAGGCGACGCACTCAACACCGCGTACCAGGAACTCGCCGTCTGGCTGGGGACCGAGGTGTCCTGGGAGAGAGTCATCGTCGGCGTCGTCGATGCGGACGGCGCGCTCGCGCCCAACTGCTTGGACGCGTGTGCCGCGGACCACCTGTTCGGCGACAGCGCGATCGGTGCGGTCCAGGTCGAGGTCCGGATGCTCAACCGAGACACCGAGCCTGACTGGCCGAGCCGCCTCAGGCGATGGGCCGCGCTGAAGCTCGTGCAGTTGCAGGACATGGAGTTCCGTACGGCGATCTCGGCCATTCAGCATTCGAGGGCCCACGCGGGCACGGTGGCGATGGGCGGCAACGGCCAGTTCACCCGCCTGTCGGCGCTGGACACCATCGCCCGGGGAACCGGCGAGCCGTGGCGGGGCCTGCTGCTGGAGGACTACGAACTCGGCGTACACCTGCTCATGGCCGGATGGCGTACCGCCTCCACTGCGGACACCTACGTCGCGCAAGAAGGGCTGTACAGCCTGCGCCGGTTCATCACCCAGCGCACTCGGTGGGGTCAGGGCACCATGCAGTGCATCCGGTACCTGCCCGCGATCTGGCGGTCGAAGCACATCGGGGCGATCGGCGTCACGGAAGTCAGCTACTACCTGATCCAGCCGTGGATGCAACTGGTAGGTGCGCTCATCTACCCCATCCCAGTGCTGTTCCTGCTCGGACAGGTACTGCGTGACCCGTCGTTACTGCAGGCCGTGCCGGCCGGCCGGGGCTTCCTGATGCTGTTCCTGATCGCCGCGCTGTCCACCGGGCCGTTCGTGGTCTGGGGATTCATCTACCAGTTCCAGTGCCGGCGCGAACGGAACGTTCTGGCCGGGCTCGGGATGGGACTGGCCTTCACCTTGTACGTCGGCACGTTCTACGTCACCTCCGTCCGTGCGGTGTGGCGAATGATCCGCGGCCGGCACGGCTGGTCGAAAACCCGGCGCAATGCCGAAACGGCCGGCCGCGGGGAGGTCGCCATCGAGTCCTGACCAGTCGGCTGCCTTCAACCCTGTCTTCAGTGAAAGAGGAACACAATGTACAAGCCTGGAAAAATCGGAGTCGGTGTCGGCCCCGGACTCGCGATGACCGGCGCCAATTACGGCTGGTGGATCTCATTGGCCATCGCGCTCGTCCTCGCGGGCACTCTGATGGTGCTGTTCGCCGTTCGCCGGCGGCGTCTGGCCCGAGCGGACGTCAGCTGATGATGTCCCCAGAGGTCATGCTGTTCGCGGGGACCAGGCCGGAGGCGATCAAGATCGCACCCGTCGTGCTGGCCGCCGCGGAGGCCGGGTTGCCGACCGCGGTCGTCGCCGTGGAGCAGCAACCCGGCATGGTCGAGCAGGGGCTGGCTCCGTTCGATCTGTTCTCCGACTTCCGGCTCGACCTGGCCAGGGTGAACGGTTCGCTGAGCGAGCTGTGCACGCTGATGATGCCGGCCGTCGACCGGTTGCTGGCCGAACGGACCCCCGCCGCGGTACTGGTGCAGGGCGACACCGCGACCACCCTGGTGTGCGCGCTGGCCGCGTTCTGGCGCCGGATTCCGGTGATTCATCTGGAAGCCGGACTTCGCACCGGAGACCTCGCCTCACCGTTTCCCGAAGAGGCGAACCGGCAACTGGTGTCCCGCATCGCCTCCTTGCACCTCGCACCGACACCTGCCTCGGCGAGGGCGCTCCTGGCCGAAGGCGTGCCGGCCGAGGTTGTCGAGATCACCGGAAACACTGTTGTGGACGCGGCACACCACATCGCGGCATTGGACCGGCCGCCCCGTGACGCCGCGATCGTGCGGGCGGCCGCCGCCAGAGGCCCGCTGGTGCTGGTGACGGTGCACCGCCGGGAGTCCTGGGGGCAAGGCATCGCGAATGTCCTGGAGGCAGTGCGCGACGTCGTACGGGAGTTCCCGGACGCTGCCGTCGTACTGCCCGTGCATCCGAATCCGAGTGTCCGCGCGCAGGTCTTCCTGATGCTCGGCGATCATCCCAACGTCACGATCACCGAGCCGCTCGACTACCCGGACCTGGTGTGGACGCTGCGGCGGTCGGCACTGGTGATCACCGACTCCGGCGGGATCCAGGAGGAGGCCCCGACCTTTCGTGTGCCGGTCCTGGTCGTCCGCGAAACGACCGAACGCCGGGAAGCGGTGGAGGCGGGCTTCGCACAGTTGGTCGGTACTGAGCGGCGGGCTGTCGCCGCGGCCGCGCGGAACATTCTGAACGGCCGCAGCGTACAGCCGTTGCTGGCCAATCCGTTCGGTGCGGGTGATGCCGCGCAACGTTCGGTGGACGCGATCGGGAGACTGCTCGGTGTAGCCGGCCGAGCGGCCGCAGGCCCTGATCTGGAAACGGCAGCGCGCTCGTTATGAACGGTACGGCGACGGTTCCGGTGGGATGGCGAATCGCGGGTGTCGTTGGAGAACTGCTGGCCGTTGCCGGGCTGGTCCTGCTCGGATTCCTGGCCTATCAGACGTGGGGGAGGACAGGGCAGATCGAGGATGCCCAGGCGCAACTCGATCAGCGACTCACGCAAAGCTGGCAAACTCCTCCCAAGACCCCACGGCAGGCTGCTTCCGGGAAGTCGCGACAGGCAATGCCCGCAGGAACTCCGTTGGTACGGTTGTCGATTCCCCGGCTGGACATGCAGTGGACGGTCGTGGAAGGCGTCGACCTACAGAGTCTGCGAGGCGCGCTCGGGCACTACCCAGGCACCCAACTGCCGGGGCAGGTCGGAAACTTCGCGGTCGCGGGGCACCGGTTCCATGGGCTGTTCTGGGACCTGGACAAGGTCAGGCCGGGTGACACGATCCTGGTCGAGGACCGGACTGCACGCTACGTGTACCGGGTCGAGTCTTCGACGATGGTGAGTCCAACCGACACCGCCGTCCTGGCACCGGTCCCGGGCCGTCCTGGCGCGGCGCCCAGCACCGCACAGATCACTCTGACCACCTGTAATCCGAAATGGGGCCATTCTCAGCGGCTGATCGTGACCGGGAAGCTGCAGTCAACGGTCCCGAAGAACCCCGGCACGTCGGCTGCGCCATCAGGAGGTGCGTCATGATCGGCTTTGTCTGGCGACGGCTGCCCGGCCCGCGCCCGGTCAGATGCCTGGCGATGGTCGTCGGAGTGGTGGTGATCGCGGCGATCCTCTGGTACGGGATCTTTCCTCTGGTGTCCGACCTGGTTCCGATCGGAAACCCGGCCATGGAATGAGGGGTGGTCAGATCCAGCCGGCTTCCTGGGCGATGCGAACCGCGTCCGTCGCATTGCGCGCCGAGAGTTTACCGATGATGCCGGTAATGCGATTCCGGACCGTCCCCTCAGCGAGAAACAATTGCTGCGCGATCTCGGGTGGCGGTGTCCCCGCTGCGGCGAGCTGGAGAATGCTGCGTTCGCGAGGTGTCAGCGGATTATCGCCGACGGACAGCGCGGCCGAGAGCAGCGTGGGTGACACGACCGGTTTCCCCATGCTGATCTGCCGGATTCCGTCGACCAGTTCAGCGGTGGATATCCCCTTCGGCAGGAAACCCTGGACGCCCGCCGACAACGCCTCGCGGACGATTCCGGGCTTGTCCAACGACGTCAGCAACAGAATTCGGACATCAGGAAACCTCTGCCGGATCTCCTTGGCCACGGAAAGGCCGCTGATCCCGGGGAGTCCGATATCGAGCAGCACGGTGCCGGGCTTGCTCGTCTCTACCAGGCCGATGACGGTGTCACCGCGCTCCGCGGTAGCCACCACCTCGATGTCGGGTTCGAGGTCCAGCAGCGATACCAGTGCTTCCCGCAGGATCTGCTGATCCTCCGCCAGCAGCACTCGTATTGCCATCCGATCCCCCTTGTCGTGCGAGCAGGTCCTCCGCGCCGCGATACCGCCGAACTGCGCAGGCGTCGAAGCTTGCCCTTGGCCACAGTTGCCCTTCGACGGTACTACTCAGGTGTCCGGGCGGGACGGTGGACCCACGATTCCCGCGTGGTGGGCAAGTCGACGCCGTTCCCGGACAGACAGGCGAAGTAGACTGACTTGCCCGCTGGCCATTCAGGCGGGCGACGACGACTCTTCGGGCCCGTGGACAGGGCCGGCATCCTGCGGGGTGACGGGGGAAGGGACGGAGGCTTGGTGACGGGGATCCCATGGCCGGCCCTCGGGAATGTTCGCAACTGGCGAACCGTCCGCCGTGGCGGCCGGGCGTTTGTGCTCTCGATGGCAGGTTGCGCGGCGGTCATTGCCGGCGGGATCGTCGTTCCGGGCGTGACAGCGATCGTGACGATGAGCGGTGTCCCAGAGGCCGTTGGTTACGCGGCGCTGATGATGCTGCAACTCCTGATTTGCCTGCACGGCATGGTGATCCGGGCAGTTGGGATGCCGCTGCGACGCACGTGGCCACTGGTCGTGCCGAGTACGCTCATCGCGTTGCTGGTGGCAATCGCATTCCGCTCCCTGCTGAGTCCGGCGGGGGCCATCGCGATGATCGGTCTGCTCTTGCTCATACTGACCGACGGCATCTGGGGCTGGATTGCCTATCTCGGCCTCGAGCTCCTCGTCCTCGTCGGGATGTGGCTCTGGCATCTCCGGATCGTGGCAAATCCCGATGTGCTCACCATCGTCTACTACACCGTGCTCTACGTCGTCGGCGCGATCGCGGTCCGCGCGATGTCGCTGCTCGCTGTCCATGCCGTCCAGCTGGCGGCGGCGCACGCCGAGATCGCGAGGATGACCTTGCACCAGGAGCGGGACCGGATATCCAGGGATTTACACGATCGGCTCGGACACAACCTCGTGACAATCATGTTGCGGACGGAGTTGGCGGAGCGGCTGGCGGCCGCGGACGTGGAGCGGTCCGAGCGGGAGAGCCGTACGGCGCATCTGCTGGCACGGCAGGCCCTGGAGGACATGCGCGGCATCGCCCATGACACGCTCACCGCGGATCTGGACGCCGAGCTGGCGGCGGCGGTCGACCTCCTGGAGTCACGTGGAGCGGTCTGCCAGATCAGGATCGGCGACCAGCCCGAGGGAGCCGCCGGTGATGTGCTTGCCTGGGTGGTCCGGGAAGCGGTCACGAACATTCTGCGGCACAGCCACCCGACGAACTGCACGCTGGAGCTGGTGCGCATCGAGAGCCGGTTCAGGTTCACGATCGACAACGACGGGGTGGCGGCCGGGGAGCCGGGAGCGCCGGGATTCGGGATCACCGGTATCACCGAGCGGGTCGAGCGGATCGGTGGCACCTGTACTACGGAGACGACCGGCGACCGGTTCCGGCTCCGTGTCACCGTGCCGGCGAGCAATCCACCGCCGGACGGCCCGGTTGGTGACCAAGAAATGCAAGCGGCGAAAACGGCCGGTTCGTAGGTCCCGGCTTCGGACCCGTGAAAAATTGCACCCAATTCCAGTGGGTGCATTTGTGGATACCTGGCATTTACCCTTTCGGCGTTGACTTCGTCAAAGGCGGCGGCGGACAATGATGGATCCGTGAAGGGAGTCGTCGACGTGCCGGGACGCGCCAATGCGGTTGCGCAATGGGGGTGCCGGACTCGGATTTGTGCCGGCGAGGGCGCGTTGGACATGGTGGTATCCGGTGATATTCCGCGGCAGCAGAACGTATTGGTCCTCGGCTCCGGATTCGCCGCGGCGAACTTCCGGCTCGTGGACGGTGTCCGGCGCCGGCTGAAAGTCCCTGCTGACCGGCTGCACCTGATCCAGGCGCCCGCCACGGTCGAGCAGGTCGAGACGCTCGCTGCCCTGCTGACACGAGTTCCGGCCGACAACGTGGTGGCCATTGGTGGTACCGCGGCGCTCGACGTGACGAAGCTTGCCTGCCACCAGCTCGCCGACGATCGGACCTTGGCTGTCGTCCGCGCACGCGGTGCCGGCCGGGGCGTGATCACCCTGCCGTTCGAAGCTCCCGCGCGGGTCCGGCAGATCCTCGTGCCGACCACGTTCGGATCGGCCGCCGAGCTGAGCCCGCATGCGGCGGTGCGGCTTCGTGGTCAGCAGCGCGTGGTTTACGGCGGCGGACTTCCACCCTCGCTCGCTGCCATCGACAGCGGCTTGACCAAGTCGCTGGCACGACAGGCTGTTCTCGACGGACTTCTGATGTCGCTGGCCAGATTCGTGGATCCGTATGTCGATGGAGACGGCCAGGAGACGATGACGGCTGTCGAGGCACAGACGGCTACGAGTGCGCTGGCATCGCTGGGCCTCCGCGCGCAAGCGGGCGATTTGTCGGCGCCTGACCGGCTGCTCGCGTCGTACCTGAACGTCACACAAGTCGGGCCGGCAATCGTGGGCAGGCATCCATACGTCAGCAAGGCCTGGGCCGTCACGGCTGAGCTGATCGGGATCCTGCGGCTTCGTCCGGCTGCTGCTCTTGGCACGGTGCTCCCGTCGATCTGGCGGCGGATCGACGACGGCGACGATCGATTCGGGGACCGGGAACGGCTCAGGCGGGCCTGGGGATGGATCCGTACCAGCGGATACGGCCACCTGCCCGCCGATCCGGCCAACGGGGTCGCCGCCCTGATCCGGTCGTGGGGAATCGACAGCGAGATCGTGGACGGACATCGCGCCGCAAGGGTGACGGGCTCGCGAGCGGCACGCTTCTGGGGCGGCAACCAGTCCCCGCTCACCGGAATACCCGCCGCCGACCTCACCCGCCTGGTCTCCGACGCGCTCTCCGCCAACGCCATCTCCGACGGCCAGTAGTCGATTGTCACGCCGGCTGATCAGTCCGTCGGTGATCGCGATGTCGTTCGTCAGCTGTGTCGTCGAGGCGCGGCGCACGAGCTTCGGCGTGTAGGGACTCGAGTACTACGTCGGCTGTGGAGAAGACCGCGTAGAGGGTGTGTGGTCCGGTCGCCGGGGTGAGTTCGCCGGTGATTTCGATCAGGCCGTCTGTTGGTGGGACGTGTAGGGCGCTGAGGGGTTGGCCGTGGAGGGGATCGTCCAGGCGGAGTTGGATGGTGGCTGGAAGGGTGCTGCGGTTGGCTACCCGGGCCCGGTAGCGGGTGGATTCGAGCAGGACGTCGTCGAAGGCCAGCCAGGCTTGGGGTTCCAGCGAGATCACGGCGTCGCCGCGCTCCGGGGTCGCGGCCGTCAGCGTGACGGCGCAGTACTCGTCGAAGGCGGTCGCGGCCAGGTCGAGGCTGCGTGGGGGGATCCGCTCGCCGCGGACGTCGAGGGTGGTGGTGAGGCGGAGGTCGGTGCTGGAGCGGCCGACCATGATGCTGTGGTGGGCGGTCTCGACGCAGTGGCGGTCGCGGGTCACGTCCCAGAATCCGAGGTCGGCCGCGGCGACGGTGAGCTCGACCGAGGCGGTTTCGCCGGGCTGCAACGAGATCCGCCGGAAGCCGCGCAACTGCCGAAGGGGTTGCTTGACCCGTGACCGTTGCTGGCGGGTGTACAGCTGGGCGACTTCGGTGCCGGGCCGGACGCCGGTGTTGGTGACGGTGAACGTGACCTGCACCTCGCTGTCCGCCGGTACCGACGGCGTGCTCAGCCGCAGATCGCCGTACGCGAAGGTCGTGTAGCTGAGGCCGTGGCCGAACGGGTAGAGCGGAGTGCCCCGGTAGTAGAGGTACGTCGCGTCGGTGGTGACGATGTCGTAGTCGAGCAGACCGGGGAGATCGGCGGCGGAGTGGTACCACGTCTGGGTCAGCCGGCCCGACGGATCGTGGTCGCCGAACAGTACGTCGGCCAGCGCGCGACCGTACTCCTGACCGCCGTGTGCGGACCACAGGATCGCCGGGAGGTGCTGCTCAGCCCAGCCGATCGCGAACGGATAGCTGCTGGTGAGCACCAGTACGGTCTGTGGGTTGGCCGAGTGGACCTCGCGGACGAGACGTTCCTGTCCGGCCGGGAGATCGAGGCTGCGCCGGTCCTCGGTCTCGCGGCCGTTCACCAGCGGGTGGTTGCCTGCGACAACGATCGCGACCTCGGCCGCGGCCGCGAGCTCGGCGGCCCGGGCCGCTCCGTCGACCAGTACGTCGACCTCGAACGCCGAGCCCTCGTCGGCGAGGCCGACCGTGCCGTGACGGTCGACGGACAGGTAGCGGCCGCTGTGCTGATGCTGGATCAGCACCTCGTCAGCCTGCCGCACGAGCCGAAAGGTCTCCTTGACCTCCCACCCGTTCGGCCCGGGCTGGTCCGCCACCACCTCGCCGTCATCGGCAACAGTCACGTACTGCCCGTTCAGCACCGACCGCAACGCCCAGGAACCCCCACCCCAGTCGAACAGGTCGAACTCACCGGGCACGCTGCCGGCCCGCAGTACCGCGTCCGGGCCGACGGTGACGTACGACGACGTACCGGCCACTCGGAGGGAGATCCGGTCGACGCCCTCGTGGTACTCGACCCGGTGCCGGCCCAGGCGTTCGGCGACGCCGTCGAGTGCGGTGATCTGGTAAGGCAGCGTGCCGGCGTACAGGTCCGCGGACAGCGTGCCGGCCAGCGGGCCGATGACGGCGACCCGGGTCAGCGTGGACGCGGCGAGAGGCAGCAGGCGGCCGTCGTGCTTGAGCATCACGATCGACGCGCGGGCCGCCTCCTGGGCGAGCCGGCGGTGTGCCGGGCAGTTGACCAGCTCGGGTTCGAGCTCGTGGTACGGGCTGAGCTCGGGCGGGTCGAATTCACCCAGCCGGAGGCGGATCGCGAGCACCCGGCGTACCGCGGCGTCGATGTCCCCGGCGGTGATCAGCCCACGGTCAAGCGCTTTCGTCAGCCGTTCGACGGTCGGAGCGGAGTTCGAGTCGTCCTGCGTGAAGCTGTCGACGCCGGCCTTGAGCGCGGCGGCGTACGCGGTCGGTCCGTCGGCCAGGTACTGCTGTACGCCGAAGAGGTTGCCCGGTGCGTACGCGTCGCTGACCACGAGGATGTCCTCGGACGCCCAGGTCCGCAGTACGTCGTTGATCAGCGGGCTCAGGTGCGCCGGCCGGCCGTTCACCAGGTTGTACGACGGCATCACGGCGACGGCGGCGCCGGCCTCGATCGGTGCGCGGTACGCCGGGAGTTCGTAGTCGTGCAGCACGCGCGGAGGGACATTGCTCGACGTCGTGCACCGGTCGGTCTCGTTGTTGTAGGCAAAGAAATGCTTGAGGGTCGGCGCGGTCTTCAGGTATGCCGGGTGGTCGCCGGCCAGCCCGCGCGCGTAGGCCGTCGCGACGACGCCGGTCAGCCAGGGATCCTCGGCGTACCCCTCCTCGTTGCGGCCCCAGCGCGGGTCGCGGAGCGGGTTGACCACCGGGGCCCAGACGTTCAGCCCGACGCACGCCGGGTCCTTCTGGTGGAAGACCCGGACCTCGTCGCCCACGGCGGAGCCGATCGCCCGGACGAGGTCGGGCTGCCAGCTGGCCGCCAGGCCGATCGCCTGCGGGAACACGGTCGCCGGGCCTTGCCAGGCAATGCCGTGCAAGGCCTCGGTGCCGGTGCGGAACGCCTCCAGGCCGAGCCGGGGGACCTGCGGCTGGTACTGGTGCAGTAGCGCGATCTTCTCGTCCTGCGTGAGCCGCGCGAGCAGGTCGTCGATCCGCTCGGCGGGCGGCTGGGCCGGGTCGCGGAACCGGGGAGTTGGAGTACTCATGGCGATCGACTCCGTTGGCTGGGTATGTCGAAGCGCTTCGACAGATCGGGCGTGGGACCGAGAGTGGCATCCCGTGCGCTCACGGTCAAGACCCCGCGGATGCCCTGTCCAGCCTGCGTTGGGGTGTTCAGCCCGGCAGCCGGCCGCTGGTCAGCGGAGTGAGGGCGTGGGCCGTCGCGCCCAGAGGAGTCGCGGTGTGCGGGAAGGTCGACGGAGCGACGGTGCAGCCGCCGGCGTCGGGGGCGGTGGTGGCCTCACGGAGGGCCTTGTCGATCGCGGGAGCCAGGTGCTCGGCGAGCAGCGCGTACGCGCCGCCGAGCACCACCACCTCGGGGTTGAGGACGTTGACGAGAGCGGCGATGCCGTGGCCGAGATGTGTGCCCGCCTCGGTGAGCACCTCGATGACCTCCGCCTCCCGGTCCTCCGCGCGCCGCAGGAGCCCCTCGAGCCGGTGCTGCGAGTCGTCCTCGTCGCCCGTCGCGTCGACGCGGGCGAGGATCGCGGGGAGGCCGGCGAGGGCCTCCAGGCAGCCGTGGCGGCCGCACGGGCAGAGGGGGCCGTTCGGGATCAGGCGCAGGTGGCCGATCTCCCCGACGTACCCGAGGTGTCCTTGCAACGGCCGGCCGTCGGCGATGATCCCGGCGCCGACGCCGGTGTCGCCGGTGAGGTGGATCAGGTTCGGCGTACCGGCGTATTCGCCGTACAGGTGCTCGGCCAGCACCCCTAGCGACGCGTCGTTGTCCACCGTCACCGGAATGTCCGGCCGGCCGAGCGCCGCGGCCAGCTCGGCGCGCAGCGGCACGTCCCGCCACCCGAGCCCGGCCGCCAGGACGACGCTGCCCTCGCGGTTGACCAGCCCCGGTACGCCGACCGTGATGCCGAGGATGCGCCGCCCCGAGGACTGCACGGTGGTGATCGCCCGGCGGGCCAGTGAGGTGAGCGCGGCGATCGTCTTCGCCGGTCCGGCGTCGACGCCCGGCCCGGCCCGGTGCCAGCGCAGTACCTGCTCGCCCGCCGTGTCGCAGCCGAGCGCGGTCAGGCCGCGCGCGCTCACCTCGAGCCCGATCGTCGCGTACGCCGACCCGTCGAGGACCAGCAGCGTCGCGGGGCGGCCGACGTGGTTCTGGGTCTGCTGGGTCTCGCGGACCAGCCGGCGGTCCAGGAGTTCACCGACGATGCTGGTGACGGTCGCCTTGTTCAGGCCGGTGCCGGTGGCGATCGCGGCCCGCGAGCACGGTGCCCCGCGGCGCAGGTGCCCCAGCACCGCGGCCAGGTTGGTGGCGCGGATGTCGGTGTGGTCCGCGGTCTGTGTGATCAAGGCCCGTCCGTTCGGAAGAAAGTTCTGGGTCAGTTCTACACCTTGTCGTGCCGTCGGCTCTGCGTTAATTTGTTTGGCTATCAGCCAAACAAATTCTAGGGGATGCGACGTGACCGGACCAGAGATCGGCGGCCCCAGGCGCCGGACCTTCATCTCCCTGCTCGGCGCCGGCGCGGCGGCCGCCGCCGGCGGGGTCACACTGACCGGCTGCTCCAAGGGCAGCACGGGATCCGGGACGGCGGGGCGGGCGGAGACCGAGGACAAGCTGGCGGGCCTGTTGCCGAAGTACCTCCGGTACGAACCGGTGAGGCCGGATCTGCCCGGCGAGAACGGCGCCGCGCCGGGCTTCTCGCACTATCCGGGCGAGCTGAAGCGAGCGGTGCCGGACAAGATGGTGGCGAGCGGCAGGGAAGTCACCGCGATGACCCCGCTGTGGAGCCCGATCCCGCCGCTGGCGAACAACTCGTACTTCGACGCGAACAACGAGCGGATCGGCGCGCCGGTCAAGTTCAACATCCTGAACGGCAACGACTACGGCGACAAGCTCGGCCCGATTCTTGCTGCCGGCAACATCCCGGAGCTGCTCTGCATCCCGGGCTGGAACATCTCCGGCCTGACCCGGTTCGGCCAGGCCGCGGACAAGCTGTTCGAGGACCTGACGCCGTACCTGGCCGGCGACAAGGCGGCGGCGTACCCGATGCTGGCCAACCTGCCGACCCGGGCCTGGGCGTACGGCGTCTGGAACTCGCAGCTGAAGGCGGTGCCGTTCCCGTCCGACGGGTTCCCGTGGATGATGATGTACCGCAAGGACATCTTCGACCAGCTCGGTGCGGAGCCGCCGAAGAACTCGGGGGATTTGCTTGCGCTGGGCAAGCAGCTGACCGACGCCAAGACCGGCCGCTGGGCGTTCGGCAGCGTCGCCGACGAGGTGATCCGCTCGTTCGGTGCACCGGGCAGCTGGCGCAAGGACTCCAGCGGCAAGCTGGTGAACAAGATCGAGACGCCGGAGTTCGCCGAAGGCGTGGCGTTCGTCAGACAGCTGTTCCAGTCCGGCTATGTGCATCCGGAAGTCGTCGCCGGCGGAGGCGCGGACGAGAACGCGCTGTTCGAGGGCGGCAAGTTCCTGATCCGGCAGAACGGCCTGGGTGGCTGGCACGAGTCGCTGCAGCGGCAGCTGCCGATCAACCCGAAGTTCGACCCGCAGCCGGTGCTGCCGTTCGCCCACGACGGCGGTACGCCGATCGTCTGGACCGGCGATCCGGCCGGGATCTTCACCTTCGTGAAGAAGGGGGTCGGGCAGGACCGGGTCAAGGAGTTGCTCGGCGTGCTGAACTACACGGCGGCGCCGTTCGGCACCCAGGAATACCAGCTCTACAACTATGGGGTCGAGGGCAAGCACTACACGCTGCAGAGCAACGGTGCGCCGAAGCTGACGCCGCTCGGACAGAAGGAAGTCTCGCAGACCTACATCTTCCTCGGCGGGCGGCCGCTCGCCATCACCGAGAGCGAGTACCCCGGCTACGTGCAGTCGATGAGCGCCTGGCAGAACGCCGCGGCCAAGGTCCGGGAGAAGAATCTCTTCGACGGCATCCGGGTCGAGCAACCGGCCAAGATGGCCGCGCTGGGCAAGCCCTTCGACGACGCGCTGCAGGACATCTTCCGTGGCCGCCGCCCGGTCAGCGAGCTGAAGACCGCGGTGAAGCAGTGGCAGGACAACGGCGGCAACGAAGGCCGTGACTTCTACGCGAAGGTTCTCAGTGACAACGGTCGGTAGGGTCCGGGTCCGCGAGGCTCGGGCGCGCGCGACGCGGGCCGGTGGGATGGGATTCCGGCACCGGTTGCGGCGGGACTGGCCGTTGCTGCTGATGGTGGCGCCGGTGATGGTGCTGCTGGGCGTGTTCCACTACTTCCCGACGCTCGGCAACGTGATCGCCTTCCAGGACTACTCGCCGTACGCCGGGATCCGCGGAAGCGACTTCGTCGGGTTCGCCAACTTCCAGCGGATGTTCTCCGAGCCGGCGTTCTGGACGGCCGTCGCCAACACGCTCTCGATCACCGCCGTGCAGCTGATCTTCTTCTTCCCGATCCCGATCGCGCTCGCCCTGCTGCTGAACAGCGTGCTGTCCGCGAAGATCCGCAACGTCGTCCAGGGCATCGTCTACCTCCCGCACTTCTTCTCCTGGGTGCTGGTCGTCTCGCTGTTCCAGCAGATGATCGGCGGCGCCGGCCTGCTCTCGCAGACGTTGCGCGAGCACGGGCACCAGGCCATCGACCTGATGACGAAGCCGGACACCTTCATCCTGCTGGTCACCGGACAGGCGGTCTGGAAGGACGCCGGGTGGGGCATGATCGTGTTCCTCGCCGCGCTGTCGACGATCAGCCCGGAGCTCTACGAGTCGGCCGCGGCCGATGGTGCCAACCGCTGGCGCCGCCTCTGGCACATCACCCTGCCCGGCCTGCGCCCGGTGATCGTGCTGCTGCTGATCCTGCGCCTCGGCGACGCCCTCACCGTCGGATTCGAACAGTTCATCCTGCAACGCAGCGCCGTCGGCGGCAGCGCCGCGGAGGTACTCGATACCTACGTCTACTACCAGGGCCTGCTCGTCGGCGACTTCGGCTACGGCGCTGCCGCAGGCCTCTTCAAGGGCGTCGTCGGCCTCGTACTCGTCCTGGCGGCCAACAGATTCGCCCACCTGGTGGGCGAGCAGGGGGTGTATTCGCGCTCATGACCGCAAGAGCTGTCTGGGAAGAAGAACCGACCGTCGCCGGCCGCCTGAGCAAGCCGGTGGTGCTGACGCTGATCGCGCTCGCCGTCGCGTTCCCGCTGTACGTCGTGGTGGTGACGAGCCTGTCGTCGACCGAGGCGGTGACCCGCGCGGGCGGCCTGGTCGTCGTACCGCGCGAGCTCACCGTGGCGGCGTACGTGCAGCTGCTCTCGGGCGGAGTGGTGACGAAGGCGCTGGTCATCAGCGTTGCGATCACCGCCGTCGGTACGGCGTTCAGCCTCGGCATCACCGTGCTGGCGGCGTACGGGCTGTCGCGGCCGGGGTCGTTGTTCCACCGGCCGTTGCTGTTCGTGGTGCTGCTGACGTTCCTGTTCGGCCCCGGCATCATCCCGAGCTATCTGCTGGTGAACTCGCTCGGGCTGATCGACCACTACGCGTCGCTGATCCTGCCGGCCGCGATCTCGGGGTTCAACCTGATCGTGATGCGCTCGTTCTTCATGGGCATCCCGGGAGAGCTGATCGACAGCGCCCGGATCGACGGCGCCGGGGAGCTGTCGATCCTGCGCAGGATCGTGCTGCCGTTGTCGAAGGCCGTGGTCGCGGTCGTGGGCCTGTTCTACGCCGTCGGCTACTGGAACGCGTTCTTCAACGCTCTGCTGTACATCAACGACAACACCAAGTGGCCGCTGCAGATGGTCCTGCGAACGTACATCGTCCAGCAACAGGCGCTCCCGACCGGCGCCGGCGGCATCGCGACCGGCGTCGGGCTGGGCCTCCAGCCGGCGCCCGGCCTGGCGATCAAGATGGCGATCGTGGTGATCGCGATCGTCCCTGTCCTGCTGGTCTACCCGTTCATCCAGCGCCACTTCACCAAGGGCGTGATCATCGGCGCGGTCAAGGGGTGACTATGGCTACCTGAGGTCAGCTCGTCCTGAACGCCTCGGAGGTGGGCCGGCAGAGTCACGGATGATCACGTGCGTGCCGATCACGGTGTGCTGGCTCATGGCGTGCCGGTCGCGGTTGAGGGCATAGCGTACGGCGGTCCGCCCGAGCTCCTCGTAGTCCACGTGGACCGTCGTCAGCTCGGGGGTGAGATCCCTCGCCAGTGGGATGTCGTCGTACCCGACGACCGACACGTCCTCGGGCACCCGGAGGCCGGCCTCCCGCAACGCGACCAGTACGCCGCTGGCCACGACATCGGTCGCCGCGAAGATCGCGGTGAACGTCCGGTCGCCGGACAGCAGGTCGCGGGTGGCCTGGTACCCGGACTCGCGGTCGAAGGTGATCGCGCGGGTCCGGTGCGGAGTCATCGGCAGCTGGTGTGCCTCGTGGGCCCGCTCGAACCCGCGGAGACGTCCGTCGATCGTGGTGTGGCCCGGTTCGCCGGCGCCGAGGAAGGCGATGTCGCGGTGGCCGAGGGAGATGAGGTAGCTGGTGACGGCGTACGCACCCCCTTCGTTGTCGTACTCGACCACCGTGGCGGGCACATCGGGGCCGAGCGGCGGGCTGCCACACAGCACCAGACGCGAGCCGGACTTGTCGAGCGCGTGGGCGATCTGCATCGCCCGCTCGACGTAGGACCGGCTGTTGACCCGGCCTCCGACCAGGACGACCGCTTCGGCCTGCTGCTCGCGCATCAGCTCGACGAGTTCCAGTTCGCGTTCGGGATCGCCGTGGGTGGCGCAGACCAGGCACAGCCGTCCTTCGGCGGTCGCCTGCTGCTCGACGCCTTGACCGACGTACGCGAAGGAGGGACCGACCAGGTCATGGACGATGAAGGCCACGGTCTTCGTACCGCCGCCGACCAGGGCCCGGGCCTGGGCGTTGATGACGTAGTCCAGCTCGCGGACCGCCTTCAGCACCCGCGCGCGGGTCGCCGCCGACACGGGATAGTTGCCGGCGAGCACCCGCGACACCGTGGTGGCGGACACCCCCGACGCGGCGGCGACGTCCTTGACGGTCGGACGGTCGCCGGAGGTCGGTTGTCGTGCCACCGTGGCCCCCTTTCGGAGAGACTGGACGGGTCCACGATAGGTCAGGCGACCCGGTCCAGATCGGAGGCCACGATCGCGTGCGCGAACGGGCGCCCGGCGAGGAAGCGTTCGAGCTCGTCGATGACGCAGTCGCCCATCCGCGCCAGTTCGTTCCCGTGCGAGCCGGCGATGTGCGGTGTCAGGAAGGCGTTGGGCAGCTCCCAGAGTGCGGAGCCGGCCGACAGCGGCTCGGGTTCGGTCACGTCGAGTACGGCGTACAGCCGGCCGGCCTCGAGGTGTTCGATCAGCGCGGCAGTGTCGACGAGGCTGCCGCGGGCGGTGTTGATCAGGGTCGCCCCGTCCCGCATCAGCGCGAGCTGTTCGGCGCCGACGAGCCGATCGGTCCGCGGGTTCGCCGGGGCATGCACGCTGACGACGTCAGAAGTGCGCAACAACGTGTCCAGGTCGACCTGCCGTACGCCGAGCTCGGCGGCGGTGGCCGCGTCGACGTACGGGTCGAACAACGACACCTCCACGTCGAACGGACGGAGCAGTTCGATGACGCGCCGGCCGATCCGGGACGCGCCGATCACCCCGACCGTCCGGCCGTAGTTCCCGACCCCGCTCTGCACCTCGGCCAGGGTGAAATGCCTCGACGCGTGGTACCGGTCGCGGAGCCGGAAGACGTTCTTGCCGGCGAACAGTATCGCGGCGAGGGTGTACTCGGCGACCGGTACGGCGTTCGCCGCGGCGGCTGAGGTGATCGCCAGGCCGCGCTCCCAGCACGCCGGGGAGAGGAGCGCCTTGACCGAGCCCGCGGTGTGCAGGACCGCCCGCAGCCGGGGCGCCGCGTCGAGGACCGCCGCGGTGATCGGCGGGCAGCCCCATCCGGTGATCAGGAACTCGGTCGAGGCCAGGGCGGTCCGGATCTCGCCGGTGTCGAACCGCTCGGCCACGACGGTCTGGTCGACGCGCACGAGTTGCTGCAGCCGGTGCATCGAGCGTGCGGGGTACAGGTCCGGCAGATGCTGTGCGCCGAGGGCGAAAAGTGCCGCGGGGCGGTCGGCCACGGGCTCCTCCGTTCATGGGATGGAAAGCTATTTCAGGCTGCCCAGCGTGATGCCGGAGCGCCAGTACCGCTGCATGGAGAGCATCAGGGCGACGATCGGGACGAGCGAGACGATCGCTCCGACGATGACGAGTCCGGTCAGGTCGACGGACTGGTCGACCTTGACGTTCAGCCAGGAGTACAGGCCGAGCATCAGGGTCCATTTCTGTTCGCCGCGCAGGAACACCAGCGGCCCGAAGAAGGAGTTCCACGAGCCGACGAACCCGAGCAGGAAGATGGTCGCGGATCCGGTCGTCATCAGCCGCGCTCCGATGGTGAAGAAGGCGCGGTACTCGCCCGCTCCGTCGACGCGGGCCGCCTCGAGCAGTTCCGGCGGGACCGCCCCTTCGGCGTACACCTTGGCCAGATACACCGAGAAGGCGCTGAAGAAGTGCGGCAGGATGATCGCCCATGGTGTGTCGACCAGGTGCAACCGGGTGTAGAGCAGGAACGACGGAATTGTCAGCAGCGCGCCGGGGATCAGGAACGAGGCGATGATGCAGCCCATCAGGATCCCGCGGCCGCGGAACCGGTACATCGCCAGGGCGTAGCCGCACGCGACGCAGATGATGGTCATCCCAACGGTGCCGGCGACGCCGTACAGCAGGGTGTTCGCCATCCAGCGCAGGAAGATTCCGTCGTGGTAGGTGAAGAGGTCCCGGACGTTGTCGAAGAGATGGAACCGGGCGAACCACAGGCCGTTGGTGGTGTAGAGATCACGCTGGTCCTTCGTCGCGGAGACGATCAGGAACCAGACAGGGGCGATCGAGTAGACGAGGAAGAGGACGAGACCTGTCCGGACCAGGATCCTGGACAGCTTGGACGGATGATGGCCGGCGGGCAGATCGTCGTCGGTGCGGCGTCTGGCGGCAGCGGTTCCGGTCATGCGGGAGCCTTGTTCGTGAGTTTGTAGAAGGTCGCCGAGATCAGGCCGACCACGAGCGCGAGAACGATGGACAGCGCCGCGGCGTAGTTGAAGTCGCCGACCGCGAAGGCCTGGTTGTAGATGGTCATGATCGGGGTGAAGTCCTTGGTGACGGTCTCGGGTGTCATCGAGCGGAACAGCAACGGTTCGCTGAAGATCTGGAGGGTTCCGATGATGCCCAGCACGCTGACCAGGACCAGGGAACGCCGTACGTACGGCACCTTGATCGACCAGGCGATCCGCCACTCGGACGCGCCGTCGACCCGCGCGCTGTCGAAGATGTCGCGGGGCACCGCCTGCAGGGCGCCGTACACGATCAGCATGTTGAAGCCGATGCTGCCCCAGGCCATCAGATTGCCGACCGACACCCAGATCAGCCCGCTGCTGTAGAAGTTCGCGTCGATCCCGAACAGCTTGAAGAACGGCGTGAGCGGCCCGACGGCAGGGCTGTAGAGATAGATCCAGATCAGGGTCGCGACGATGCCGGGGCTCATGTAGGGCACAAGCATCGCGACCCGGAGCTTTCCGGCGGCTCGTCGGCGGACGGAGTCGAGCAACAGGGCCAAGGCCAGGCTGGTGACCTGGATCAGTGGGATGACCACGATCGCGAACAGCCCGACCCGCCACAGGCTGCCCCAGAACTTCACGTCGTGCAGGACGCGGTCGAAGTTCTCGAACCCGCTGAAGCTGACGGTCTTGGCGCCGAAGCCGAGGCCGGAGCTCTTCGCTGTGTAGAGGCTCTTGCTCAGCGCCATCACCACTGGGACCACGGTGAAGATCACGAAGCCGGCGAAGAACGGCACGGTGAACGATGCGCCTTTGAGCGCGACGGTACGCCGCCAGCGCGGGGTTGAGGCACCGACGTACCGGTCGCGCCGGCCGGGTGGTGTGATCAGCGGTTTCGACTTCAGCTCCAGGGACATCCCGACTCCTCCCACTCGATCTCGGTGTCAGCTCGCGACGTTGATGCCCTTGGCCTTGAGATCGTCGACGGTGAACTTCTGCATGTTCTCGAGGAGCTGGCGGAAGGTGATCTTCTTGGTGACCGCCTGCGCCCACTGGTCCTGCAGCTCCTTGAAGACCCCGGTGTAGTTGGGGCCGACCAGCCAGTTGTCTACTCCGGACCCGGAGGCCTTGTCGATGACCGTCTTGGCCTCCGAACGGTGGCTGCCGAACAGCTTCCGCGGTACCGAGGCGTCGATCCACGGCGACGGGTCGGGCATCGCACCCGGCCAGGCGTAGGACCCGGTGGCCTTGTCGTAGGTGGCGTCGACGCCGTCCTTGGTGGTGTTCATCCAGATGCCCACCTCGGTTGCTTCCCTGGGGTGCTGGCATCCCTTCGGCACCAGCAGAGCGCTGCCGTGCGCGGGAGTCGCGAACTTCGTGGCGCCGGCGAACTGCGGCAGATCGACCGGTTCCCAGTCGCCGATGGTCTTCTTGAAGTGCAGCTCGTAGTTGGTCAGCTGCCAGGTCGAGGTCGGCAACGAGACCATCTTGCCCTGGTCGAAGTACGCGATCAGGGCCGGCCGGTCCTGATAGGTCTGGTTGGCGACGAGACCGTTGTCCACCAGTTGCTGGAGAATGTTGGCAGAGGCAACGGACTCGGGGGAGAGGAAGTCGACCTTCCAGGCGTCGTTCTGCACCGAGTACCAGGTTCCGCCGGCCTGGATGATCAGGTTGACCAGGGTGCTCGGGTCCTCACCGGCCAGGTTCATCACCTGGACGCCGTGTGGCTTGAGCTTCTTGCCGGCGGCGATCACGTCGTCCCAGGTCTTCGGCACGGGTACGCCGTACTTGTCGTAGGCCGCGCGGTTGACCATCATGAACGTCGGTCCGGTGCCGGTGGGGATGCCGTAGTACTTGTCCTGGACCTTGGCGCCGCTGAGTGCGGAGGCCTTGAACTTGCTCTCCGCGGGCTTCACGTAGTCGGTCACGTCGGTGAGGAGACCCTCCGACAGCAGGGCCGGTACGTCGCCGAAGTTCTGCGCCAGGCAGGGGATCGCGCTGCCCGCCGCGACGGCGTTGCGCAGCGCAGTGGCGGTGCCCGGAAGGTCTGCCTGCTTGACGAGCTTGACCTTGATGTCGGTGTGGGTGGCGTTGAACTTGTCCACCACCGGCTGGACGTCGGTCCAGCCCCAGTACTCGATCTGGACCGGGCCGGAGGCCGACTTCTTGCCGGTGTCGCTACTGCAGGAGACCGCGGTGGCGGCCAGGCACAGGGCGAGGCCGGCCAGCACGGCGCGACGGCTGTTTCTGGGCATGCGTGTATCTCCCGGGTGAGCTAGAGGATCTGGGACGTCATAGTTAACGATTTCTATGAAAGCTAGGAGAAGAAACTCTTAGCGTCAAGGTCTTGTGTTCTTGGCATGGCGTCCTGATGATGCCTAGCGTAGAAATCGTTAACTATGTCGTGAGTCACCTCCTGTCTCCGCCTCAGGAAGAAGGTGCTGTCTGTGTATCCGACTGCAGCCGTTACCCGTACTCGACGACTCGCCGCGTTCGTCGTCGCCCTCGTGCTTGTCACCGGCCTCCTGATCATCACCGCGGCCCGGCCGGCCGCCGCGCGAGAGCTGGGCGCGTGTGCCGTGTCGTTCCATCCCACGGTCAGTCCGCAGGGGTTCGTGCACCCCGGCGTCGGGCTGACCCAGCCGATCCTGGACAACGCCCGCCGGCAGATCGCCGCGGGCGCGGAACCCTGGACCTCGTCGTTTCGGGCGATGCAGCAGTCGTCAGCGGCCGGGACCGGCGTGACGTCCTCCAACCGGAGCAGCACGGACCCGTCCAAGCCCGCCTCCGACGCGTTCAACAGCCAAGGTTTCAACGGCCGTTTCATCGCGGACGGGCTGAAGTCCTACACGCAGGCGGTGCTGTACGTGCTCACCGGCGACGAGGTCTATCGCAAGAACGCGCTGGACATCATCCGCATCTGGGAGCAGCTGGACCCCGCGAAGTACGAGTACTTCACCGACGCGCACATCCACACCGGCATCCCGCTCAACCGGATGGTGTCCGCCGCCGAACTGTTGCGCTACACCTCGTGCGCCGGTGAAGCGTATCCATGGACCGACGCGGACACGCAGGCGTTCACCCACAACCTCGTCGTACCGGTCATCGAGACCTTCCAGAACGACAACAACCACTTCATGAACCAGCACAGCTACCCGCTGATGGGCGCGATGGCCGGCGCGATCTTCATGGACGACACCGCTCTCTACCGGCGCTCGGTCGAGTGGTTCACCGTGAACGCCACCGCGAAGGATCAGGGCTTCAACGGCTCGATCGCGCGGCTGTTCCGCTGGGTCGACCACGACGACAAGACCGGCAAGCCGATCAAGAACCCGCACGTCCAGCACGCCGAGATGGGCCGTGACCAGGCCCACGGCGGCGGTGACCTCACCAACGCGGTGATCATCTCCCGGATGCTGCTGGCGCAAGGCACGAAGGTCGACCCGGTCGCCGGCACGGTCTCCGCGGCCCCGAACGCCGTCGGCCCGTACGAGTTCCTCGGCAACCGGATCCTCGCCGCCGCCGACTACTTCTGGCGCTTCATGCTCGGCTACGACACTCCGTGGACGCCGATGGCGTACGCGATCTCCCCGGACGGCACGATCCGCGACACCTACAACCACATCGCCGACGGCTACCGCGGCCGGTACGTCACCGCGAGCTTCTGGGAGATCTATTACTACTACCGGTTCACGCTCGGCAAGGACGTCAAGGCGATGGCGCCGTACTACGCCGAGGCCTATGCCAAACGCCCCGGCCCGCTGTACTACCGGGGCGGCGTGGTCGGCAACTCGTGGGACGGCGTCGACGGCGGCGGCGACTCGTGGCTGTTCGCGCCCGCCGCGGCGGCGGGTGAGTCGACCCGGCCGCTGGGCAACAACCCCAACATCTACGAGGTCGAGGACCGCTACACACGCCTGGCCGGCGACGTCACGACCGGCGACGGCTACGTGCGGATGGCCCCCGGCGCGAAGATCGCCTACCTCAACGGTGCGACCGACCGCCCGAAGCTGGGCTTTCTCGTCCGCACCAACGGTGACGCCGTGATGCACCTGCAGACCGCCAGGAACGGCCGCACGCTGAAACGCGACTACCCCGTGCTCGTGCCGAACACCGGCGGCAAGTGGCGCTACGTCACGACCGACGGACCGATGGACGACATCCTGTTCATCGAGGTCGAGGGCGCCACCGTCGACCTCGACCACATCAACATCAATGCCGCGGCCGAGCTGACCGGGCCGGTCTTCCCCGCCGCAGCCGGCCGGGTCGTCGGTTGGCTCGGCGCCGAGGCCACCGTCAACCTGGCCGCGACCGCAGCCAAGGGCACGACCTACACCGCGAGAGGGCTCCCCGAGGGCGCCGTGCTCGACTCCGCGACCGGCACGCTTACCTGGAAGCCGACCCGGGCCGGCACCTGGACGGTCACCGTCGCCGCCGACGACGGCACCAATATCGCCGCCCGCCGCGTCACTCTGGCCGCGGCCGGCGACCGCACCAGCGCCTTGGCGCTCGCGAAGGACGGGTTCGAGCACCAGACCGTGTACGAGTCCGCGTCCAAGGATGCCTACAGCAACGCCGTCGACGTCGCGGACAACCTGCGCATGAGCGGGTCCGACACCGAGTACCAGGCCGCATTGACCGCCGTCGTCGGGGCCGTGGACGGACTGCGCCCGCTCTCGCCGAAGATCGCGCTGGACGGCAGCCTCGACTACCCGGGGCTCGTCGTCTCCTCCACCGCCGGCGACCGCACCGTCAACCTCGTCGACGGCGACGAGCAGACCGGCACCGTCTATCCCCAGGCCGTCAACCTCTCGCACACGTTCGACTTCGGGCCCGACTACCGGGTCTCCGCCACGAAGTTCGGGTTCCAGAGCAACATCTTCGCCGACCGGCTCGCGAACTCGGCCGTCTTCGGCTCCGACGACGGGGTCAACTGGACTCGGCTCACGCCCGGGGTCACGGCGTACACCCAGGACTACAACACCCTGGACGTCGCCAAAGGCCTGCAGGGCGATCAGTTCCGGTACCTGAAGGTGCAGATGATCAAACAGTTGCCGGACGTCCTGTACGGGATCGTGCGCGGCGTGTTCGAGATGACCGAGTTCCACATCTACGGCGAGCGGCACGAGATCGGCAACCTGGTGAAGTCGACCTCGATCTCGTCCACTCAGGCGATCGCGGGCAAGATCATAACCGGCGACACCGTCGACGTCGCAGTCACCGCGAAGAAGCCGCTCCAGCAGGTGACCGTCACCGTCCAAGGCATGACGGCGAAGGCGAACTCGGCGGACGGAATCAACTGGAACGCCTCGGTGAAACTCGGCACCGTGGTGGCCGGCGACATCCAGGTCGCCGTCGACTACCTCGATGCCACCGGTCACGCCGGGCCGACCGCGTACGGGACCACCGACGGATCGAAGCTCTACATCGCGGGCGATCCCGCACACTTCATCGACGTTGCCAAGGTGGCGACCGTCACCGCCTCCGACAAACAATGGCCGGGCACCGGACTGGGCGCCGACCAGGTCGGCTACCTGCTGTTCGACCGCAATCCTGCTACGTACGGCGACCTGAACAGCGGACCCGGCGCGTACTACGTCATCGACTTCGGTGCGCACGCGACCGTACGGCCCGACGAGGTACTGTTCCTGCCTCGCGCCAGCCACCCGCAGCGTGCCGACGGAACCGTCGTACAGGGATCGAACGACGGTCAGACCTGGACCGACCTCACCAATCCACTCACCGGAGCGGCGGCAAACACCTGGAGCGACCAGCAGGCGTCGGGCGAGAGCCACTACCGGTATGTCCGGATCTACAACGCCACGAGCTGGTTCGGTGACCTCTCCGAGGTCGAGCTGTACGGCGACCTCAAGAGCACCTGACACGAGGGGGGCGGGCGCCCATCACGAAGGCGCCCGCCGATCAGGTGGCTTGGTTGAACCAGTTGAGGGTGAGGGTCGCGACCGCTGTGGGGGCGTCGTCGGTGATGAAGTGGGCTGCGTCGTCGAGGTACGCGAACTCGACGCGGTCGGCGTACCGGCCTGGATCGGGGCAGATGTGCTGCAGTTGGGCGGCCCAAGGGTGGTCACGGCGGCCGAATGCGACGAGCGTGGGCACGCTGAGGCGCCGGCGGCGGTAGGTGCCGCGGGTGATGCGCATGGCTTCGGGCAGGATCATGTGGCGGCAGAGTGGGCAGACGGCGGCGTCGATGTCGGGTCGTCGCAGCGGCGCGAGGTAGGTTTCGATGGTTGCCTCCGGCATCGGGTGGGCGACGTACGCGCCCGAGAAGGTGCCGCGCAGTGAGGCGCCCGGGCGGTGCCAGATGAACGGCGGCAGGTGGCGGAAGCCCGCTACGACCTTCGGGCTGAACTTCATGAAGCCCGGTGGTACGGCGAGTTGCACCGCGGTCCGCACCCGCTCGGGGTGGTCGTAGGTCAGCTGCATCGCGGTGATGGCGCCCATGTCGTGGGAGACGACGTGGGCGCGCTCGATCTCGAGGGCGTCGAAGAGCGCGAGTACGTCGCGGAGCCGGGTCTCGCGGTCGATCCGCGGATTGTCGGCGACGGTCCAGCCGGCACCGCGCAGGTCGGGGCAGATGGCCCGGTAGCCGGCCGCGGCGATGACCGGGGCCACGGCGTGCCACTGCCACCAGTGCTGGGGGAATCCGTGCAGCAGGACGACGGGATCTCCCTCGCCGATGGTGGCGACGTGCGTACGAAGGCCAGGTGTTTCGACGGTGAAGTGGTCGAAGCCGGAGGCCTCCGGCAGCGGTGGCGACCAGGTCGAGGCGTCGCCGGAACGGATGATGCGGGGCTCGTGCATGGTAACCCCCGGACGGTGGTCTACTATTTTCATAGTAGACCACCGTGGAAGGGAAGTGTCCATGCCGGCGGCCACCCGGGAGCGCGCACTCGAGGCGGCCGTGGAACTGCTCGGTGCGCAGGGCATGCGCGCGTTGAGCCATGCACGGGTCGACGAACGAGCAGGCCTCCCGCCGGGGTCGACCTCGAACTGGTTCCGGACCCGCCGGGCCCTGCTCGCCGGTGTGGTCGACTGGATCGCCGAGCACGAGCGGGCCGATTTCGACCCGGCGGCGATGCCGGCGATCACGGGCCTGGACGGGCTGATCGACGGCTTGTGCGCGATGACCGAGCTGCAGAGCGGGCCGTTCGCCGCGCGGACCCGGGCACGCTACGCCCTCTTCCTCGAACTCGCGGGCGACCCGGAGCTCGGCGAACCGCTGCGCCGGCAACGCCGCGAGTTCGAGCGGTGGACCGAGCGGATCGTGACCGCCGTCGGCATCCCGGACCCCGTGCCGGCGACGCGGGCCCTGATGGCACTCGGCGACGGACTGCTCCTGCACCGCCTCACCGTCGACCCCGAACTCGACCTGCGCCCCACCATCGAGCGCACCGTGCGCGCCCTCGGGCCACTGGTCAGCGGTGCGAGCCCGGAAGGATGATGCCGGCTTCGTAGGCGAGGATGACGGCCTGGATGCGGTCGCGGAGTTCGAGTTTGGCGAGGACCCGCTTGACGTGGGTCTTGACGGTTGATTCCTCGACGATGAGCGCTTCGGCGATTTCGGCGTTCGAGCGGCCGTGGGCGATGAGTTCGAAGACGTCACGTTCGCGTGGGGTCAAGGTGCGGAGCAGCCGGCCGGCGGCGGGATCGGGGCGCGGTACGCGGGCCATCCGGTCGATCACGGTCCGGGTGATCGTGGGGGAGAGCAGTGACTCGCCGGCGGCGATGGTGTGGATGGCGGCGATGAGCTGCTCGGGTGGTGTGCGCTTCAGCAGGAAGCCGGAGGCGCCGGCGGCGAGGGCACCGAAGACGTAGTCGTCGTCCTCGAAGGTCGTCAGGATCAGGATCCGCGCGTCCGGTTCCGAGGCGACGATCTGTTCGGTGGCGGCGATCCCGTCCAGCGCGGGCATGCGTACGTCCATGAGTACGACGTCGGGCCGCGACCGGCGTACCTCCTCGACGGCGACCCGGCCGTCGGCTGCCTCGCCGATCACCGCGATGGTGTCGTCGCTGGAGAGCACCGCGCGCAGTCCGGCGCGCATCAGGTCGTCGTCGTCAACGACCAGGACCCGGACAGTCATGCGTGCTCCCGGGCGTAGGGGATGTGAGCGTGCAGCTGGAACCGGCTGTCGGCGGTTGCCGTCTCGAGTACGCCGCCGAGCAGCGTGGCACGTTCGCGCATGCCGATGATCCCGTGGCCGCCGTGCGACGAGCTGTGGCCGATCGTGTTGGTGACCGTGGCATCGACGTACTGCGGCCCGAACCGGAGCACGATCTCGGCCCCGCCTGCTCCGTGCCGGCTCGCGTTCGTCAGCGCCTCCTGGAGGATCCGGTAGATCGCGGCGGACACCGGGCGCGGCATCTCGTCGTACTGCCCGGTCGTCTCGACGACGATCTGATGGCCGGACGCGCGGTGGCTTTCGATCAGGTCCTCCAAGGACGTCGGTGCCGGTGCCGCCTCGTCGTCGCGCAGCGCCGAGACGAGCTGGCTGATCTCGGTGAGCGTACGGCGGGCCACGTCCTCGATCGTGGTGATCGCCTTCCTGGAGCCGGCCGGGTCGCGCTCCTGGAGCAGCCGGGCGGCACCGGCCTGGACGAGGATCACGTTGATCGCGTGACCGGCCGAATCGTGCAGTTCGCGGGCGATCCGGGTGCGCTCCTCGGCGATCGCGAGCCGGCGTTCGCGTTCGGTCTCGTGTTCCGCGCGCAGTGCCTGTTCGGCGGCGCGTTCCCGGCGCAGCCTGGCCCGGTCCCCGGCGAACCAGGCACCCGCGAGACCGGCGGCCCAGACCACGATCAGCCCGACGGTCCGGGCGACGGCGCGCCCCTCGCCGACGAACGCGGCTCCCGATATGAGCAGGAACGCTCCGGCGATCGACAGCGCGATGACGGTACGCCGTACCGGTTGCCCCGCGACGCCGTACATCCCGGCGATCGGGCCCACGGGGAAGTCGAGCGCGTACCCTCGCGCGACCAGCACGAGGCTCGCCGCGGCCGTGACGGCGAGGACGGCAACGGGCGCGGTACGGCGTACCAGCAGCGGCGCGGCGGTCAGTACCGCGAGACCGCCGGCGAGCAGGTCGAAGCCGCGTACGCCGGGTTGACCGCTGTCGCCGGCCAGCATCAGCAGCGTCACGGTCAGGACCAGACCGGCAAGACCGGCGTCCACACCAAGGCTCCTCCGCGTCACAGGGCGAGCGTAAGCCCGCGGTGCGTGGGAGCGGATCCTCCGCGTGAGGCATCCGATGTACCCCCGCCGGGGGATACGAACATCACCCAGCGGGGCGTTTCGGTGAAGTGCTGCGTATTCCTAGCGTCAAACGTGTTCCAGACACTCACGTAGGAGGCGACCCCGATGTCCACTCTTCAATCCGCCACGCAGGTACCGGTCCAGCTACGGCTCCGTCAGTACGCACTGGCGGTGTCGGTCGTCGGCGGCCCGCTGGCGTTCCTGGTCGGCGGCATGTTGTCGCCCACCATCAGCCGCGACGGGCAGACCTTGATCACCGCGAACATCAAGGCCGATCAGGCGCTGAACGTCACGCACCTGTGGGCGTTCGTCGTCGGCTCGTTCCTGCTGCCGGTGAGCGTTCTCGGCCTTGCCCAGCTGGTGTACCGGCAGTCGCCGAAGCTGGCGGCGACCGGCGCCGTACTGGGTCTCGTCGGATGGCTTCCGCTCGCCGCGCTGACCGCGCTCGACGGGCTGATCTACACGATGGCCGAGCAGCCCGGCAGTACGTCGTACACCGGACTGCTGAACGCGTTCTACGGCGGACCGATGATGATGACCTTCCTGATCGTCTACATCGTCGGGCACCTGCTGACGTACGTCCTGCTGGGCATCGCGCTGGACCGGGCCAGGGCGATCCCGCGCTGGGCGGCGTGGGCGGTCGTCGCGAGCAGCCCACTGACCGTGCTGATGTTCGCCCTCCCGGGCAACCCCCAGGCCGCCGGCGGCGTGGCGATCGGCCTGCTGGTGCTCGGCAGCATCCCGGCTGCGCGCCGAATCGGGGCCCGGGCGTCATAGGGGTGTCAAAAATGGGGTGATTGGTGTGAGAAACGTGTGAGAGTAGGCGGCCTGGGGAACTCGCGGCGGGTTGACTTGCGTTATGGCGCGGGTCATTCAGTTGCCCAAGCGGATCCTTGTCGGGCGACCGATTCGCAGTGAGTCGATGAGCGAGCAGCTGCTGCCGAAGAAGCTCGCCTTGCCGGTGTTCTGCAGCGACCCGCTGTCGTCGAATGCCTACGCCACCGAAGAGATCCTGCTGATGCTCAGCCTCGGCGGACTGACGCTGCTGCATCTGACCTGGTGGGTCGCGGCCGCCGTCATCGTGCTGCTGATCGTCGTCGTCGCGTCGTACCGCCAGACTTGTCATGCGTATCCCAACGGTGGCGGCGCCTACGCGGTCGCCGGCGCGAACCTGGGCCGGGACGCGTCGCTGGTCGCCGCGAGCGCGCTCCTGGTCGACTATGTACTGACCGTCGCCGTTTCTGTGGTGGCAGGTGTCGCCAACATCGTCGCCGCCGTCCCGACGCTGGCGCCGCATGCCGTCCTCGTCTCGGTCGGCCTGGTCGTCGTCCTGGCGATGACGAACCTCCGCGGGGTTCGGGAATCCGGCACCGTCTTCGCGATCCCGACGTACGGCTTCGTGGTCTGCGTGTTCGTGATGCTGGCGGTCGGCCTCGCCCGGATCGCCGCCGGTGACGCTCCGGTCGCGGAGTCGGCCGGGTACGGCGTACGCCCGGAGCACCAGGTCACCGGGCTGCTCCTCGTTGCCCTGGTACTGCGGGCCTTCGCGTCCGGCTGCACCGCGCTCACGGGGGTCGAGGCGGTGAGCAACGGCGTACCGCACTTCAGGCCGCCGAAGAGCCGGAACGCGGCGAACACCCTGGCGATCATGGGTGGACTCACGGTCACCATGTTCGCCGGCCTCACCGCTCTCGCACTGGCCGCGCGCATCCACATGGTCGACAACACGGCGAGGCTGATCGGAGCACCCGCGCAATATCAGCAACGGACCGTGATCGCGCAACTCGGCGCCGCGGTCTTCGGCGGGCAGTCGATGATGTTCTACCTCGTGCAGGCGTTCACGGCGGCGATCCTGGTGCTGGCGGCGAACACGGCGTTCAACGGGTTCCCGATCCTGGCCTCGATCCTCGGCGGCGACGGCTACCTGCCACGGCAGTTGCACCGCCGTGGCGATCGGCTGGTGTTCAGCAACGGCATCGTGGTCCTGGCCGGCCTGGCGGTGCTGCTGATCTGGGCGTTCGACGCGAGCACGACACGGTTGATCCAGCTCTACATCATCGGCGTGTTCGTGTCGTTCACCCTCAGCCAATGGGGGATGGTCCGGCACTGGACGACGCGGCTCGCCACGCTGCGTACCGCCCGCGGACCGATGATCCGGGCCCGGCTGATCAACGGGGTCGGCGCGGTGCTGACCGCGGTCGTACTGGTCGTCGTACTGAGCACGAAGTTCGTCCACGGCGCGTACATCGTCGTGATCGCGATGCCGCTGCTGTACCTGCTGATGCGCGGCATCCGGCGGCACTACGACCGGATCGACCGCGAAACCACGCCGTCACCCGGGAGTACCACGCTGCCCGCCCGGATCCACGGCGTCGTACTGGTGTCCAAGCTGCACGAGCCGACCCTGCGAGCGCTCGCGTTCGCCCGGGCCACCCGCCCGAGCACCCTGACGGCGGTGACCGTCCAGCAGAACGAGGACGAGACCGACGCGCTGGTGCGGGAGTGGGATCGGCGCGGGATCCCGGTCCCGCTCAAGATCCTCAGCTCGCCGTACCGCGACATCACCGGGCCGGTGCTTGCCTACGTCAAGGACATCCGGGTGCGCAGCCCGCGGGACGTGGTCTGCGTGTTCATTCCGGAGTACGTCGTACGGCATTGGTGGGAGCAGTTGCTGCACAACCAGAGTGCCCTGCGGTTGAAGGCCCACCTGTTGTTCCAGCCGGGCGTGATGGTCACGAACGTCCCGTGGCAGATGGGTACCGCATGAGCCGCCTGCTGGTGGTGGACGACGACCTGCAGCTGTTGCGTGCGCTGCGGATCAACCTGCGCGCCCGCCGGTACGAGGTCGACCTGGCCGAGGACGGCTCGGCGGCACTCGCCACGGCCCGGCGGCACCCGCCCGACCTCGTCATCCTGGACCTCGGTCTGCCGGACATGGACGGCGTCGAGGTCGTCCACGCCCTGCGCGGCTTGTGTACGGCGCCGATCGTCGTACTGTCGGCCCGGACCGCGGAGCCCGAGAAGGTCGCCGCGCTCGATGCCGGCGCCGACGACTACGTCACCAAGCCGTTCGGGATGGACGAGCTGCTGGCGCGGATCCGCTCCGCGCTCCGCCGGGCGACGCCGGGAGAGGCTGTCCCGATCCGCACCGACGCCTTCACGATCGACCTCGCCGGCCGGCGACTGACCACCGCCGAAGGCGACGTACGGCTCACTCCCACCGAGTGGCACCTGCTGGAGATCCTGGTCCGCAACCACGACAAGCTCGTCACGCAGCGCGAACTCCTGCGCGAGGTGTGGGGCCCGGCGTACGAGACCGAAACCAACTACCTCCGCGTGTACATCGCCCAGCTCCGCCGCAAGCTCGAACCCGACCCGGCCCGCCCCAGACACCTCCTCACCGCCCCCGGCATGGGCTACCGCTTCCAGCCGTGAGCCCTCGGAGGGCGGCCCGCGCGCCTCCGCGCCGATTTCTCTCAGCAGCGGGTCCGTACAGTGGAGTGGGCGCGCGTTCGCCGGGTTCATCGCGAAGGGGTGATCGGCTAGTGCATTTCCTCTCACCCGATCGGCTGTGGTTGTTGCTGCTGATCCCGCTGACGGTCGTTGTGTACGTCGTGTTACGGCGCCGCCGTTCTACGTACGCGCTGCGCTTCACCAACATCGCGCTGCTGGACCGCGTCGCCCCGCGTCGGCCGCAGTGGCGGCGGCACCTCGCCGTACTGCTGGTCCTGCTCGCGGCGAGCAGCGGCACCACCGCGTTCGCCCGGCCCGACGACCAGGTGAAGGTGCCGCGCGAGCGGGCGACGATCGTCGTCGCCATCGACGTGTCGCTGTCGATGATGGCCACCGATCTGGCCCCGACCCGGCTGGAGGCGGCGAAGAAGTCCGCGAAGGACTTCGTCAACCGGCTGCCCGCGAAGTTCAACGTGGCCCTGGTCCGGTTCGCCGGAACCGCCGCGCTCATGGTGCCGCCGACCACTGACCGCGGCACCATACTGCGGTCCATCGACAGCCTCCAGCTGGCCGAGTCCACTGCCACCGGCGAGGCGATCTTCACGGCGCTGGACGCCCTCAAACTCGCGCCGCCGGACCCGCAGCACCCCAACCAGCCCGCACCGGGCCGGATCGTCCTGCTGTCCGACGGCAAGCGGACCGTCGGCCGCACCGCCCAGGAGGCAGCCGCGGCGGCGAAGGCGCAGCACGTGCCGATCTACACGATCGCCACCGGTACCGACACGGGCTTCATCGAGATGGACGGCATCCGCCAGCGCGTCCCCGTCGACCGCGACGAGATGCGCAGCATCGCGGACATCAGCGGCGGCCAGGCCTACAGCGCGAAGTCGGCCGGCGAGCTCGACAACGTGTACAAGGACATCGGATCCTCGGTCGGCTACGACAAGGTCGACAAGGAGATCACGTCCCGGTTCGCCGGCCTCACCCTGCTCCTCACCCTCGCGGCCGCAGCCGCCACCATCGGCCTGGCCTCCCGCTTCCCCTGAGCGTCAGCTGAGGCGGGTGTGGGGGCGGCGACCCGGTTCCTGGTGCGGGGTCTGCTGGACGGCCGGAATCGTGGGGGCCGGCAACGTGGCGACCTCGTGCTGTTCCAGTTCGAACTGGGCGACGGTGTCCTCGTACGTCGGGATGCCCTTGGGGTACGCGCGCTTGCCCTGGCCGTCGAACCGTAGCGCGGACGTCAGATCGCCGACGGTGGCCCGGCGCCAGGCGCTGATGTTCGGTTCCAGTACGCCGAAGCGGCGCTCGAGGAACTTCAGCATCGACGTGTGGTCGAAGACCTCGCTGCACACCCAGCCGCCCTGGCTGAACGGCGAGACGACGATCGTCGGCACGCGGAAGCCCAGCCCGATCGGCCCGGCGATCCCCCCGGCCGAGGCGGGCAGCGGCGAGACGGTGACGTACTCGTCGGGGGTGCCGGGCGGCGGGACCGGCGGGGCGACGTGGTCGAAGCGGCCGTCGTTCTCGTCGTACGTGATCACGAACATGGTCTTCTGCCACACCTCGGGCGTGGAGCCGAGGGCGTCCAGGATCGTCGAGATGTACTCCGCGCCGCCGGCGACCAGGTTGTTGGGGCCTTCGGCGCCCTCGGGCAGGCCGTAGACGTTCGGCAGGTACTGGGCGTCCAGCCAGGTGACCGAGGGCAGCTCGTCGCGCCGGATGACGTCCGCCACCATCGACGGGGAGTACCGCACCATGCCGTTGTCGTACAGCGGGTCACCCGGCTTGGCCTCGGCGAAGTTCTTGAACCAGCCGTGCCCGGTGTCGTACGGGTTGGCGGTGAAGTACTTCCAGCTGACACCGGCACGCTGCAGCCGTTCGGGGTACGTCGTCCACGTGTAGAGCTTCTTCGGTGCCGAGCTGTCGAGCACCGGGCCGTTGCCGAGTCCGTGCGGGTCGAGGGTGCCGCTCATCGCCATCACCCGGTTCGGGTGCGTGGGGCCCATGACCGAGCAGTGGTAGTTGTCGCAGACGGTGAACGCGTCGGCGAGCGCATAGTGGAACGGCAGGTCCTCGCGGGCCAGGTAGCCCATCGTGAACGGTCCGTGCGCGCCGTCGCTCGCGGTGTGCTCGATGACCCAGTTGTCCATCGCGCCGTTGTTCCAGGACCGGTGCTGCACGTCCCACGCGTGGCCGGTGCCGTACGCCTTCGCGGAGTTCGTGGTCTTGGTGTTCTGCCGGAACGGCAGCAGGTAGCCGTCCGGGTGATTCGGGTCGGGCTGGCGGAACACCGACTCGCCGGACGGCAGCCGCATCGCGGTCGGGTCGTCGAACCCGCGGACCCCGCGCAGCGTGCCGAAGTAGTGGTCGAACGACCTGTTCTCCTGCATCAGGAAGATCACGTGCTCGATCTGCCGCAGCGACCGGAACTCCGGCGCCGGAGCGGCGAGCGCCTTCTGCATCGATGTGGGCAGTGCCGTCAGCGCTGCCGCGCCGGCCGTCGCGCCGAGCAGCCGCCTGCGGGTGATTCCTTGCGATCGCTGCGAATCCACCATGGTTCCTCTCCTCACAAGTCCTGTCCTCACCGCAGCCTGCCCTGTCGGGCGGCCGCCAACCGCCTCAGCAAAGTCGGCGAAAGACTCCCTGCGAAGGAAGAGGATGTGCAGCCCGGGTGAACACTCGCGAGCGCCCCGGTGGGCGGCTCTCAGGATCCGGCCCTCGTCAGGGCGTGGGGGCTGGTCCGCCGCGATGGCCGGGGTGAGGATGGCGGGGTGAAGCAGACGTCCGGACCGCGGTTGTCGTCGCGGCTCTACGAGGAGTTGCGGCGCGGCATCATCACGGGGGTCTATCCGCAGGGGCAGCGGTTGACCGAGCAGAGTCTGGCTGCCGAGCTGGGGGTGTCGCGGATCCCGTTGCGGGAGGCGTTGCCGCAACTGGAGGTCGAGGGATTCATCCAGGGGTTTCCGCGGCGGGGTGTGGCGGTCAGCCGGTGGACGGACGCGGCCGTGCACCAGGTGTTCGACGTACGGATCGCGATCGAGGGGCAGGCCGCTCGGTTGGCGGCGCGGCGGGTCGGGGACGGGAAGGGCGAGCTCGAGCGGCTGTGGGAGCGGCTGGAGGAGTCGGAGGCGCAGATCCGCGGGGGTGACGCGCTGGCGGTCGCGCAGGCGAACGCGGACTTCCATCAGGAGGTCGTCGCCGCGACCGGCAATGCCTTGATGTCGTCCTTGATGGCGGCGGTGGCGGGGCGGCTGGTCTGGATGTTCTACCTGTCGATCCGCAACGACCCGAGCAGTCCGAGTCCGGAGCATCGCGCGGTGACCCAGGCGATTGCTGATGGCAACGAACTGCTGGCCGAGTCGATCATGCTCGCGCACATCGAGTCCGGCCGCGCGCCGGCCCTCCGGATGCTCCGGGAGAGCCTGCCGGAGGCCTGAGGGCTCTTGACTCCACCCTGCGCTCTACGCTGAAATGTATACATTTCGCCCCTCGATCGACGGTTATTCCGTGCTGAAGGGCTTGAATGAATACAAAATCGCAGGAGTGGTGGCTCGATCGGGTTGCCGTCGAGGTGGCGGTGGTGGAGCGTCCGGACGGGGTGTTCGAGACCCGGGCCGACCCCAGCGCGGTGCGGATCGCGGACGGTGTCGTCGCCGACGTACGCCGTGGTGAGCGCGCGCCCGACGACGGGCGGCGGGTGTTCGACGCGGGCGGGATGCTGCTGATGCCGGCGATGCGGGACACGCATATTCACCTGGACAAGACGTTCTACGGCGGTCCGTGGCGGGCGCCGATTCCGGGGCGGTCGTGGCTGGCGGAGGAGGAGCGGTTGCTGCCCGAGATGTCGGAGCAGATCCCGGTCCGCAGCAACGCGATCCTCGACCTGCTCGTGTCCCGCGGTACCACCGAGGTCGCGGCGCACTGCAACGTCGACCACATCGTCGGGACCCGGAACGTCGAGCGGCTCCTCGACGTACTGCGGTCCCGCGCGGACGTCGACTGGACGGTGATCGCGTACCCGCAGCACGGGCTCCGCGACGGGACGGTCGTACCGATGCTGGAGCGGGCGCTCGGGCTCGGCGCGACTGTTGTCGGGGGCATCGATCCGGCGCGGATCGAGGGGGATGTGGCGAAGGCGCTGGACGTGACGTTCGGACTGGCCGTCGAGCACGGCGCCGGGATCGACTTCCATCTGCACGACGGTGGGAGCCTCGGGCTGTTCGAGATCGATCAGATCCTGCGCTTTGTCGAGGCGACGGGTTGGCAGGGCAAGGTGATGTTGAGCAACGCGAACGCGCTGTCCGGTGCGTCGGCGGATGCCGTGCGGGACTTGGCGGCGCGGCTCGCCGCGGCGCGGGTCGCTGTTGGTACGACGGTTGGCGTCAACGGTGCGCTGCTCCCGTTCCGGGCGCTCGACGAGGCCGGGGTCGACGTCAGCCTCGGTAGCGACAGCATCATGGACATCCTCACGCCGTTCGGGCCGGGCGATCTACTCGAGCAACTGTGGATCCTCGCGCAGCGCCTCGGCGCGTACGACGAATGGGGCATCGCGCAGACCCTGCACTACGCGGCAGGCGAGGCCGGTCGCTGGCGGGCCGACCGTACGCGTGGCTGGCCGGCCGTCGGCGATCAGGCCAGCTTCTTCCTCACGCCCGCGACCTGCAGCGCCGAGGCGATCGCGCGGCGCACACCCCGGCGGTACGTCTTCCACCGCGGCGTGCGGGTGTACGCCGGAAAGGACCTGTGACCTGTGATCATCAAGAACGTAGTGTTGCCGCATCGGACCGGGCGGTACGACGTACTGATCGACGGCGCGACCGTATCCGCGATCGCCGACAGCATCGAGACACCGCCCGGCGTACGGGCGATCGACGGGACCGGCAAGGTCCTGCTGCCGGGGTTCGTCGACGCGCACTCGCATCTCGACAAGTCGATGCTCGGTCGGACGTGGTACTCGCGGCAGCCCCGGGATCTGGACCAGTTGCTCGCCGACGAGCGGGCGATGCGGAGCGCGCCGGACTGGGACGCCGCGACGCAGATCCGGCGGAACGCCGACGTGATGATCGCCAACGGCGCCACCCACACCCGCGCGTTCGTCGACGTGGACACCGAGGTCGGGCTGAGCGGTGTCGAAGGGATGCTGCAGGTGCGGGAGGACCTTCGGGACGCGCTCACGATGCAGATCATCGCGTTCGCGCAGAGCGGGGTGGGTGACCGGCCGGGGACGGCGGAACTGCTCGACGCCGCGCTGGCCGCGGGCGCGGACGTCGTCGGCGGGATGGATCCGTGTTCGTACGAACGGGATCCGGTCGAGCATATCGACCTGATCTTCCGGTTGGCCGAGCGGCACGGCGCCGGTGTCGACATCCATCTGCACGAGCCGGGCGAGCTCGGGGCGTTCTCGGCGGGCCTGATCATCGAGCGGGCGAAGGCGGTCGAGCTGCCGCGGCCGGTCGTGATCAGCCATCCGGACTTCCTCGGGTCGCTTCCCGCGGACCGGGCCGCGCGGATCATCGACGACCTGGCCGAGGCCGGGATCGGGGTGACGACGTGTGTGCCGTCCGGCGGTCCGATGCCGCCGTTGAAGGCGCTGGTCGAGGCGGGGGTCGCGGTCGGGGTCGGTTGCGATGGGCAACTGGATTCGTGGGGGCCGTTCAATCGGTCGGACATGTTGCTGAAGGTGTACCTGCTGGCGTGGCGGTGCGGTTTCGGTAGCGACGAGGATCTGCAGTTCGCGGTCGATCTGGCGACCTCGGGGCGGGTGCTGGGGCTGCCGGAACACGGTTTCTGTGAGGGTTCCGCGGCGGATCTGGTGCTGTTGTCGGGGGCAACGGTGGGTGAGGCGGTCGTTGGGCTGCCTGTCGAACGGACTGTCATCAAAGCGGGTCGTGTGCTTGCCGAGGAGACCTGAGATGTCCGCTGAACCGATGCCTGCTGAACCGATGCCTGCTGAATCGAGGCCTGCTGAATCGGTGGCGGTTGATGCGGTGCAGGTGACGCTGGGGCATTCCCGGGACGTGTCGGGGTTGGAACGGCTGGTTTCCGACGGCCGGCTGCGGCCCGACGAGGTCGTCGCTGTGACCGGTAAGACCGAGGGCTGCACGCCTGGTGAGACCAGCCGGGTCGACGCCGACCACGCCGTCCGCCGGTTCCTGGCTGAGCACGGTACCCGCACCGACGACCAGATTGCCCAGGTCCCGATGGTCTTCACATCAGGCGGGGTGGGCATCCTCACGCCCCAACTCGTGGTCTACAGCCGGCGCCGGTGTGCTGTCCCCGACGGCTGGTCGCGGGACCGCGCACCCGGCGAACCTGCTGCCGACGGAGAGTCGCGCCTCGCACTGGGCACGGCCCGGACCACGCAGATGCGGCCGGAGTGGACTGGTACGTCGCGGGTGATCGAGGAGACCGCGGCGGCCGTTCGCGCTGCTGCTGCCGAGGCGGGGATCGCGCCGGAAACCGCGGAATACGTTATCGGGAAGGCGTACCACGTCCCGCAACAGGCGCTCGCGGCGGCGCGGGCCGGCGGTCAGGCGATTCCGGCGTACGACGACCACACGTTGTTCCGCAAGACCAGTGGCAGCGCGGCGCTCGGCGTCGGTACCGCGGTGGAAGGGCTGCCGGTGCTCGACGGAGACGACGTGGGTGTCCGGATGGACGTCTGGAGCGGCCGCGCGTCGATCTCGGCGAACGAATGGGAAGGCGCTGCCGGTGGTCCGGACACGCAGCTGATCCTGTTCGGCAACCGCGCCGGGGCGGGCGGGACACTGCGAGTTGGGCATGCCGTGATCACCGACCTGCTCGACGTGGACGCCCTCCCGCGGGCACTTCGCCGCGCCGGAATGGACGTCGGCACAGGCCCGCTGACGCCGGAGCAACGCGCGCGGGTCGTCGCCGTCTACGTCAAGATCGGACCACCACCGGACGGCCTGTTGCGCGGCCGGCGCCAGGTGCTGGAGAACCCGTCGTACGACACCGAGATGAAGGCCGCCGTCGCAGGAATGTACGCCGCCTGGCTCCAGGACACCCTCATCTGGATCTCCGGCTCAGCCACCCACCAGGGCCCCCCAGGCGGCGGCACCCTAGCCACAATCATCAACACCGAAACCACCCACAACTAATCTCCGGCGCGCTGTGCGTGCTGCTCCGAGCGGGGTTACTGAGCGTCGAGGAGGAGGCGGAAGGCGACGGTCTGCTCGGCGAAGCCGAGGTGTTTGTAGAACGCTCGGGCGCCGTCGTTGGCCGCGTACGCGCTGACGGTCACGGCGACCGCTTCGTGGGTCCGTGCCCAGGTCGTGAAGCTGGTGACGAGGGCTTGGCCGATGCCGGTGGTACGCACGGGTCCGTCCACGTAGAGGCTGCGGATCTCGGCGGTCCGGCGGTCGAAGCGGGTCCGTGACGGTGCGGAGAGGTAGCCGACCAGATGACCCCTGACGTGCTCGTCGTACCGCGCGACGAGAACGATGGTGGACTCGCCGTCGATCAGGCGGGCGAAGTCGTCCCGGGCGTGGCGGGCCGGCCAGGTGGTGTCGACGAGGGGGTCGTGGGCTCCTGCGTCGTCGCGGAACAGATTGGACTCGAGGCGGACCAGGTCATCGAGGTCGCTCGCGCGTGCGACGTCGACGGCGACTTCAGGACGGCTGGGCATTGCGTGATGCTACTGCGGTTCGGTGGTGCTTTTACTGGGGTTTGTTGGGGTGTTCGATGCGGTACTGCTCGGCGAGTTCTTCGAAGTTGCCGGAGAGGCTTTCTGTGAGGGTGATCTGGTGGCCTACGAGGTGGCGTACGGCGTTGGTGATCTCGGTGGCCTTGGGTGGGGTGGTGTAGATGCCGAGGAGGAGGTCGTGGTTGTCGGTCATGGAGAAGGCCCAGGGGACCTCGCACGGGGTGTTGTGGTCGGGGTCGGGGCACAGGAGGCGGGCGATCGGGTCCTGGTGGGCCAGGGCGTCCTCGGTCGTCGCGAAGCCGCCGATGCGGAGTTCGTAGGTCATCACCTGACGGAAACTACTGACTTTCCGTGATTTCCCGCATCCGGGAGGAGCCGGAGGTTTGCCCTGACCGGGGGTCCGACCGGAGTCGTACGATCGGTTGATGGACGTACTGCGGGTTGAGGACTTGGCGGCTGTTCATCTCGAGCTGGCGCGGAAGAGCGACAACGGGCGAAGTTCCACGACCCTGTACGGGCGCGGTGGCGCACGGCTGCGGCAGACGTTGATCGCGCTGGACACCGGGCAGACGCTGGGCGAGCACCAGAGCCCGGGCGACGCCTCGCTGATGTGCCTGCAGGGGGAGGTCGTACTGCGGTCCGGCGACGTCGAGGTCGAGCTGCGGGCCGGCGAGCTGGTGGCCGTCCCGCCGCAGCGCCACGACGTACACGCCCGGGCCGCCTCAGTACTGGTGCTGTCGGTCGCGCTGCACTGACCCCGCCGGCGGAGTTTGTCAGGACACGGAGTCGATTCGGTGCTCCGTGGCGTCGTAGGTGAAGCTGTCACCGGCGTGCAGGCCCTTGATCGCGCCGTACAGCGGTGCGTCGGTGGTCATGCCCTCGTACGTCGCGCCGTCGCACTCGAACGGTGAGCTGACGACGCCGACGACGTACCGGCTGCCGTCCAGTACGACGATCGCGCCCGGCCGGACCTCGGTGGTCGGGCCGAAGTCCAGCTGCTCGGCCACGGCGACGGTGCTGTGCTGGTGTTCGCCGACCTTTTCGAACAGGCCGCCCAGGTCGGCGGCCTCGTCGGACTGGGACTGGTCGTCGACGGAAAACGAGGATTCCGGGTCGAGCATCGCGGCCGAGTCCTCGCGGCCGACGGCGGTGTCCGTCGCCCGTAGCCGGGCCTCGAGGTGTGCGAGGAGCGCTGCCTTGACTCGCAGCTTCGCCTTGTCGTCCATCACGGATCGTCTCCTGCCTGTCGCGGGCATCGCGTCCGGTGGACGCCGTACCGTACGAGTGTCGCGCAGGATGGTTGGTGACCGGCAACAAGAATCATTGGTGGTGACAACTTTGGCTCCTGAGAGCTCTCACAGGGTGTTGCTGAGTCCGCTGCTCCGGCTGGTGATCTCGGTGCTGGCCGGCGGGGTCGGCCTGCTGGTGGTCGCCGTGGTCGGAAACTTCCCGCTCGGCGTGCTTTCCGGGATTTCCGTGGCCGGTGCCACCTTCGTCGGGACCGGGGTCGCGGTGCTGTGGCCGATGTCGGCGGACCGGACCCGGGAGTTCGCCCAGCGCGAGGTCTTCCGGCCGTTCGCCGAGGAGCTGATCGTCGTGATCACCGCGCTGGCCAGCCTGAGCGGTATCGGCGTACTGCTGGCGCTCGGCAACTCCGGGACGCGGCGCACCGCCGCCGCGGTCGGGCTCGTCGGGGTGTTCCTGACCTGGGCGACCGTGCACCTGATGTACGCCGCGCGGTACGCGCACCTGTACTTCCGGGAACCGGTCGGCGGGATCGACTTCAACAACGCGGCCGAGGTGCCGTCGTACCGGGACTTCTTCTACTTCAGCTACAACCTCGGGATGACCTTCCAGGTGTCGGACACGAGTGTGTCCAGCAGCGCGATCCGGGCGGTCGTGCTGCGGCACTGCCTGCTCGCATACGTTTTCTCGACGGTCATCCTGGCCGCGACCATCAACCTGGTCGCCGGGATCGCCACGAGCTGAGGTTCCGGAACCAGTTCCGGAACCGGCAAGGGGTGTTGCCGCGGAGTTTCCGAACCTACAGTCGGCCTGCTTGAAAGGGTTTTCCGGTCGACGGGTGGAGGTTTCGTGAGGCGGACTCTGGGGCTGACGGTTGCGGTCGG
>NZ_DASRVN010000066.1:0-17171 GCF_035655035.1 Kribbella sp. | reverse complement strand
CTCGACGGGCTCGCCCTGCATGCGGCGATCCAGCCGGAACGCACCACCCCCACCCGTGTCCGTCAGCTGATGCGGCAGCACGTCGAGTCATTGCTCGAGTAGCAGCTCAACCCCTTACAAACCTGGGTTTTCGACAAGAATCGCCGACGCCGGGCCAAAACCCCAGCGGCACGTGGCACCATCGCCGCATGGAGTCCGAGGGGGTGATCGTCGTCAGCGGAATCATGGCGGCGGGGAAGTCGTCGGTGTCCCAAATGCTCGCCGAGCGTTTCCAGTACGGCGTGCATCTGCGGGGGGACGTTTTCCGGCGGATGATCGTGAGTGGGCAGGCCTCGATGGCCGACGACGTGATCGCGGCCCAGCGCCAGTTGCAGCTGCGCTACCGGCTCGCCTGCCTGTCGGCGGACGAGTACGCGCGCGCCGGCTTCACCGTCGTACTGCAGGACGTCGTGATCGGTGAGCTGCTGCGCGAGTTCCTGGACGGGATCCGGTCCCGGCCGCGCTACCTGGTCGTGCTGACGCCGCGGCCGGAGGTGATCTCCAACCGGCTCGGCGGGGCGCATCACCTGGTCGACGAGCTCGACTACGAGCTGCACGCGTTCAGTCCGCGGCGCGGATTGTGGCTGGACAACTCGGACCTGTCGGTCGGCGAGACCGTCGACGCGATCCTCGGCCGCCTCGACGAGGCACGCTTCGACTCGTAGCGGCCGGAGCTACCCGAGGGTAGTTTGAGTGGATGACCGTACGGCGGACGTCCTGCAACCTGTGCGAAGCGATCTGCGGTGTGCTGGTGACGGTCGAGGACGGCCGGGTCACCGACATCCGCGGCGACGAGTCGGATCCGCTGTCCCGCGGTCACATCTGCCCGAAGGCGGTCGCGCTCCGCGATCTCCAGGACGACCCCGACCGGCTGACGACGCCGGTACGCCGGACTCCCGACGGCTGGCAGCCGATCGCCTGGGACGCGGCGTACGAGCTGATCGCCGACCGGCTGACCGGGATCCAGCGGACGTACGGGCGGAACTCCGTCGGCGTGTACCTCGGGAACCCGAACGTGCACAGCCTCGGCGCGCTCACCCACATGCCGACGATGGTCCGGCAACTGCGAACCCGGAACCGGTTCAGCGCGACGTCGATCGACCAGTTGCCGCAGATGCTGTCGTCATACCTGCTGTACGGGCACCAGTTGATGGTCCCGGTCCCGGACATCGACCGGACGTCGTACCTGCTGGTGCTCGGCGCGAATCCGCTCGCGTCGAACGGCAGCATGATGACCGCACCGGGTTTCGGAAAACGGTTGAAACAATTGCGGAAACGCGGCGGAAAGGTCGTTGTCGTCGACCCGCGCCGGACCGAAACCGCAGCGGTTTCCGACGAGCACCATTTCGTCCGTCCGGGAACGGATGCGGCATTCCTGCTCGCAGTGATCCACGAGGTGATCTCGCAGGGTTTCGCGCATCCCGCGGCGTACGTCGACGGTCTGGCGACGGTCGAGGCCGTGGTGGAGAAATGGACGCCGGAACGCGCGGCGGCGATCACCGGTATTCCGGCCGCGGTGATCCAGCGGCTGGCGACCGAGTTCGGTACGGCGGAACGGGCCGCCTGTTACGGCCGGGTCGGGGTGTCGACGCAGCAGTTCGGGGCGATCTGCCAGTGGGCGATCCAGGTGCTCAACATCATTACCGGGAACCTCGACCGGCCGGGCGGCACGATGTTCCCGCGGCCGGCGGTGAACACGCTGCTCGGGATGGGCCGCGGGCATGTCGGGGTGTGGAAGAGCCGGGTGCGCGGGCTGCCCGAGTTCGGCGGCGAGCTGCCGGTGTCGACGATGGCCGAGGAGATCCTGACGCCCGGCGACGGGCAGATCCGCGCGCTGGTGACGGTCGCCGGCAACCCGGTGCTGTCGACCCCGGACGGGCGCCGGCTGGACGTGGCGCTCGGGTCGCTGGACTTCATGGTCGCGGTGGATCCGTACATCAACGAGACCACCCGGCACGCCGACGTGATCCTGCCGCCGGCGCCACCGCTCGAGCGGGACCACTACGACATCGTTTTCCACCAGCTGGCGGTCCGGAACACGGCCCGGTGGAACGACGCCGTCCTCCCGAAGCCCGCGACCTCCCGGCACGACTGGGAGATCTTCCGCGACCTCGGGCTGGCCCTGGTACGACGTACTCCCTGGAGCCGGCGTCGCGCCGAGGCGACCGCACGGCTGCGGGTACCGCCGCGGTGGATCGTCGACGCCGGGCTGCTGATCGGGCCGTACCGGTTGTCGGTCGGGAAGCTGCGCCGCTCGCCCGGCGGCATCGACCTCGGGCCGCTGCAACCAGCACTGCCGCAAGCGTTGTACCGGTCCTCGAAGCGGATCGACCTCGCGCAGCGGATGATCCTCGACGACCTGCCGCGGCTGGACGCGCTGCAGCCGCTGTCCGCCGGTGAGCTGCTGCTGATCGGGCGCCGGCACCTGCGGAACAACAACTCCTGGATGCACAACTCCGAGCGCCTGGTGAAGGGCCGGCCGCGGCACCAGCTGCTGATGCACCCGCACGACCTCGCGGACCGCGGCCTGGCCGACGGCCAGCTGGTCACGATCACCTCCGCGGCCGGCTCGATCTCCGTGGAAGTTGCCGCAAGCAACGACATCATGCGCGGCGTGGTCAGCCTGCCGCACGGTTTCGGCCACAACCGCGAAGGCTCCCGGCTGACCGTCGCGAACCAGGTCCCCGGCCCGAGCATCAACGACATCACCGACGCGGCCCTCACCGATCCCACCGCCGGCACCGCCGCGGTCAACGGCGTACCGGTCACCGTCACCCCCGCCTGACCCACCCCCCGCCCGACCCCGCCTGAACCACCCCGCCGCCGCATCTCGCCCAGCTCCGTATGCATCTCGCCCAGGTCCGTTTGAGAGGTGAACCTCTCGAACGGACCGTTAGCCGAGGGCATGCGGGCGGTGAACGGGCAGCCCGGCGGGTTAACCACTCAAACGACCGGCGTGGGGGACGGCGGGACGCTTGGGGCGGGGCGGGCCGAGCTCTCGCGGGGGATGAGCTGGGGCGTCGAGTAGAGATGGGGCTGCGGCTGGGCTCCGGCCAGTACGTCGAACAGGCGGCGGCTGACCTCGGCGCCGTACCCGACGACGTTGTGACTGAGCGCGGTCAGCGTCGGATGGGTGATCCGGCAGAGCGTCGAGTCGTCCCACGCGACCAGCGTGACGTCGTCCGGGACACGCAGGTCGAGCGCCTGGACGACGGCCAGCCCGGCGACCGCCATCAGGTCGTTGTCGTAGACGATCGCGGTCGGATGCCCGGCCAGTACCTCGCGGGTGGCTGCGGCGCCGGCCGCCGCGGAGTAGTCGGTGTGCCGCGTGACCGCGGTCAGCGCAAGCCGGCGTACGGCGATGTCGAAGGCCTGGTCGCGGATCCACACGTCGCCGAACTCGGGCGGCCCGGCGATCCGCGCGATCGCCTTGTGGCCCAGGGATGCGACGTGCTCGAGCGCCGCGTTCATCGCGGCCGTACTGTCCGTCCAAACGCACGGCAGGCCTTCGGCGAGCGCCGGATCCCCGACCAGGACGGCCGGCAGCCCGAGCTTGCGCAGTACCGGGATCCGCGGGTCGCCGACCCGGAGGTCGACCACGATCACGCCGTCCACGCGGCGTTCGGCGGCCCACTTCCGGTACGTCGCGAGCTCCGCGCCGAGATCGGCCACCACCTGCAGGGCGAGCGCGTACGAGTGCTCCGCGAGGACCGACTCGACGCCGCCGACGAAGCCCATGAAGTACGGCTCCTCGCTGAGCGTCTGCGGCGTCCGCGCGAGCACGAGCCCGAACGTCTCGCTGCGCGCCGCCGACAGCTGCCGGGCGGCGGTGTTCGGCACCCACTCCAGCTCGGCGGCGACCCGCAGTACCCGGGCCCGCGTGGCCGCCGAGACGCCGGGCCGGTTGTTGAGGGCGTACGACACCGCCCCTTGCGAGACCCCGCACCGCCGGGCGATCTCCTTGATGGTCACACGAGACACGACACCCTCCTCACCGGGCGCCCGGACACAACCGTTCCGGACCTCCAGTGTCGCGCGCGATTCAACCCACTGTCATTATCCGACCACGCAAGGTAAGAATTTGATCAACCCTCGGCCCGGCGGACGGACTGGGGGAACTCTCAGGTGACCGCCCAGTCGTTGGGCGGAGGGTGGTGTGGACGGGGCGCGGTGGGATACGGTTTCCTTCGTTACTTAACCGGTTCGGCTTATCAGACGGCGTAAACCCCAGGGCAGCGGGTGACGCCGCCGACAAGGAGAAACCATGGTCGCAAAGGACCACCTGTCCCTCCAGCTGTACACGGTCCGGGGCAAGCTCGAGGAAGACTTCGACGGCACCCTGGCCCGGATCGCGGAGATCGGCTACACGACGGTCGAGCCCTTCGGCGTGACGGCGTTCGCCGATCGCCTCGCCGAGGCGCTGCCCAAGCACGGTCTCTCGGCCCCGACCACCCACGCCGGCCTGCTCCGCGAGGACAGCGCCCCGATCTACGCCGCGGCGAAGCGCCTCGGCATCACCACGGTCATCGACCCGCACACCGACCCGGCGCGCTGGCAGTCGGCCGACGACATCAAGGCGATCGCCGACGGGCTGAACAAGGCCGCCGCCGAGGCCGCCGACCACGGCATCACGGTCGGCTACCACAACCACCAGTTCGAGCTCGAGTCGAAGATCGGCGGTGCGCACGGGCTGGAGATCCTGGTCGACAACCTGGCCGACAACGTCATCGTCGAGGTGGACACGTACTGGGCCGCGGTCGGCGGCGCCGACGTACCGGCACTGCTGAAGAAGTTCGGCGAGCGGGTCACCGCGATCCACGTCAAGGACGGCGACGGGACGCTGAACAACAAGGCCCAGGTGGCGGTCGGCGACGGCATCATCGCGGTCCGGGACATCCTCGCCGCCGCGCCGCAGGCGCTCCGGGTCGTAGAGCTGGACGACTTCACCGGCGAGATCTTCGACGCGGTCGAGGGCTCGTACGCCTTCCTCACCGGAGAGGGTGCGCCTGCATGAGCGAGCGCAGCGAGTTCATCATCAAGCACAGCCCGATTCGTGCCTCATCGGCGCCCGGAGCGAAGCGAGGACGTCGATGAGTTGGGTCGGCGTAGGTGTGATCGGCGCCGGAGTCATCTCCGACGCCTATATCAAGAGCATGCAGAGTTTCCCGGACCTGAAGGTCGTCGCGATCGGCGACCTCCGCCCGGAGGCGGCCGAGGCGAAGGCCAAGGAGTACGGCATCGAGGCCCACGGGGGCCCCGAGGTGGTGCTGAACAACCCGGACGTCGAGATCGTGGTCAACCTGACCATCCCGGTCGCGCACGTCGAGGTCGCTCTCGCGGCCGTTGCCGCCGGCAAGCACGTGTGGAGCGAGAAGCCGTTCTCCCTGGACCAGGACAGCGGCCTCAAGCTGCTGGCCACGGCCAAGGACGCGGGCGTCCGGCTCGGTTGCGCGCCGGACACCATCCTCGGCCCGGGACTGCAGGAGTCCCGGCGGATCATCGAGCGCGGTGAGATCGGTACGCCGCTGACCGCGCTCACGCTGATGCAGTCCCCCGGCCCGGAGTCCTGGCACCCGAACCCGGCGTTCCTGTTCCAGGAGGGCGCGGGTCCGCTCTGGGACATCGGCCCGTACTACCTGACGACGCTGGTGCAGCTGTTCGGTCCGGTCGCCGCGGTGGCCGGGATCGGGTCGAAGTCTCGCGAGAAGCGGACCATCGGCTCCGGGCCGCTGGCCGGGACCGACTTCGACGTGACCGTGCCGACGCACGTCAGCGCGATCGCTCGCTTCGAGTCCGGCCAGTCCTCGCAGAGCATCTTCAGCTTCGACTCGCCGCTGCCGCGGGCCGGGTTCGTCGAGATCACCGGTTCCGACGCGACGCTCGCCGTACCGGACCCGAACGGGTTCGACGGTGCGATCAAGATCCGCCGTCGCGGCGCGGAGGACTGGGAGACGATCGCGGAGACCAAGGCGGTCGCGCAGCGCGGTACCGGCGTTCTCGAGATGGCGCGCGCCATCCGGGCCGGCCGGCCGCACCGGGCGACCGGGGCGCTGGCCTTCCACATCGTCGACGTGATGGCCTCGGTCACCGACTCGATCGACACCGGCGCGTTCGTCGACGTCCAGAGCACCGTCGAGGTCGCGCCGATCCTGCCGGACGACTGGGACGTCACGGCGGCCACCCTGTGAGTATCGTTCTGGACCCCCGGCGGACCGTTGTGTTCGCCGGGGACTCGGTGACCGACTGCGGCCGCCGTACCGACCCTTCCGGACTCGGTGACGGGTACGTCCGCAATCTGTACGACGACTTCGGCGACAACCGGCCGACGGTCGTCAACGCCGGCATCAGCGGCAACCGGGCGGTCGATCTGGCCGCCCGGTGGGCCGACGACGTGCTGGCCCACGACCCGGCGCTGGTGTCGATCCTGATCGGGATCAACGACACCTGGCGGCGGTACGACGAGAACGACCCGACGACGCCGGAATCTTTCGAGGCGGCGTACCGCTCGCTGCTCGACCCGCTGTCCTGCCCGGTGGTGCTGATGGAGCCGTTCCTGCTGCCGGTGAAGGACGGGCAGGACGCGTGGCGCGAGGACCTGGACCCGAAGCTCGAGGTGGTCCGGAAGCTGGCCGTCGAGTACGGCGCGATCCTGGTGCCGACCGACGTCGAGCTCACCAAACAGGCCGCGTCCGTCGGGCCCGCGACACTCGCGGGCGACGGCGTCCACCCGTCCCCGGCCGGACACCAGGCGCTCGCCGATCTGTGGCGCCACTACGTGCTGGACTGACGTCGACCGCTCCCCTCTTGTGATGGGGAGCGGTCCGTTTCTACTAAACCGGTTCACCTCTGGAGCCTCACTGTGACATCACTGAAGACCCTCGACCTGACCACCGACGGCGGTGCCGACTGGACCGTGCAAGCCGTCGAGGGCCCGGCCCCCGACGGCCTGATCGGCCGCGCGGTGGCCGCCACCGTGCCCGGTGAGGTGCACACCGACCTGCTCGCGGCCGGCGAGATCCCGGACCCGTTCGACGGCGACAACGAGTCGAAGCTGCACTGGATCGGCCGTACCCGCTGGAGCTACACGAGTAGATTCCACTGGGTCGCCGACGGCAACGACCGGCAGGAGCTGGTCGCCGAGGGGCTGGACACGGTCGCGACCGTCACACTGAACGGCCAGGAACTCGGCCGGACGGCGAACCAGCACCGGTCGTACCGGTTCGACGTCACCGGCGTACTGGTTGCCGGAGACAACGAGCTGGTGATCGAGTTCGACGGGCCGGTGACCGCGGCCGAGGCGGAGCGCGCGAAGGTCGGCAGCTGGCCGCACACCAACCTGCACCCGTACAACGAGCTGCGCAAGATGGCGTCGAACTTCGGCTGGGACTGGGGACCGGACGTCGCGACCGCGGGCGTCTGGCGGCCGATCCGGATCGAGTCCTGGTCCGGGGTCCGGATCTCCTCGGTCCGCCCGCTCGCAAGCGCTGACGGCGTACTGAACACGCACGTCTCGCTGGTCTGGACCGACACCGCCGCCTCGTACGCCACGGTGACCGTAGAGGTCGGCGGGACGACGCAGTCGGCGAGCGTCAAGCCCGGGTGGGACACCGTCGTCGTCACCAACACGGTCCCCGAGGTGGACCTGTGGTGGCCGCGCGGGTACGGCGAGCAGCCGCTGTACGACGTGACCGTGACGGTGAACGAGGACGACGACTGGCATGGCCGGGTCGGCTTCCGGAACATCACCCTGAACGTTGCCCCGGACAACGACGGGACCCCGTTCGTGCTGTCCGTGAACGGCAAGCCGGTCTACGTCCGTGGCGCGAACTGGATCCCGGACAGCGCTTTCGTCACCCGGCTGGACGCCTCGACGTACCGCAGCTCGATCGAGGACGCGGTGGACGCGGGCATGAACCTGCTGCGCGTCTGGGGCGGTGGGATCTACGAGAGCGAGGACTTCTACGACGTCTGCGACGAGCTCGGAATCCTGGTCTGGCAGGACTTCCTGTTCGCGTGTGCGGCGTACTCCGAGGAGGAACCGCTGTGGAGCGAGGTCGAGGCCGAGGCGCGGGAGGCCGTTACCCGGCTGAGCAAGCACGCCAGCCTCGCGGTGTGGAACGGAAACAACGAGAACATCTGGGGGTACGTCGAGTGGAGCTGGCGGGTCCCGCTGGCGGGTAAGCCGTGGGGCGCCGGGTACTACCTGGACCTGCTGCCGCGCGTGGTGGCCGAGCTCGACCCGCGGACGCCGTACTCGGCCGGTAGCCCGTACTCGTTCGACCAGTTCATCCACCCGAACGACGACCGGCACGGGACGATGCACATCTGGGACGTGTGGAACCAGGTGGACTACACGACGTATCGGAAGTACAAGCCGCGGTTCGTTTCCGAATTCGGTTTCCAGGGGCCGCCGGCCTGGTCGACGCTGACGTCGGTGGTGCACGACACCCCGCTGGATCCGTACGGTTCGCAGATGCTCGTCCACCAGAAAGCGTTTGAAGGCAACCTCAAACTGGAACGCGGCGTCGGTGACCACCTGCCGGTGTGGAAGAACATCGACGACTGGCACTGGACGACGCAGCTGAACCAGGCGCGTGCGGTTGCCTATGGCATCGAGCACTTCCGGTCGCTGTTCCCGCTCAACACCGGCGCGGTCGTGTGGCAGCTGAACGACAACTGGCCGGTCGTCTCGTGGGCCGCCGTCGACGGGCACGGGATCCGCAAGCCGTTGTGGTACGCATTGAAGCGCGTGTACGCCGATCGCCTGCTCACCGTGCAGCCTCGGGACAATGCACTAGTAGTTGCCGCACACAACGACACCGACACGGCCTGGACGACCGTGGTCACCGTCAACCGGCGCTCGACCTTGCACGACCACGTACTGACACAGGAGACCTTCACGCTCGAGGTCGCGGCCCGATCGGCGTTCGTCCACGATCTCGGGGAGTCCGTTGCCGTTGCCGGCACGCCGTCCGAGGAGTACCTCGAGGTGCGGACGGCCGACGGGGTCACGGCGTACTCCTACTTCGTCGAGGACACCGAGCTACAGCTGGCGGCCGACGCGTACACGGCCACGGTCGCGGCGACCGAGGACGGGTACGACGTCACGGTGACCGCGACCGCGCTGGCGAAGGACCTGGCGCTGTTCCCGGACCGGCTGGACGCGGCGGCGCGGGTGGACTCGTGCCTCGTGACGCTGTCCGCGGGCGAGACCCACACGTTCCACGTCACCAACGCGAGCGCCCCCGACCAGGTCGCCGTACCGGTGCTGCGCTCGGCGAACGACCTGGTGAACTGATTTACGTCGAGACCTTGACTAAAGGTGCGGCAGGACCGCTACTCGCTTCTCACAGCTCCGACTGCCGCTCTGCCGGCTTGTCAGCACTTCTACGCAGGCCCGATCCCCGACCGTCCCGTGTCCGGCGGTCACGGCAACGGAACCACGGCACCGCCGTACGACGTCACTGGCCGACTACCGGCACCTGGTGGTGTGCAGGGTGGTCTCGGTACGGACGGGAAGGTCACGTTCACGTTCGACCGGGTCCCGGGCGCGAAGGCGTACCGGGCGTTCCGGAACGGGCAGGCGCTGCAGTGGATCAGCGACTGGGGTCAACCGACACTGCAGGTCACGGACGCGAGCCCGTGCGACGGCGCGCACTACCAGGTGTACGCGATGTCTTCCGAGGACACGGCCGCGTCGTCGATCGGCCAGATCAGTACGTCGTACCGGCTGGACTCCTCGAACCACCTGACGGCGTACCGGCTGCCTGCTGGTACGACGCTGACCTACCGCGTGTCGGCGTACAACGACGTCGCCCAGACGGCTCTCGGGTACAACGCCGGCACCGGGATCTGTGCGGTGGACGCCCGGAACATCCCGTGGGGCACACGGCTGTACGTACCCGGTTACGGGCACTGCTACGCCGCTGACATCGGCAGCTGGATCAAGGACGACATCGTCGACGTGTGGTTCCCGCCCGGACCGGACGCGGACAACTGGGGCATCCAGCGGCTCACGCTCACCGTAGAGTGAGCGGGTGACCTGGGGGAAGCGTGTTGCGATCAGTGCCCTGCTAATGACACTTGTCGCGTGCAGCGACGCCAACCAGCCGACTGGCGCGCCGCCACAGACCCGTGCACCCGTTGAGCCGGTCCGTACGACCAAACCGCTACGACCGACGCTGGCACCGGTACAGGTAAAGCCAGGCACCTCCAACAACGCCCAGGCGATGCCCGTGCTCGACCATGGGCCACGCAACAAGAAGCAGATCGCGTTGACGTTCGACGCCGACCTGACAGCCCTCATGCGAAGGCGCCTGGTCTCAGGCAAAGTCAAGTCGTACTACAACGCAGCCCTGATCCAGGAGCTGCGTGCACTACACGTACCGGCCACCCTGTTCCTCACAGGCATGTGGATGGAGCAGTACCCACAGGTGACACGCGAGCTCGCCAAGGACCCACTGTTCGAACTGGGCACCCACACCTACGACCACCGCGGCTTCACCAAGCCCTGCTACACCCTTGGCACAGTCCCAGCCGACCAGATGCTCACCGACGTACGCCGAGCCATCGTGGAGCTGGACAAACTGGACCCCAACGCGACCAGATGGTTCCGCTTCCCCGGCGGCTGCTACGACACCACCGCCCTCCACGAACTGGCCCCGGCAGGCGTAACAGCCGTAGGCCTGGACGTCCCCGGCGCCGACGGCTTCGCCAAGTCCCCCCAACCAATCATCAAACAGGTCCTCGACCACGTCCAGAACGGCTCAATAGTCGTCCTCCACATGCACGGCGGCGACAACGCCCCCTACACCACCCAAGCCGTAGGCCCCATAGTCCGCGAACTCCGCTCCCGCGGCTACGAACTCGTCACCGTCACCCAACTCGTCAGTCGACGTTGACCGCGACGTACTTGACCTCGAGGTATTCGTCGATGCCGACGGTGCCGCCTTCGCGGCCGAGGCCGGATTGTTTTACGCCGCCGAAGGGGGCGGCCGGGTTGGAGACGATGCCTTGGTTGAGGCCGACCATGCCGGATTCGAGGCGTTCGGAGACTCGGAGGGCTCGGCTGAGGTCGGTGGTGAAGAGGTAGGAGACCAGGCCGTACTCGGTGTTGTTGGCCATTCGGATGGCGTCGGCCTCGGTTTCGAAGGGGGTGAGGGGGGCTACGGGGCCGAAGATTTCTTCTTTTTGGAGGCGGGCGGTTTCGGGGACGTCGGCCAGGACGGTCGGCTGGTAGAAGTAGCCGTTGCCGGCGGCAACTGCTCCGCCGGTGAGGGTCCGGGCGCCCTGGGCGATCGCGTCGGCGACCAGGTCGGCGACCTTGTCGCGTTGTTTGGCGTCGATCAGTGGGCCGACGTCGACGCCGGGCTGGGTGCCGCGGCCGACCTTCAGGGCGGACATGCGCGCGGTCAGCTTCGACGCGAACGACTCGATCACCGAGGACTGCACGTAGATCCGGTTGGCCGCCGTACAGGCCTCGCCGCCGTTGCGCATCTTGGCCAGCATCGCGCCGTCGACCGCCTTGTCCAGGTCGGCGTCCTCGAACACCAGTAGCGGCGCGTTGCCGCCGAGCTCCATGCTGGTCCGCAGCACCTGGCCGGCGGCCTGTTCGAGCAGTTTCCGGCCGACCGGGGTGGAGCCGGTGAAGGACAGTTTGCGGGCGCGGCCGCCGCGGATCAGCGGCTCCATCACACCGCCGGCGTCCTGCGTGGTGACGACGTTCAGCACGCCTGCCGGGAGACCGGCTTCAGTCATCAGTTCGGCCAGCTTGAGCATCGACAGCGGTGTCTGCGCGGCGGGCTTGATCACCATCGTGCAGCCGGCCGCGACCGCCGGGCCGATCTTGCGGGCGCCCATCGCGGCCGGGAAGTTCCACGGCGTGATCAGCAGGCACGGCCCGACCGGCTGACGCATCACGAGGAAGCGGCTCGCGCCGTTCGGGGCGATCTGGTACCCGCCGTCGATCCGGACCGCTTCCTCGGCGAACCAGCGGAAGAAGTCGGCCGCGTAGGCGATCTCGCCCTTCGACTCGGCGACCGGCTTGCCCATCTCCAGCGTCATCAGCAACGCCAGGTCGTCGGCCTGTGCGGTCATCAGCTCATAGGTACGGCGGAGGATCTCGCCACGCTCCCGCGGTGGCGTCGCGGCCCAGTCCTCCTGTGCGGCGACCGCCGCGTCCAGCGCTGCCTTACCGTCCGCCGGGCTCGCGTCGGCCACCTCGCAGAGGGTCGCGCCGGTAGCCGGGTCCTCGACGGCGAACGTCTTACCGGCCGCCACCCACTTCCCGCCGATGAACAGCTCGGTCGGACACCCTTCGACGACTTCCCGCTCTCCTGACATGGCCTGCCTTTCGACTAGTGGGCAGTACCCAGACTAGGCGGTGGCAATCAGTGGGGAGGTCTGTTGCGCGGGCGTACGGACGACCCTGGTCAGGCTGGCTGCGACAGTGCGGAGGATTGCTGACCGGATCAGTCCGTCGAAGGCCAACGGGACGAGCATCACCTCGTCTGCGGCGGTCTCGGCAACCATCGTGCCCAGCTGACCCGCCACAGTCGCACGAGACCCGACAACGTGCCCCGGGTCGTCCAGCAACCGTTCGGCCAGGCCTTGCTCGCGTCCGGTCAGCGGTGACTCCAGCAACACCTTCAGCTCGGCTGAGGTCGCCTGTGGTCCAGCCGCCGCCAACCGCGAGCTCACTCGGACGTACTCCGTGAACCGCGTCAACGCCTCCTCATCGGTGTCCGCCGCGACCACACCGACCGTGACAGCCAGGTACGGCCGCCCAGTCGGCTCGAAGTGCTCCCTGTACGCCGCCACCGTGGCAGCCGTCACCGCAGCCGCACGGTGGTGCGCTACGAAGACAGGCAGCCCCCGGACGGCAGCAGCCGCCGCAGTACCCGGGTGGTCGGCCAGTACGAAGACAGGCGGCGGTAGACCGGCAAGAGCGAGCCGTACGTCCTGCAAGAACCCACACAGCTCGTCCAGCCGCTGCGGGAACGAGTCGCGGGCCCCGGCCACGTCCGTACCGCTCGGCATGCTGCACTGCTCGGCCACTCCGAGGTCGATCCGGCTCGGGTACGCCGCAGCGAGCGCGGCGAACTGTTCGGCGACGACGAGCGGCTGGTGGTTGGTCAGTGGGAGTCCGCCGGCGCCCAGCCGGATCCGGTCGGTGCGCGCGGCCAGCACTGCCGCGATCACTGCCGGTGCTGCGCCACCGACACCTCGGACACCGTGCTGTTCGTCGAGCCAGAATCGACGGTATCCGAGGTTGTCGGCAGTCAGTGCCACCTCCGCGGTCTCCCGGAGCGCGGCCGCAGCCGACTGACCGGGCAGCTGCGGTACGACGTCCAGCACAGAGTGAGCCGAAACAGGCAGTCCAGGAGCGACAGGGGTGAGCACCCACCCACAGTGACAGCGCGGGTTCGGCTCGCACATGGGGAGTCGTCCCCCAAAGTTGAGGGCTGCTCACCGGGCTAAATATGGGTGCTGATCCCCCATGCCCCGCCCCTGCCCGCGATGACAGCCTGAGCGCGTGCTCGACTCCGCGACCACCCGGCCCACCAGGACCGACAGCTGTAAGACCTGGTGGTCGGCGGGCCTGCGGCCGCAGGAGCTGAGCTATGCACTGACACAGTCCGCACCGGCCTGGGCCGAGTACGTGGAACGCAGTACCTCCCTCCCACCGAGCGCGCCTGTCGCCGGTCGAGACCCTGCAGGGACCGGTGTCAACGGCGGCCGCACGTCAGGTGGGGCGACCGTTGCAGCGGGTGGGTCCGGCACGGACTGGCGGCAGGCGCTCATGCGTTGCCTGGAGCCGCTGCTGGACTCCGCCCGTCAGGACCTGGCCGCCGCGGGCCACCGTGGTGTCCTGGCCGAGGCGTTCCTGCAGCGGCTCGGCCTGCGGCTGGTGAAACTGGCCGCACGCACACTGGTCCTCGAGCTCGCCAGGGCCCGCGACCGTGGCGAGCTGGCCGGGGACACGTCCGCTGCCCGCTTCCTGGACTTCACCCGCCGGCTTGTCGGAGGGAGTGAGCTGGCGGAGTTCCTGGCCACGTATCCGGTACTGGCCCGGGTCCTGGGCGAGTCGTGCCGACAGGGTGTCGAGGGGCACCTCGAGCTGCTGGCACGACTCGCCGAGGACCGTGCGTCACTCGTTACCGGGCTGCTGGACGGCCGGGACCCCGGCGCGCTGACCGCGATCGAGCCGGCCGGCGATGCCCACCAGGGCGGGCGGTGTACGGCGATCCTGACGTTCGAGAACGGGCAACGGCTCGTCTACAAGCCCCGGCCGCTCGCGCTGCACCGGCACTTCAACACGTTCGTCGACTGGCTGAACGCGAGGACCGCACTAGGCATCCGCACGGTTCGTCTGCTCCCCCGCGACGGCTACGGCTGGCTGGAGTTCGTCGTACACGAGCCCTGTGCGGACCTTGCCGGTGTACGGCGGTTCTACCACCGCCAGGGCGCTCTGCTGGCGCTGCTGTACGTGCTGGACGGCACCGACATGCACTTCCAGAACCTGATCGCCGCAGGCGACCAGCCGGTGCTGGTGGATGTCGAGACGCTCTTCCACCCAACACACGTACCGGCAACCCCAGCAACCCACGACCCGGCGTACCGAGCACTGTTGGAGTCGGTGTACCGCACTGCGCTGCTGCCGCTGCTCGTGCCGGGTGAGAACGGTGTCGCCGACGTGTCCGGGCTCGGCGGTGACGACGGAGCGACGGCATGGAGGAGCGTGGTCGACTGGGAGGATGCCGGTCTGGACTCTATGCATCTGGTACGACGTCCCGACCGTACGGCGCGCGCCGCCAACCGGCCGTTGCTCGACGGAGCAGTAGTAGAGCCGCAGGAGCACGAAACAGCTGTACTCACAGGGTTCCGGACCGCGTATGAGGCGATTGCCCGGCACCGTGACGAGTTCCTGCGACCGGACGGGCTGCTGGCGCAGTGCGCAGTCGACCAGCTCCGGTTCGTGCCGCGGGCAACGACTCTGTACACAAGCCTGCTGGACGAGTCGACGCATCCGGACGTACTGCGGGATGCGGCCGGCCGGAGCCAGCTGCTGGACCTGCTCTGGGACGCGGACGAGTCGCTGTACGCGTTCGTCCCGTACGAGCTGGCCGACCTGTGGGCCGGTGACGTACCGCTGTTCACCGCGCGCCCCGACAGCCGGGACATCTGGTCCTCCGACGGCACCCGGATCGCCGACGTCCTGGCCGTCGACGGCCTGGCCGCGGTCCGGGCCAAGGTCGCGAACCTCGGCGACATCGACGAGCACCGGCAGGCGTGGCTGATCTCCGCGTCGCTCGCGACCCGGCCGGAGCCGATCACGCACGCCGGTACGGCGGTCCGGCCGCACGTAGGAACGAGCGAGGCGGACCCCGAACAGATCCTGGCGGCGGCCGCGGACATCGCCGACGAGATCGTGGCGCAGGTCGTCAGCGAACCCGGCGGCGCGGCCAACTGGCTCGGCCTCGAACTGCTCGACGACGACCATTGGTCCGTCCGTCAGATGGGTGCCGGCCTGCCCAACGGCTACACCGGTACGGCGCTGTTCCTCGCCCAGATCGGCGTACTGACCGGCGCGCAGATGTACTGCGACCTGGCCCGCGACGCGATCCGGCCGATCCCCCGACTGCTCGAGGCCCTGGCCGAGGACCCGGAGTCCGCGAACCTCGTCGGGCCCGGATTCCACGGGCTCGGCGGCATCAGCTACGGCCTGCACCGTCTGTCCGGACTCCTTGCAGACACTGATCTCACCACCTGGCTCGAGTCGTCCCTGGAACTCAGCGAACGACTCGTGCCGGACCTCACAGACTTCCCGTCGTACGCCGAAGGCGCGGCGGGCGGGCTGGCCGCGATGCAAGCAGTACAAGGCTTTCCGGCCGCCGGCCGGCTGGCCGAGCGTTACGCCGACCACCTGGTCGCCACAGTAGAGAGCGGCCTCCATGGCCGAGTAGCAGCGGACCATGGCTTCGCTCGTGGCTACCAGGGGATCGCGTGGGCGCTCGGCCAGTACGGCGTACCCGGCGACCGGTACGTCGATGCTGCGCGCGTGGCAACCGATCTGGACCGCCGGAACGGTCCAGCCGGCCACGGGTGGTGCCGGGGAGATGCCGGCACCACCCTGGCCAGGGCCTCCGCCGGCGTCCCCGCGGACCTCGACGCCTATCTGAGGGCCGCAACCGAACGTCCGGTGCTCGCCGACCTGAGTCTGTGCCACGGCGAGCTCGGCGCGGTGGAGTCACTGCTGTGGCTCGCCGAACGTGAGTATCCGGCCACAGAGGCGGCACGACGACGTCGTGCCGGGCTGGTGCTCGCGGCAGTACAGCAGTACGGACCGCAGTGCGGAACACCAAGCAACGTACCGTCTCCAGGCCTGCTGACCGGTCTGGCAGGGATCGGGTACGGGCTGCTCCGTCTTGCGTTCCCCGAGCGGGTTCCGTCCGTGCTGCTGCTCCAACCAACCGCCGGGTCACGGTCCGGCACAGCACCGGGACCCACTGTGTGACAAGGGGTTACAGCATGACCGCCCAGCACCACGATGTTCAGCACGAAACTCCGGCAAACGAGCAGCACACGACGCCGGACCACACCGATCCGCTGCCGACGTTGCGCAAGGTCGGCTCATGGGCGATGGCCCTGGCCGGCGTCGTCGGCATCAGCAGCATGGCGGTTGCCGTCATGACTCCCAGCTGCCTGCCCTGGGTGTGCGGCGGCTGAGCCACCAGCGGACACCAGCGAACGTTTGACCGAGGGCCGGCGGGGGCCGGCCCTCGGTCGAGCTGTCTGCGGCGAAAGCAATTCCTCGTTAAGGTTGGCAATCATGCAGACCCGTTCGCCTACGGTGGTCGGCAGGGACCGCGAGATCGAGAGCCTTCACCGCCTGCTGGCCGAAGCCCGCGGCGGTCACGGTGGTGCGATCTTCCTCGTGGGCGAGCCCGGAATCGGGAAGAGCCGGCTGGCCGCCACGGCCACCACCCAGTCTCTCGACACCGGTATGGCGATGCTGCGCGGCCGGGTCGGTGCGATCGGCACGATGGTTGCCTTCCGCCCGTTCACCGAGGCGCTGCTGTCGTTGATCCGGCGCGGCGAGATGCCCACCACAGAAGGGCTCGGGCCGTACC
>NZ_DASRVN010000065.1:0-2093 GCF_035655035.1 Kribbella sp. | reverse complement strand
GAGCTCGGCGTCCCGGTGACCGCCGGTGGTCTCGACGAGGACCGTCGTCCCGCGGTCCCGGGCGGCGCCGACGACCGCCTCGGCGAGGTCGGCGAAGTACCGCTCGCGAAAGCTCGGGACGGCCAGCGTGACGGTGCCGGTGCGGCCGGTGCGCAGTCGTCGGGCGGCGGTGTTCGGGCGGTAGCCGAGCGCATCGAGGCTGGCCTGGACGCGGGCCCGGGTCGCGGGGGAGACGTGCACGTAGTTGTTCACCACGTTCGAGACGGTGCGCTGCGAGACGCCCGCGTGCCGCGCCACGTCGGACATGCTGACCGCCACCCGCAGCTCCTTTCGCCGGCGGTCAGATTATCAACCTGGGACGTGACCTGAGTTGTAACTTCGGTTTACAGTAGCGCCATGAGCGTTCAGGGAAGGACCCGGCGGGACGCGATCGGAGTCGGCGTCGCGCTGCTGAACCGGCTGGCCCAGTGGCGGGCGATCGACCGGCTCGGGCTGCGGAAACCGGCCGAGCGAGCGGTGTTCGAGGCTACCAAGACCGGATTCCGGACGGCCGGCGCGCTGTCCCGCCGGTTCACCGCGGTCTCGAAGCTGGCGGCCCCGTCGCGGCTGCCCGCGGCCTACGGGACCGGCCGGTTCGACCTGACGCCGACCGAGGACCAGCAGTTGATGGTCGAGGTCGTCCGCGAGTTCGCCGCCGACGTACTGCGGCCCGCTGCCGCCGCGGCCGACACCGCGTGTACGACGGACGCGAAGATCCTGGACTCGTCCGCCGAGCTCGGGCTGAGCCTGATCGAGGTACCGGAGGAGCTCGGCGGCATCGTCACCGAGCGCTCCACGATGACCGGCGTACTGGTGGCCGAGGCGCTCGCGCACGGCGACATGGGCCAGGCCGTCGCGTGCCTGGCGCCGTCCGCGGTCAGTACGGCGATCTCGCTGTGGGGCGACGAGACGCAGCAGGCGACGTACCTCCCGTCCTTCACTGGTTCGTCGGTACCGGCGGCCGCGTTGGCGTTGCTGGAGCCGCGCGTGCTGTTCGACCCGTTCGAGTTGCGCACCCGGTACACCGGCGGGCTTCTGAACGGCATCAAGTCGCTGGTGCCGCGGGCCGCGGAGGCGGAGCTGTTCGTGATCGGCGCGCAGACCGACGCCGGGCCGCGGCTGTTCGTGGTCGAGCCGGACCATCCGGGCGTGACGATCGATGCCGAGCCGTCGATGGGCCTCCGTGCGGCGTCGCTCAGCCGGGTGATTCTGACCGACGTACCGGCGGTGCCGTTGGGGTCGGTCGAGGACTATGCGGAGTGCGTCCGGCTGTCGCGGCTCGGGTGGTGCGCGCTGGCCTTGGGTACGGCGCGGGCCGTGCTCGACTACGTGACGCCGTACGTGAACTCGCGCGAGGCCTTCGGAGAACCGATCAGCCATCGGCAGTCGGTGGCGTTCATGGTGGCGAACATCGGGATCGAGCTCGAGGGCATGAAGCTGGTCACGTACCGGGCCGGATCGCGTGCTGCGCAAGGGCTTTCGTACGACCGGGAGGTGGCGCTGGCGCGGCACCTCTGTGCGGAGAAGGGCATGCAGATCGGTACGGACGGCGTACAGCTGCTCGGCGGGCACGGGTTCGTCAAGGAGCACCCGGTCGAACGCTGGTACCGCGACCTGCGGGCCATCGGCATCATGGAAGGCGCGGTGCTGGTCTGATGATCAACCTCGAGACCCCTCGCAAGTTCAAGGCGTTCGTCAACCAGGCGCACCAGGTCGCGGCCGAGATGCTGAGGCCGAACTCGCGCCGCTACGACCTGGCCGAGCACGAGTACCCGGTCGAGCTGGACATGCTGGCCGCGATGGTCGACGGATTAGGGGCCTCAGGCACCGGTTCCGGCGCGGGCGCGTCCGGGGTACGGCGTACCGCAGCTTCGGAGGACGGAGTGGTGAACGGGTCGAACCTGTCGTCCGTCCTGTCGATCATGGAGATGTGCTGGGGCGACGTCGGGCTGCTGCTGTCGATGCCGCGCCAGGGCCTCGGGAACTCGGCGATCGCGTCGGTCGCCTCCGACGAGCAGTTGCGGCGCTTCGAGGGCGTGTGGGCGGCGATGGCG
>NZ_DASRVN010000064.1:0-9521 GCF_035655035.1 Kribbella sp. | reverse complement strand
CGGGTGCATGTCCAGCTCGGCGATCCGCATCAGGAACCGCGGACCGGAGAAGTTCTCCTTGTTCTCCTCGTGGTCCCGGATCACGTGGCAGGTGTTCTGGCACAGGAAGCACTCGATGCACTTGCGGAACTCCTGCGAGCGCTCCACGTCCTGCTGCTGCATCCGGTACTCGCCGGGCTTCAGGTCCGCCGGCGGCTTGAAGGCCGGTACCTCGCGGGCCTTCTGGTAGTTGTACGAGACGTCGGTGACCAGGTCCCGGATCACCGGGAAGGTACGCATCGGCGTGACCGTGACGACCTCGTCCTCCTCGAACGTGTTCATCCGGCACATGCACATCAGCTTCGGCATGCCGTTGATCTCGGCGCTGCAGGAGCCGCACTTGCCGGCCTTGCAGTTCCACCGGACCGCCATGTCCGGCGCCTGGGTGGCCTGCAGCCGGTGGATGACGTCGAGGACGACCTCGCCCTCGTTCACCTCGACCTCGTAGTCCTTCAGCTCGCCGCCGTCGGAGTCCCCGCGCCAGACGCGGAATTTCCCTTGATAGCTCATCTGGCCGGCAGCTCCTCGTCTGTCAGGTACTTCGAAAGCTCGTCGACCTCGAACAGCTCCAGCAGGTCCTCGCGCATCGGGATCTGCTGCTCCTCGGTGACGTTCACCGAGCCGTCGGCGTCGAGCGCGCAGACCAGCAGCTTCTTGCGCCACTCGGCGTTCATCACCGGGAAGTCGTCGCGGGTGTGACCGCCGCGCGACTCCTGCCGCAGCAGCGCCGCGCCCGCGACGCACTCGGACACCGTGAGCATGTTCCGCAGGTCGAGCGCCAGGTGCCAGCCGGGGTTGAACTGCCGGTGACCCTCGACCGTCATCTTCGCGATCCGGCTCCGGAACTCGGCCAGCCGGCCGAGCGCCTGCTCCATCTCGGCTTCCTTGCGGATGATGCCGACCAGGTCGTTCATCGACTGCTGGAGTTCCTGGTGGATGGTGTACGGGTTCTCGCCACCCTCCAGCTCGAACGGCGCCAGCGCCTCCGCGGCGGCCGCGTCCACGTCCGCCTCGGCGATCTTCGGCCGCGCCGGCAACGAGTCGACGTACGTCGCCGCGCCGAGGCCCGCGCGCCGCCCGAAGACCAGCAGGTCGGACAGCGAGTTGCCGCCGAGCCGGTTCGAGCCGTGCATCCCGCCGGCCACCTCACCGGCCGCGAACAGGCCGGGCACCTTCGAGGACGCGGTGTCCGGGTCGACCTCGACGCCACCCATCACGTAGTGACAGGTCGGGCCGACCTCCATCGGCTCCTTGGTGATGTCGACGTCGGCCAGTTCCTTGAACTGGTGGTGCATCGACGGCAGCCGCCGGGTGATCTCCTCGGCGGGGAGCCGGGTCGACACGTCCAGGAACACCCCACCGTGCGGCGTACCGCGGCCGGCCTTCACCTCGGAGTTGATCGCCCGGGCGACCTCGTCGCGGGGCAGCAACTCCGGTGGGCGCCGGTTGTTGTCGGCGTCCTTGTACCAGCGGTCGGCCTCTTCCTCGGTGTCCGCGTACTGCGCCCGGAACACGTCCGGCACGTACTCGAACATGAACCGCTTGCCCTCGGAGTTCTTCAGTACGCCGCCGTCGCCGCGGACCGACTCGGTGACCAGGATGCCCTTCACCGACGGCGGCCAGACCATGCCGGTCGGGTGGAACTGGATGAACTCCATGTTGATCAGCGTCGCGCCGGCCCGCATCGCCAGCGCGTGCCCGTCACCGGTGTACTCCCAGGAGTTCGAGGTGACCTTGAAGGACTTGCCGACGCCACCGGTCGCCAGTACGACGGCCGGCGCCTCGAACAGGATGAACCGCCCGGACTCCCGCCAGTACCCGAAGGCGCCGGAGATCGCGTCGCCGTCCTTCATGAGCTCGGTGATCGTGCACTCGGCGTACACCTTGAGGTTGGCCTCGTAGTCGCCGGTGGCCGCGAAGTCCTCCTGCTGCAGCGAGACGATCTTCTGCTGCAGGGTGCGGATCAGTTCCAGGCCGGTGCGGTCGCCGACGTGCGCGAGCCGCGGGTACGTGTGGCCGCCGAAGTTCCGCTGGCTGATCTTGCCGTCCGGCGTCCGGTCGAACAGCGCGCCGTACGTCTCCAGCTCCCAGACCCGGTCCGGGGCCTCCTGGGCGTGCAGCTCGGCCATCCGCCAGTTGTTCAGGAACTTCCCGCCGCGCATGGTGTCGCGGTAGTGGGTCTGCCAGTTGTCGTTGGAGTTCGCGTTGCCCATCGCGGCCGCGCAACCACCCTCGGCCATCACCGTGTGCGCCTTGCCGAACAGCGACTTGCAGATGATCGCGGTCTTCTTGCCCTGCTCACGGGCCTCGATCGCCGCCCGCAGACCGGCGCCGCCGGCCCCGATCACGACGACGTCGTACGAGTGTCGTTCCAGCTCAGTCATGAATCCTCAATTGATGAAGCGCAGGTCGGAGAACCATCCGGCGGAGACCGCCATGATGTAGAAGTCGGTCAGGATCACGGTGAACAGCGAGATCATCGCGAAGGTGCCGTGCCTCGGGTTCAGCTTGGACACGAAGGTCCAGTACCGGTAGCGCATCGGGTGCTTGGAGAAGTTCTTCAGGCGGCCGCCGACGATGTGCCGGCAGGCGTGGCAGGACAGCGTGTACAGCCACAGGCAGACCAGGTTGATCCAGATGATCAGCGTGCCGAGGCCGAAGCCGAAGCCGCCGCCCTTGCCGTGGAAGGCCTGGACGCCGTCGTAGATGTTCAGCAGGCCGAACAGCAGCGCACCGTAGAAGAAGTAGCGGTGCAGGTTCAGCGCGATCAGCGGGAACTTCCGCTCACCGGTGTACTGCTTGTGCGGCTCGGGCACCGCGCACGCGGCCGGCGCGAAGAACAGCGACCGGTAGCCCGCCTTGCGGTAGTAGTAGCAGGTCCCGCGGAAGCCGGCCAGGACCACGAACGTGATCAGGCTGAACGGCAGGAAGCGCGGGAAGTTGCCGAACCAGGTGCCGAGATGGCTCGAGCCCTGGACACAGCTGCTGGTCACACACGGCGAGTACAGCGGGGTGAGGTAGTGGTACGCGTCGACCCAGTACCACTTGTTCATGAAGATCCGGACCGTCGCGTAGACGATGAAGAACAGCAGGATCACGCCGATGCGCAACGGCGCGAGCCACCACTTGTCCGATCTTGCGGTCTTGAGGCCTACTTGAGCGCGGCCCGGTGCGCTTACTCCGGTAGTCATCAGGGGGCGTGCCTGTCCGGTGCGCCGAAGCCTTCGTGCTCCGCGTCGGTCCACATGGACGCGTCATACTCCACGTCGGGAATCTCCTCGAGTTCCTCCGGAACTGGTCCGGGCGTGTGCCTGGGGTCGGGCGGGCCGAGCTCTGCGAGATCGTCGCTCAGCCGGGCCACATCGGACACCAGGCGGCGGATGCCGAGGGTGTCACCGTACTCCTGGCTCAGCCGGCCGACGGCGGCGTGCAGCCCTTCGAGCGCGCGGGCGACTGCGGCAACCTCGCCTGACCCCGCATTGAATTCAGCGCTCATGCCGACTCCAGTAATGGTTGTGTAGCTGTCAGTATGGGCACACTTTGCCCCTGCCGAGCGCCCAACGGAAGACCCCTCGGTACGGCGTGTTTCCAGTTAGGCTTACCTCAGTTGCGACCCGCCGTCGGGTGGAGTAATGGAGCGAATCCGCCCTGCAACACAAGAAGATTCGCCGGTGGCGTCAGCGTCTCGACTTGATCAAGCCCGGCCGGTGCGAGCGGAGCGCCGTACCCGTCCCATGCCCACGGCAACACCCGGCCGCCGAGCACCAACGCCGGCGCCCCGTCGAACCGCACCATCGCCCCGTCGGGTAGTTCGGAGAGGTTCTGGATGGTGGTCCGTTGCCGCCGGGTCCGTCCTTCGACCCGCTGATGGTGCAGTACGGCGTCCAGCTCGGCCGCCCTCGGGCGCTCGGCCAGGGAGTTGGCGGCGGCCCAGGCTCCGGCGTACAGCAAGAAATCCCTGCGTCTGCAGTAATGGCAAGGCCGGTGCCCGGCCGCCAGCGCGACGGCCTCGTCGAAGAAGAACAGTGCGGTCCACCGCCCCGGCGGCATCGGGTCGCGCCGGATCCCCTTCCAGTCAAGGACGCAGCAGATCCACGCCTTCGAGCGCCAGCGGGTCGTGCCGAGCGTCCGGTCGGGACGGTGGATGCTGCCGCGGTTGCCCATCAGCAACCCGCGGCCGGCGTCGGCCACGATCTCCTGGGTGGGCAGAACCCTGTTCTGCAAGGGCATGACAGCATCGTGCCGCATGCCGTGGACAGTTTCTGGCAGAGTCGCGACGTGAAGACCGTTGTGGGAGTGGCAGTAACAGAGGACGGGCGGGTGCTCGCGGCGTACCGTCCTGGGCCTGAGGGCGGGTGGGAGTTCCCGGGCGGGAAGGTGGAGCCGGGGGAGACCGACGAACAGGCCGCCGTCCGGGAGATCCGTGAGGAACTGGACCTGGAGATCAAGGTCGGGGAGTCGCTCGGGCCGGCGGTGAACATCTCGTCCGAGTATCAGCTGCACGTCTATCTCGCGTCAGTGGTTTCGGGCGACCCGGTCCTGCGGGAACACTCTGAGCTGCGGTGGTTCGCCGCCGCCGAGCTGGACGAGGCGGGCTGGCTGGTCCCCGATCGGCCCTTCGTCCGGGAGCTCCGGGCCCGGCTCTGAGTGGCAGAAGTCACACTGCCCATCGCCGCCATTCGCTCACGCTGCGGAACTGTATGGGTCGTTTGTATGGGTTGTACCTGGTGAGCGATCCGGTCGCCGAACGAGAATCCTTGCCTGACTCTTGGGGAGGAGTGCGTATGTCGGTGTACCCGGCAGTTCCAGCGGTGCGGAGAGAGGCCATGTATGAGGCTGATGGCGCGCCGGAGGTGGTCTGCGAGGTGTACGAGCTCGGTTCGCACCGGCGGCACCCGGCCGCGGTCCGGGAGCTGACCAGCCGCCAGGTGGCGATCGGCCGGATGATGTCGACCGGCGCCAAGGACGCGGCGATCGCCCGCGAGCTCGGGCTCTCGCTGCGCACGGTGCGCGCGGAGATCAGCGCGCTGATCAAGGGCCTGGGCGCGAAGTCGCGGTTCCAGGCGGGCTGCCTGCTGGTCCGCCGGTTCGGCTGAGCGACCGGGCGCCGGAAACTGTCCGCGGGCCGACGTAGGCTTTCGGCATGGTTGAGCTTGCTGAGCGCCGGCTGCTGCTGGTGCACGCGCACCCCGACGACGAAACCATCAACAACGGTGTAACGATGGCGCGGTATGTGGCCGAGGGAGCGCACGTCACGCTGATCACCTGCACCCTCGGCGAAGAGGGCGAGGTGCTGGTCCCCGAGCTCGCGCACCTGGCCGCCGACCAGGACGACGGCCTCGGCCGGCACCGGATCGGCGAGCTGGCGAATGCGATGTCCGAGCTCGGCGTCACCGACCACCGGTTCCTCGGCGAGGCGGGCAAGTACCGCGACACCGGGATGATCTACAACGACCAGGGCAACGCCGACGTCCCGCCGGAGACCCGCAAGGACAGCTTCTGGCAGGCCGACCTGCTCGCCGCGGCGAACGACCTGGTCCCGGTGATCCGGGAGGTCCGCCCGCAGGTCCTGATCACCTACGACCAGTACGGCAACTACGGCCACCCCGACCACATCAAGGTGCACCGGGTCGCGACGTACGCCGCCGACCTGGCCGCCGCCCGGTCGTACCGGGAGGATCTCGGCGCGGCCTGGGACATCCCGAAGATCTACTGGACCGCGATGGCCGAGTCGCGGATGCGCGAGCAGCTGCGGGCGCTCCGGGACGCGGGCGACACCACGACCTTCGAGGGGATGGACCCGGACGGCCCGCTGCCGCCGATGATCACCCCCGACCGGCTGATCGACTGCGTGATCTCCGGCGAGGAGTTCCTCGACCGGAAGATGAACGCGATGAAGGCGCACGCCACCCAGATCACCGTCGACGGCCCGTTCTTCGCGCTGTCGAACAACAACGGCAACCAGATCTGGGCCTCCGAGCCGTACCGGCTGGTCAAGGGCACCGCCGCCCCGGACGCGGACGGCCTCGAGCACGACCTGTTCGCCGGACTCTGAGCCGGTTGCCGGAGAAGTAGGCGCCGGCCACGATCAGCACCGAGCCGATGAGTTGGAGCACGGTCGGCCGCTCGTGCAACACGACAGCGCTGAGCACGAGCGCGCCGACCGGCGTCAGCATCAGCAGGGCCGCGCCCACGTGACTCGGCAGCAGTGGTGAGTTGGTCGCGACGAGCAGCCAGCCGACCACGGTCCCGGCGACGGCGACACCGATCAGCCAGCCGATGACGCGGAGCCCGGGCGTCAGGTCGACGCCGTGCCACAGGGCTCCGCCGATCAGCGAGGCCACGCCGGCCGAGGCGATCACGACGAAGTAGTTCTGCACCGGCCGGCCGTTCGCGCCGTTGCGCCGGAGCAGATACAGGAAGACCGAATAGCAGGCGGCAGCCAGGACGGCGTGGATGGTGCCCGAGACCGGATTCGTTCCGGCCGCACCGCCGTCCACCAGCCCGGCGGTGAGTGCGACGCCGAGGAGCATCACCGGCACCCAGGCGACAAAGCGACGCGGTACGGTCTCGCCGTCGATCGCCCAGGCCAGCAGCGGTACGCCGACCACCTGGACGTTCACGACCACGGTCGACAGCCCCGCGCCGACCTCCTCGATCGCGCGCGTCCAGAACAGCATGTCGCCCGCGAAGAAGACACCGGCCAGCAGTGCGAGCAAGATCTGGTTCCGGTCGAGTGAGCGGTGCCGGCGCCGTTCGAGCGCCGCGACGACGGCGAGCAGCGGGAGCGACAGTACGCACCGGTAGAAGCTCGCGGTGCCGGGCGTCGTACGGGCCAGATCGATGAGTACCGACGACACCGACACGAACAGTGCGCCGACGCCGAGCCGAACCGCGGGCCCGCTTCGGTGCCCGAAGCTCTGCCGTTCGCCAACCATGGTGTCCGGGTACCCGGCTCCGCCGTGCCGATGCGGCGTGACCGGCTCCACACACCGGGTTGAGGCATCAACCTCTGACCGGGCATAACCTGCTGACGTGTCCTCGATCGAGCCCGGTGGGAGCGTGCCGTCCGCGGAGTTCCGTGCTGCGCTCGGGCGGTTCGCGTCCGGGATCACGATCATGAGCACGCTGCAGGACGGCGTCGCGCATGCGATGACCGCGAACGCGTTCACCTCGGTGTCGCTCGATCCGCCGCTGGTCCTGGTCTGTGTGGACAAGGGTGTCCGGATGCACGCCGCCGTACTGGACTGCGGGTACTGGGCGATCTCGGTGCTGTCCGGGGAACAGCGGCCGGTCGCGGAGCGGTTCGCCCGGTCGGGGCGGGACCTGTACAGCCAGTTCGACGGCATCGCCACGACGGCCGGCCCGAAGACCGGGTGCCCGACCGTCGACGGGGCGCTGTCCTGGCTCGAGTGCCGGACCTGGGCGACGTACGACGGGGGAGACCACACGATCGTGGTCGGTGAGGTGCTGAGCCTGGCGACCGGCGGGCCGGGGGATCCCGGAGTGCTGCTCTACTCGGCCGGTCACTACCGGAATCTGCCCGGAAACTGACCGTTGTCCCCGGGTGCCGACGGGCTGCCCCGAGGGGTGGTCAGGGCCGCTACGTCCCGTAGGATGTGCGCTTGTGCCCTGACCAGCGCTCGAGCAGGAGGACTCTGTCCGGTGGGGAGAAAGCAGCTCGCGGGGATCATCGCCGCCGCGGGGCTCGGTGTGATCGTGGTCGGGTACGGCGCCGCGTTCGCGTTCGCGGGCTCCAAGATTCCCGCCGACACGACCGTGCTCGGAATCCCGATCGGGGGCCTGTCGAAGGACGCCGCGCAGGCGAAGCTGACCGACGGCCTGAAGGACCGGGTGGCGGCGCCGATCGCGCTGACCGCCGGCGGGTCGAAGTTCCAGGTGGTACCGGCCGAGGCCGGGCTGTCCGTGGACGTCGGCAAGACCGTCGACGCGGCCGGCGCGGGCCGCAGCCTGGCGCCGGGCCGGATCTGGCACGCGCTCGCCGGTGGCGACGCGGTCGACCCGGTGGTGACCAAGGACGGCGGCAAGCTGAAGGCCGCCGTCGACAAGCTGGCCGGCCAGGTGAACCGCAAGGCCACTGAGGGCACGATCACGTTCAAGGGCACCCAACCGGTCAAGCACGAGCCCGCGGAGGGCCTGGAGCTGGACACCGCGAAGGCGGCCGACGCCGTGGTCGCGGCGTACCCGACGGACGGCAAGGCCAAGGAGCTGCCGGTCAGCACCACCAAGCCGCAGGCCGCCTCCGACGCGATCGACAAGGCCGTCCAGGACTTCGCCGAGCCGGCCATGGCCGGTCCGGTCCGGCTGACCGTCGGCTCGAAGTCGGTCGACCTGACCCCGGCCGAGCTCGCCCCGGCGCTGTCGGTCAGCGTGCAGGAGGGCAAGGTCATCCCGGCGCTGAACACCAAGGCCCTGGAGCCGGTGTTCCAGCAGCGGTTCAAGACCCTGGAGACGCTGCCGAAGGACGCGACGGTGCAGATCGTCGGCGCCGGGCCGAAGGTGGTCCCGGCGGTCGACGGGATGGTCGTCGACCGGGCGAAGGTCGGCGCCGCGATCCTGTCGGTGCTGCCGAAGCCGACCGGCGAGCGGCGGGCCGTCGTACCGCTGGTCGCGACCAAGGCGAAGTTCACCACCGCGCAGGCGACCGCGCTCGGGATCACCGAGAAGATGGGCGAGTTCCAGACCGAGTTCCCGGACGCGGCGTACCGCAACATCAACATCGGTACGGCGGCGCGGAAGATCAACGGGACGCTGTTGAAGCCGAACGAGACGTTCAGCCTGAACAAGATCGTCGGCGAGCGGACCAAGGAGAACGGGTTCACCGAGGGCTACATCATCAGCGGCGGGAAGTTCGAGAAAGACTTGGGCGGCGGGGTCTCGCAGTCGGCGACCACCACGTTCAACGCGGCCTTCTTCGCCGGGCTGAAACTCGTCGAGCACAAGGCGCACAGTGTCTACATCAGCCGGTACCCGGTCGGGCGGGAGGCGACCGTCGCCTGGCCGTCGCTGGACCTGAAGTTCCTGAACGACTCCGGCCACGGGGTGCTGGTGCAGACGGTCTTCAAGGCGTCCACGGCCGGCAGCAAGGGCAGCATCCGGGTGATCATCTGGGGCACGAAGGTCTGGGACGTCACCGCCGGGCAGTCCGGGAAGACGAACGTCCGGCAGCCCAAGGTCGTCTACAACACCGCCGCCAAGTGCGAGGCGCAGGCGCCGACCCCGGGCTTCGACATCACCATCTACCGGTACCTGGCGAAGAACGGCGTCCGGCAGAAGACCGAGTCGTTCGTCACGAAGTACAACGCGGCCGACGACATCCGCTGCGGCCCGAAGCCGGGCACCGTGACCCCACCGCCAGGCGCCACGACACCGCCACCCGGCACCGTAACCCCACCCGGCCGCAAGCCGAACTAGGTGGTGTCTGGTAATTCCCCGCCTACTGCGGGGCACCCGGCACGGCA
>NZ_DASRVN010000063.1:0-7202 GCF_035655035.1 Kribbella sp. | reverse complement strand
GAGCTGCTGATCGGCAAGGTGCTCGACAACGGCGGCGGCGGGTACGACTCCGAGGCGATCGCCGGGATGGAGTGGGCCGTCCAGCAGGGCGCGAAGGTGATCAGCATGAGCCTCGGCGGGCTGCCGTCCGACGGCACCGACCCGATGAGCGAGGCCGTCGACCGGCTGGCCAAGTCCAGCGGCGCGTTGTTCGTGATCGCGGCCGGCAACTCCGGCGCCGAGCAGACCGTCGGCGCCCCGGGCGCGGCGTCCGAGGCGCTGACCGTCGGAGCGGTCGACCAGAACGACAAGCTGGCGAGCTTCTCCAGCCGCGGCCCGCGCCTCGGCGACGGCGCGCTGAAGCCGGAGGTCACCGCCCCGGGTGTCGAGATCGCGGCCGCCCGAGCCGCCGGTACGGAGCAGGGCCACGTGCTCGGCCAGTACTACACCGCGATGAGCGGTACGTCGATGGCGACACCGCACGTCGCGGGTGCCGCCGCGATCCTCGCGCAACGGCACCCGGACTGGACCGGGCCGCAACTGAAGGCCGCGCTCGCGTCCACCGCCGTACCGTCCGCTGGTGCCCGCACCGACCAGCAGGGCCTCGGCCGGATCGACATCCCGAACGCCCTCGACCCGAAGGTGCTGCCGGACACCGCGAACCTGTTCTTCGGCGACCTGTCGTGGACCGGCCCGACCGCCCCCGCGCCGGTCGAGCGCACCATTGCCTATCGCAACAACTCCGATCGCCCGGTGACTCTCACGCTGTCGGTCGGCGCGCAGTCCCCGGCGGGCATACCGGCGGGCCTCACGGTCAGCCCGACGCGGCTGACGATCCCGGCCGGCGGTACGGCGTCCGCGACCGTGACGCTCGATCTCGCGAAGACGCGGGCCGGCGACTACGCGGGCGTACTGACCGCCAAGGCCGGGGCCACGGCGTACCGGACCGGGCTCGGCTTCGCGGCCGGCGGCCGGCTGAACCAGGTGACCGTGAAGGCGATCGGCCGGGACGGCCAGCCCGCCACCACGAAGGCCGGTGCGAGTGGCGTCCAGCTGTGGAATCAGGACACCGGCGACGTGACCGCGATCGCGTTCGACCAGACCGGCAGCCGCACGGTGAACGTGCCGACCGGGCGCTACAGCGTGATGGCGTACGCGGTTGGTGGCGACGAGGCCAACTGGGCGAACTCGCTGACGCTGCTCGGTGATCCGGACGCGTGGATCGACAGCGACCGGACTTTCACGTTCGACGCCCGGACCGCGCACAAGGTGACGATCAAGACGCCGCGACCGGCCGACGCGCAGAGCATCGGCCTGGCCTGGCACCGCAAGGTCGGAGACCGGGACGCGGTGTCCGGCTGGGCGTTCAACGGCAAGATCGCGAACGGCGTCTACGTCCAGGACTTCGGAAAGGTTGCCAATGGCACCTTCCAGGTCGTGCAGCGCTGGGACCTGGCGCAGCCGCAGCTGACCGTCGACCTGCCCGGCACCGGCAAGCTCCCGACCCCGGGACCCGGCTCGTCGCGGTCCGTGTACGTCGGGAACGGCAGCCTGCCGCTGTCGAACGGCGGCGACGGTACGCCCGCGGAGCTTGCCGCCAGCAAGGACGGCATCGCGCTGATCCGCTGGGGCGGGTACTCCAAGACCATCGCGCAGGTGCAGGCGGCGAAGGCGGCCGGCGCGAAGGTCGTGTTCCTCTACAACGAGGCGCCCGGCTGGTGGAGCACCGCGACCGAGCAGGGCATCCCGGTCTACATCCTGCAGTCCGTGCAGGGGAAGCAGCTGCTCGACGCCCTCGCCAAGGGGCCGGTGTCGCTGCAGCTGAGCGGTGTCCGAGACAGCACCTACCGGTACGACGTGGCGCTCGGCCCGTCGGTCGTCAAGGGCGGCCTGACGTACGACGTCGCGAAGATGAACCCGGCTGTGGTGACCACCGACTTCCAGCAGAACGACGCGTTCTGGCTGCACAGCGACAAGCGCGTCGCGCACCTGCCGGGGATCACCACGGGTCTCACCGCGTCCCGGTCGATCGCGGCCGCGGTACGGCGGACCGACTACCTCGTCACGGACGTGAAGGGCGTGACGTGGGACGAGCAGACCTCCGCGGGCGAGTGGAACGAGACCGGGTTCGAGTCGACGATCCCGCGGTCGTACCGGCCCGGTGAGCACGTCACGCGGGGATGGTGGGAGCCGCTGACGCGTCCCGCCGTACCGGGGTTGTCGGACGCGCCGGGTGACGTGGCGCAGGGGTGGCCGCCGGCGCGGTTCGAGAACGCCTTGCGGATCGCGATCCCGCAGTACGTCAGCGGTGACCGGAGCGTGTTCGGCTGGGGCGATCGCGGTGACATGACGGACATGTCGCTGAGCAGCAACGGGGTCCAGCTGGGCAGCAAGAACTGGTCGGTCGCGCAGTTCGCGGTCCCGGCGCAGGCGGCCTGGTACGACCTGACGCTGGACCAGAAGCGCGGGCCGAACAGCTGGGCGAAGACCTCGACGTCGACGCACACCCAGTGGCACTTCCTGTCGGTGCCGTCGAAGAGCACTGCCGTCCTGCCGCTGGTCCAGGTCGACTACCAGCACACGGACGGGTGGCTCGAGCTGACGCCGCGGTACCAGCCCGGCGTGCGCGGAGTCGGCATTTTCCGTACGACGGCAGAGATCTCCTTCGACGGTCAGACCTGGCAGAAACTTCCGCTGCGCGGTTTCGGAACGTTCCGGACACGTGTTCCGGCCGGTTCGTACCCGAGCATCCGGGTGACCGCCACGGACCTGATCGGCAACAGCATCACCCAGACCATCGATCGGGCCTGGGCCAGCTGAACGTTAAAAAGAGGCGACGCCACGAAGCCGGGGGGAGATGCTCCGTGGCGTCGCCGGGGGCGCGCCCAGGGAGGGGTGGGGGCAGGCGCGCCGGCTCTTCGGTTGTGCTGGGAAGTCAGCTCCCGGCGATGCCTCCACCGAGAACGCCCAGCAGGCCGAGCAGTGACAGCAGGTTGCGGATGACCTGGTCAACGGCCTTCGTACCGCCGGTCTGGTAGGCGGTCACGCACTTCTGCAGCTGCGCCTGCGTCGGCTTGGTGATCGTCACCTTCGCCATCTCGGTCTGACAGTACGTGGTGGCTGTCTGCAGCTGCTGCAAGGTGCTTCCGACGGTGCCGACGATCAGGCCGGCGGTCGTCGTCAGGGACGCCAGCCCGGGGGCCGGCGGGGTGGTCTTGGTCGGCGTCGTCGGCCGGGCCGTCGGCTTGGACGGGGGCGGCGTCACCGGCGGCGGAGTGACCGTCGGCTTGCCGGTCGGCTTCCCGGTGGTCGGCGGCGGGGTCGCCGTCGCGGTCGGCTTGCCGCCGCGCTCGTCGGTGAGGACCGGCGTCGGCGTGGCCGGCGGTGGCGTCGGCAGGTTGACCGCCTCCGGCAGGTTCTTGTCGGCCGGCGGGTTGACCGTCTGGTTGCCGATCTGGTCGCCGGCCTTCAGGTCGTCGTTACCGGTCGTACCGTTGCCGACCGCGATCCAGCTGCCGCCCGCATACGCCTTGGCGATGCTGATCACCAGGTCGGCGTACTGCTGCGAGTGGTTGTAGCGCAGGAGCGCCGCGTTCAGGTCGCTCGCCTTGGACAGGTCGGTGTTGCCGGAGCACAGGTACACCGCGGTCGACATCGCCGCGTCGTTGATGTCCTGCGGGTTCCGCACGCCGTCGCCGTCGCCGTCCACTCCCACCGCTCGCCAGGTGCTGGGGATGAACTGCATCGGGCCGACCGCGCGGTCGAACGCGCCGTCCCCGTCGAACGCTCCCGCGTCGGTGTCGGCGATCTTCGCCGTCCCGTTGGTGCCGTCCAGCCGCGGGCCGAAGATGCCCGGCACCGCGACGCCGTGCGAGTTCAGCGAGTTGCCGCCGAACCGGCCGTGGTTGGACTCGACGCGGCCGATCGCGGCCACCAGCGTCCATGGCAGGTGACAGCCCGGATCCACCTGCGCCAGCACCTGCTGGGCGCGCGAGTAGGCCTTCAGCGCGGCGTTCGGAATGCCGTTGCTGGACAGCCCCGAAACCACCTGGGTCGGCTTCTCGCCGGGATCGACGCCCGGCCCGACGGTGCCCGGGACCGGCACGTTCGCCGGCTCGGCGATCGGCAGCTTCGGTACGACGACCGGGTTGTTCCCGGACAGGCCGGTCTCCAGGGACGCGGTGGCGACCACCGGGTTGTCCGTGGCACTGACGGTGAACGCGCTCGCGAACAACGCCACCGGGATCAGCGGCGCCACCTGACGCCACCCGCTACCCGTGGCGCGGCGCTTGCCCTTCGCCATCGATGATTCCCCTCCGTGACTCATCGACCGGTCCGGCCCCACGCTGCGGACAGTCTTTGTGTCAATGTCGGTGCCCGTCGTAATAGGTCTAACGTCCGCCCCGTTGCGTGGGTTACGCGCCGGACCCAGACCGTGTACGTGCGGTCACCGGGTACCCATACTCGCGCGTAACAAAGCTCGTGTGAACCCCTTGCGAACGATCGGGGCCGGAAATCTGCCCTGCCCTGGTGATCGGCCCGGGTGACCGCGGGGGGAGAATGGCCGGCGTGCCCGATCACACAGAACAGTCCGCCAAGCTCTTCGACAGGGCCTCCACTGTCACCCCGGGCGGGGTCAACTCTCCGGTCCGGGCGTTCCGCGCCGTCGGCGGCGTGCCGCGCTTCATGGCCTCCGGTGACGGATGTCACATGACCGACGTGGACGGCAACCGGTACCTCGACCTGGTCAGTTCCTGGGGTCCGCTGCTGCTCGGCCACGCGCACCCCGAGGTGATCGCCGCCGTCCAGGCCGCGGTCGGCCGCGGTACGTCGTACGGGACGCCGACCGAGACCGAGGTACTGCTCGGCGAGGAGATCGTCGCCCGGACGCCGGTCGACAAGGTCCGGCTGGTGTCGTCCGGGACCGAGGCGACGATGTCCGCGCTCCGGCTGGCCCGCGGGTTCACCGGGCGCGCGAAGATCGTGAAGTTCGCCGGCTGCTACCACGGCCACGTGGACGCACTGCTGGCCCAGGCCGGTTCCGGCGTACTGACGCTGGGCATCCCGGGAACGCCGGGCGTCACCGAGGCCACCACGGCGGACACGATCGTGCTGCCGTACAACGACCAGGCGGCCGTGACGGCGGCGTTCGCGGAGTACGGCGACCAGATCGCGGCCGTGATCACCGAAGCGGCGGCGGGCAACATGGGCGTCGTGCCGCCGCGGGACAACTTCAACGGCTTCCTCGCCACGATCTGCAAGGACAACGGCGCGCTGTTCATCTCCGACGAGGTGATGACCGGGTTCCGGATCACCAAGTCGGGCTGGTACGGCGTCGACGGCGTACGGCCGGACCTGATGACGTTCGGCAAGGTGATGGGCGGCGGCTTCCCGGCCGCGGCGTTCGGGGGCCGGGCCGACGTGATGGCCCACCTCGCGCCGGAGGGCTCGGTCTACCAGGCCGGGACGCTGTCCGGGAACCCGATCGCCACCACCGCCGGGCTGACCACGCTGCGGCTGGCCACCGACGACGTCTACGCGAAGCTCGACGAGACCTCGCTCACCATCCAGCGGCTGGTGTCGACCGCGCTGGACAAGGAGAGTGTGCCGCACGTCATCTCCGCGGCCGGGAACCTCTTCAGCGTCTTCTTCGTGAAGTCCTCGGAGGGTCCTGCCGAGATCCGGGACTTCGCCGGGGCCGACGCCCAGGTGCTGCCACGGTTCACGGCGTTCTTCCATGCCATGCTGGACGCCGGTGTCTACCTGCCGCCGAGCGCGTTCGAGGCCTGGTTCGTGAGCGCGGCGATCGACGACGACGCGCTCGCGGAGCTCGAGTCCGCCCTGGCACCCGCGGCCCGCGCCGCGGCCGCAGTGAAAGAGTGAGAGGACAGCGGTGACGGAAACCACGGTCGTGCACCTGATGCGGCACGGCGAGGTGCACAACCCGACCGGTGTGCTGTACGGCCGGATCCCCGGGTACCACCTGTCCGAGCTCGGCCGGCAGATGGCCGAGCGGGTCGCCGAGCACGTCAAGGGCCGCGACATCGTGCACCTGGTCTGCTCACCGCTGGAGCGCGCCCAGGAGACGATGGAGCCGATCGCCAAGGTGTTCGGGATCACCCCGGACATCGACGAGCGGGTGATCGAGGCCGCGAACCTGTTCGAGGGCAAGAAGTTCGGCGTCGGCGACGGCGCGCTGAAGAACCCGAGCGCCTGGTGGCTGCTGCGGAACCCGTTCAAGCCGTCCTGGGGCGAGCCGTACCCGCAGCTGGTCCGCCGGATGCGGGACGCGATCGAGGCCGCCCGCGAGAAGGCCGCCGGGCACGAGGCGCTGATCGTCTCGCACCAGCTCCCGATCTGGATCGTCCGCTCCGCGATCGAGGGCCGCCGGATGTTCCACGACCCGCGCAAACGCCAGTGCAGCCTCGCCAGCCTGACCTCCTTCACCTTCCACGGCGACCAGATCGTGTCCGTCGGCTACTCAGAACCCGCGAAGGACTTACTCCCCGTCAAAAACCCCAAGAAGTTCGTGGGTGGCGCGTGATGAAGGAAAGAAAAAGAGGGTGGGGAGTGGGAGTGAAAAACCCGAAGTTCGTGGGTGGCGCGTGATGGTGCGGCGTACGGCGGTGCTGGCAGCCGGGGTGTTCCTCGTGGCGGGGTGCAGCTCGGGGCAGCAGGCGGCGCAGAACCGCCAGGGCCAGGCCGGGTTCGTGAGCGGCACCGGCAACGTGTCGGTGTTCGCCGCGGCCGATCGCAAGGTGGCTCCGGAGCTGACCGGCACCACCCTGGACGGCAAGAGCTGGACCCTGTCGGCGCAGAAGGGCAAGGTCGTCGTACTGAACGTCTGGGGTTCCTGGTGCTCGCCCTGCCGGAAGGAAGCACCCGACCTGGTCGCCGCGGCCAAGGAGCTGGGGCCGTCGGTGCAGTTCGTCGGGCTGAACACCCGTGACCTCAACCCGGCCCCGGCGAAGAAGTTCGTCCAGGAGTTCGGCGTGACGTACCCGAGCATCTACGACCCGGACGGCAAGTCGCTGCTCAGGTTCCGCGGGCAGATCTCGCCGGCCGCGATCCCGACCACGCTGGTGATCGACAAGACCGGCAAGGTCGCCGGCCGTGTCGTCGGCGAGGTGACCAAGCAGACGTTGCTGGGCATGGTGAAGGACGCCGGTTGAGCTGATGGGACAGTGGTTCGCCTCGTCGATGACGGGCTCGATGCTGGTCGC
>NZ_DASRVN010000062.1:0-4137 GCF_035655035.1 Kribbella sp. | reverse complement strand
CCGGCCAGGCGTTCGAGGGTCGCCGCGGTACGTCCGGCCAGGTGGACGGTGGCGCCTTCCTGGGCGAACGTCCGGGCGACGGCGCCGCCGATCGGGCCGGTCGCGCCGTACACGACTGCTTGTTTTCCGTCGAGCATCATGGGGTGGCCTCCAGTTCGGTGACGAGGTCCGCGAGCTGCTGCATCGAGGCGCGGATGCCGCGCTCCATGCCGCCGTCGACGTACAGGTCCCGGTCCTCGACCGCGAAGAACACGGTCCGCTGGGTGAGGGTGGTGACCCCGTCGGCCTCGTCGAAGGTGATCAGGTTCAGGTAGACGGTCCCGGGCGCCTGGTCGAACTCGTACGTCTGCACGATCCGCTCCGGGGTCGGCTGACCGTGGTACAGCCCGTGGAACACGTAGCCCTTGCCCGCGGCGTCGTAGTGCGTCCAGCGCCAGCGGCCGCCGTGCCGCGGGTCGAGCTGGTTCACAACGAGCTTGAGCCCGGCCGGGCCCAGCCAGCGTTTGAGCAGGTCGGGCTCGGTGTACGCGCGGAACAGCAGCTCCCGCGGCGCATTGAACTCCCGGATGACGACGACCTGCGGCGAGCCGGGCTCCGCGATGATCTTCACAGGTCCTCCAGCAGGTCGTCGAGCCGGTCGAAGCTCTCCGCCCAGTAGGCGCGGTAGTCCATCAGCCAGCCGACCGCGGTCCGGAGCGGCTCGGCCTCCAGGTGACTGAGCCGTGCGGTGGCTCGTTGCGAGCGGCTGATCAGCCCGGCCTGCTCGAGCACCTTCAGGTGCTTCGACACGGCCGGCTGCGACATGCTGAACGGCGCCGCAAGCTCGGCGACGGTGGCATCGCCGCGCTTCAGCCGGGTCAGGATCGCGCGCCGCGTCGGGTCCGCCAGCGCCGCGAAGACGCCGGTCAATCCCTCTTCATAACCCAATGGTTTTGAAACCATGCAGTTAAGAATGCCCACCACTGGTCCTGCTGTCAAGAAGGCGGTGGGCTAGAGCACTGCGGTGAGGATCGCGGTCAGGTCCTCGCCGAAGGGTCGGTCGGCGTCGATCGGTGGTACTACGTCGTCGACCGCCTGCATCAGGTCTTGGAGGCCTGGTGGGATCGCTCTGGCCGAGAGCGCGAAGGCTTGACGTACGGCGAGGAGTTCGCAGGCGGCTGTCTCGCGGGTAAGCCGGATCGCTTCGGCGAGGTTGCCGACCGCCTCCCAGGAGAACGTCTGGACGTCCTCCTGACCGTTGGACGTCTCAACGGTACTGATTGCCGTGGGCAACGTCAGACGGCCGAGCTGATGGGTGGTCGCGACGGCGCGCTTGTGGACCGCTACCAGGCCGGCTTGCGGTCCCGGGTCGCGGGCGAGTTGCGGCGGGAGACCGGTCACGGCCGGGTCGAGGAGGCGGTGCAGGCGGGCGGTGGAGACCTCGGCGGCGTGGGCGAGGGCCGCGGTCAGGTGATCGCAGTACGCCGTGAGGTCGAGGCCGTGGAAGCCGGCCGTGCCGATGAACTCGCCGTCGAGGTAGGCGGGCGAGTCGGTGACGCCGGTGAACGCACGCTCCACGGCATCGTCCAGTTGCCGGACGGTTCGCCGTACGTGCGCTGTCACCTGCCCGGCCACCCGGAATGACACCGGCGCCTGCAGGCTGCGCGGATCGGCCTTCGGCCCGGCCAGCTCCCGCAGCCGGGTCAGCTCGTCCGCCAGTACGTCGTCCCCGCGGGCCACCGCAGCTCGGTACGGATCCCGGTTGGCCCCGACGACCGCGATCGCCCCGGCACCGACCGCCGACAGGTGGTCGGCCAGCCGGTGCGCTCTGGAGGCCTGCAGCGCGGCCCGCCCGGTGGCCCCGGGAATCCCTGCCAGCAGGGCGATTCCTTCCTTCGGTCCCAGTTCGTACGGCGGCAACAGTCCGCGCGTCGACCGCCCGTCAGCGCCAGGTGCGGCCGGGTAAACGTGGCCGATCCCGACCAGGGGACCGGCTGCGTGCGCCAGCGGGATGATCTCGCCCGCCGAGCCGGCGCCTTCGGCGGGGATCGCGGGGACGTGGTTGCTGTTGATCAGGGCGACCAACTGGTGGATCAGCTCGACGGAGACCGCCGCGTCACCGGTGAGGAACGTGCGCAACCGGCCGATCAGGACGGCGCGGGCTTCGTCGGGTGCGAGCCAGGGCGGGCCGCCGACCGCGCGGCCGCGGAGCAGGTTGTGCTGGTGGCGGCGCTGCTCGTCCTCGGTCAGCCGGACCTTGCTCAGGTTGCCCATCCCGGTGTTCACGCCGTACACCGGATCGCCGGATCCCAACGTCCGCAGGGCTTCCGAGCGGATCGCGGCCAGTCGCTCGAGCAGCGCGGGTGCCAGCTCGATCGGGTCGGTGCCGGCGGGGTCGAGGTCGCTCGGTTCGTTGATCATCAGTGGAAACGCAGCATCGTGCCGGCATCCGCGGCCTCGGCGCGGCGGAGGATGAGGTGCGCGATGGCCACATCCAGGAGGGACAGCCCGCGGTGCCAGAAGAGCGTGCGTTCGGTGGACGTCTCGCGGCCGGGTTTGCGGCCGGCGACGATCTCGCCGATCTCGGCGTACAGGGTGTCCGGCGACAGGCGGCCGGTGTCGACATGCCGGCGGAGTGATCCGAACCGGCCCGACTGGGCCTCGCGCCAGTCGTCGACGACCACCTTGTCGATCACGTCCAGCAGGTCCAGCTCGACCGCGGAGATCGTCCCGTACGGTACGACGAACGCGCCGGGCCGGACGGCCGCCGTACGCAGCAGCGGCTCCGGCTCGGTGAGACGGGTGGCCTCGACGAGTACGTCGGCGCCGTCGAAGGCCTCCTCCGCCGTCGCGCACACCCGGATCGGCGTGGACAGCTCCGCGGCGAGGTCCGCCGCGAACTTCTCCCGGGACTCGGGCCGTGCCGACGTGACCCGGATCTCGTCGAGGTCGAGGAGATCGTCGAGCATGGTCACGTTCCACCACGCCGTACCGCGGGCGCCGGCGTGCGCGAGGATCTTGCTGTCCCGGCGGGCCAGATGCCGGGCGCCGACCGTCGTCATCGCGCCGGTCCGGGCCGCGGTGATCATGGTCGCGTCGAGGACCGCGAGCGGTACGCCGGTGGTCGGATCGAACAGGGTCGCCATCGCGAGCTCGCTCGGCAGGCCCTTCCGGTAGTTCGGGACGAAGTCGCCGACCACCTTCACCCCGCTGATCCCGTGGTCGCCGAGCCCGTCGAGATGCCCGCGGAGGATGTTGAAGTGCCCGACGCCGCCGTTGTCCGGCGTCAGGTGGACCCGCGGCTCGAACGCCGTCCGGCCCTCGCCGTGCTCACGGACCGCCTCCTCGACGGCGTCGACGATCTCCAGCCGGGTGAGGCCGAGCGTGTCGATGTCCGGGCCGCTCAGGAAACGCAGCCAGATTCCGTCAGGCACGCAGGGCTCCTTCGGTTGGCGTCGGTCGATACTTAAGTCTCGCGCGCGGACGTTACGTTCGGTGCATGGGGTCGATGACAGGTACGCCGGAGAGCACGGTGATCGGGCACTCGGCCGGTGACAAGGTGCTGCTGTTCGGCGGGCTGCCACTCGTCGGGCTGGTGCTCGGCTTCTTCCTGCCGCGGATCGCGCACTGGGCCGGTGGCCACGAGTGGGTGCCGTTCCAGGGGCCGCTGCGGCTGATCGCCGCCTGGGACAGCTGGTGGGTGGTGGCGATCTGCGTGCTCGCCGGGCTGGTGGCCGGCGTCGTACTGGCCGCGATGGCGCTGGACGACACGTTGCGGGTGACGATCAGCAATCGGTCGGTGGAGTTCCTGAAGCACCAGAAGACTGTGACGGTGCCGCGGGAGAAGGTGTCGGTCGCGTTCCTGGAAGGCAAGGAGATCGTGCTTCAGGACGCTGGCTCGCGGGAGCTGGCTCGGGAGAAGCACGACCAGTTCAAGTCCGAGACGCCGAAGATCGCGGCCGCGTTCCGCGCCCACGGGTACCCGTGGTCCGAGGCCGGGGACCCGCGTCAGGCGGACTTCCGGCGGTGGATCGAGGACGACCCGGAGCTGCCGCCGGCTGTGAACGCGATCCTCAAGGTCCGCTCGAAGGCGTTCGACGACGGCGACAAGGGCAAGGCCGACCTGCGCGAACTCCGCGACGAACTCACGAACCTCGG
>NZ_DASRVN010000061.1:0-7491 GCF_035655035.1 Kribbella sp. | reverse complement strand
TTGACGCCGTTGTACTCGTCGGTCGCGTTCAGCCGCTTCTTCGCGAACCGGATGACCGCGTTCTCCTTGAAGTCGTCGTCGTCGTTCTCACCCTGCTTCGCGAGGTGGATCGCCGTGTAGACCAGGAACGCGCCGAAGATGTAGAAGACCCAGGAGAACTGGTTGATCGCGGCCGCCCCGACCGCGATGAACACGCCGCGGAACACCAGCGCCAGGATGATCCCGATCAGCAGCGCGGTCTGCTGGTACTGCCGTGGCACCTGGAACCTGGCCATGATGATCAGGAAGATGAACAGGTTGTCGACGCTCAGGCTGTACTCGGTCAGCCAGCCGGCGAAGAACTCCCCGGCGTACTGCCCGCCGGAGAACCACCACACGCCGAGCCCGAAGACCGCCGCCAGCCCGATGTAGAACGCGATCGCGGTGGCCGACTCGCGGGTGGTCGGCTCGTGCGGCCGGCGGCCGATGATGAAGACGTCGAAGGCCAGCAGCGCAAGCAGCAGGCCGACGGTGATGTACCAGACATAGTCAGCAACGTGCACAGAGTCCTCCGGAGGTCAGACGAAACATCGACTCCGAAGGTCTCTTCCGCCTCACCGTGGGTAACCGGTGAGACCGGGGGCACCGGGCCGTGGGACGAACCCCGGCCGTGATGACGATGCCGCCGCGTGAGGAATACTCCCCTTCTCAGGAACCATTCTGACGGTCCGGCGGCCCAGATTCCAAATCCACACCCGGAGCCGTTCGTCACAACCAGATCAGGGAATAGTTGCAGCGCGTGATCTATTCACCCCCGATCAATTCTGCTCAGCGGAACTCAGCGGCGTGTTCCCGCGCCCAGACCGCGAACCGCAGCGGCGGACGCCCGAGCACCCGCTCGGCGACGTCGGTCCGGAACCAGCCACTCTCCTCCGTCCCCCGGCGGACGAAGTGCAGGATCGCCTCGACGGTCTCCGGCTCCCCCACGCCGAACATCTCCCTGGCCCGCGCCTCGTCGATCTCCTCGACGGTCACCGACGCCCCGATCGCCGCGCCGATCAGCCCCACCTGGTCGCGCAGCGTCAGCGGCTCCGAGCCCGTCAGCAGCGCGGAAACCTCGCGGGGATCGGTCCCGGACAGCGCCGCGAGCGCGACCTCCGCGATGTCGCGCTCGTGGATCGGCGCCGAGACCGACCCGGGATAGACGAGCCGGACAACCCGTTCGGACCTGATCGACCAGGCCCAGTTGCGGGCGTTGTTCGCCAGTACGAGCGGCCGGACCGCGACGAGCTCCGGGCCGCTGCCGGCCAACAGTTCCTCGGTCGTCCGGTGCTCGACGGTGATCGGGTTCGACGTTGCCCAGGGCACCAGAACGCTGCCCGAGGACAGCAGCACGACCCGCTCTACGCCGGCGGCCGACGCGGCCTTGCCGAAGTCGGCCGCGCCGCTGGGTTCGGCGTACAGGAAGACCTGGTCGACGCCGTCGAGGGCAGCAGGCAGGGTGTCCGGCTGCGTCAGGTCGGCCTGTACGACGTCGACACCCGGGGCGAAGTCGGCCTTTGCCAGGTCGCGAACCGAGGCGCGGACCGGCGTACCGGCGGCGAGCAGCCCGTCGACGACGTGGCGACCGACGGCTCCACGAGCACCGATGACAAGAGTGGTCATGCCGATCAGCCTGCTCGAATGCCGCCAGCAGCTACGCAAGATCGCCCCAAAGTGTTCTGATCTCGACAACCGGTGCCGCTGGGCCGTTGTTATCCGACAGGGCGCCGGTGGTGCGTCGCCGCTGCCTTCACCGTGCGCAGGACCGGCGTCAGGTTGACCTGCGAGACGCCCGACTGCCCGGCGATCTCCGTCGTCAGGTAGCGGTAGAGGCCGTCCGGCGAATGGCTGCCGATCGCGGCGTACAGCGAGGTCGACCCCGTGGTCGCCGCCACGAACGCGACCTCCTTGTGCCCAGCGAGGGCGCGGCCGGTCGCGTCGAGGCGATCCGGTGTGACGGCCAGCCGGAGGATCGCGCTCGCGGGCAGGCCCAGCAGCAACGTGTCCGCGTCGACGTCGAAGCTGACGACACCGCCCGCGACCAGCGCATGCAGCCGGCGGCGAACGGTGGGCCCGGACACGCCGCACGCCTTCGCCAGCTGCTCGATCGAGGCCCGGCCGTCGCTCCGCAACTCCTCGTAGAGCCGCCGATCAAGCTCATCGAGTACGACGGTGTCCGCCGGCGCCTGCGGCAGGTGCTGCTCGAGTGCGGCGACCTGCTCCGGGCGCAACGGTCCGGCCTTGGCGTACGGCGATCCCGCGCCGCCGTAGAAGACTTGCAGCACCTCGGCCGCCTCCACGTCGAGCACCTGCCGGGTCCGCGGCAGCACCTCGAGGAGCAGCGGCCCGACGTCGTCGCCGTACACCGTGGACTCAATCTCGGTGCCGCCCGCGCAGAGGTTCACCCAGCTGGTGTCGGACCGCCGGGCGAGTGCATGGGCGACCTCACTGGCGGCGCTCGGCACGGCGCGTACCCGGAGCAGCCACTGCACCTCCCGGGTCCGGCCGGGATGCATCAACGCCGTGACCCGCAACGCGCCGCTCGCGCGGAGTCGCGCGTACCGGCGCGCGACCGTCTGGTCGGACACGCCGAGCACCTCCCCCAGCCGGCGGAACGGAGCCCGCGCGTCGAGGTGCAGCGCGTGCAGCAGTCCCCGGTCGAGGTCGTCGTACGGGCCGGTGGTCACGTCACGCGGGACGCAGGCGGCGCGGGAGCTTGGCGACGATCGTCTCGTACGACGTGTCGACCAGCTCCAGGATCTCGTCGTCCGGGACCGCACCGCCAAGGCGCACGGTGTTCCACCCGGCGCGGCCGATGGAGGCCGGCCTTCGCCAGGCAGTACTTGCGCACGGCGTCCCCGGTCAGCCGGTCAGGCATGTGTGACGACCTCGACGTTGTTGGAGTCCGGGTCGCGCAGGAACACCGCGTAGTAGCCCGGGTGGTACTCGGGCCACTCCCGAGGCGCATGCAACACCTCGATCCCCTGCTCCTGCGCCGCGTGGTGCACGGCGTCCACCGTCGCCCGGTCCGGCGCCCCGAACGCGAGGTGGATCTCCCGCTGCGTCCCGCCGGTCGTCTGCGCCCCGAGCCAGAACTTCGGTACGCCGTCCGCGCCGGCCCAGCCGAGCACGTCCCCGAAGTCCATCGCCACACCGACCCCGAGCGGCCCGAGCACCAGCTCGTAGAACCGCCGGCTCGCCGCGAGGTCGTCGCACTGCAATGACAGGTGATCGAACACGGTACGCACACTAGTCCGCATCGGTTATAATCATTTTATGATTAATGCTAAAGAGACCACCGAAGTCCTGATCGTCGGCGGCGGGCTGACCGGCCTGGCGACCGCGGTCTTCCTCGGCGAGCTCGGAGTCCGCTCCCTCCTGGTCGACCGGCACGCCGGTGCCTCGATCCAGGGCCGGGCCCGGGGCATCAACCAGCGGACGATGGAGCTCTACCGGGCTGTCGGGCTCGAGGACGACATCCGTGCGGCGGGCCGGCCGTTCGCGGACGACTGGGGCGTGGCGCGCTGCGAGACACTCGCCGGTGAGTGGCACTGGCTGTTCGCCGACGACGCCCCGAAGGCGTGGCCGGAGCTGAGCCCGTCGGAGTTCTGCCAGGCCGACCAGAGTGCGATCGAGCCGATCCTGATCGCCGCCGGCCGCGCCCGGGGTACGACGTACCGCTTCGGCACGGAGCTGGTGTCCCTGACCCAGGACGACGAGCGGGCAACAGCCGTACTGCGCGATCTCGCGACCGGTACGACGTCCACGGTCGAAGCGCGGTACGTGGTGGCGGCCGACGGGCAACGCAGCCCGATCCGCGAGCGGCTCGGCATCCAGCGGATCGGGCCCGGCGTCGTCCAGCACTGCGCGAGCATCGTGTTCCGGGCGGACCTCGCGGCGTACGTCCCGCGCCGGGCGTTGTTCTGGATCATCGCGAACGACGCGGTAGGCGCCGGACTGGTGACCACCGCCGAGCCCGACCGGTGGAGTCTCAACGTCGCCTACGACCCGGCGGCCGGTCAGTCGCTCGAGGACTTCACGACCCAACGGGCGATCGCCGCAGTCCGCTCGGCGGTCGGCGTACCGGACCTGACCGTGGAAATCGAGGACGTGGCCGGCTGGCAGCAGACGATCGGCCTGGCGGACCGGTACCGCGACGGCCGCGTCTTCCTCGCCGGCGACGCGGCGCACACCTGGCCGCCGGCCGGCGCGATGGGCGCGAACACCGGCGTCCAGGACGGGCACAACCTCGCCTGGAAGCTGGCCGGTGTCCTCCGCGGCTGGGCCGGCACCGGGCTCCTCGACAGCTACGAGGTGGAGCGCCGTACCGTCGCCGCCGAGTTGTCGGACCTGATCGTGAACCGCCAGCTGAAGCGCGTCGGAGCGACGATCGAGGACGACACCACCGACGACCAGCTCTGGACGCTCGGCCAGCGCTACCGGTCCGACGCCGTCGCGAGCGCCGACCACACCACGGTTTTCGGCAACACCCTCGAACGGAGCGTCCGCGCCGGTTGCCGCGCGCCGCACGTCTGGATCGACGACCGGATCTCGACCCACGATCTCTTCGGTCGTGGCTACGTCCTCCTCGCTCCGACGGACCCGCAGCCCTGGCTGGACGCCATCCACTGGGTGCAGCCGAAGCTGCCGGTGGAGGCGTACCGGATCGGCGCTGAGCCCGCGTGGAGCAGCTACGGCCCGGCGCCGCGGGTGAGTTTGATCAGGCCCGACGGCTATGTCGCCTGGACGGGAACCGATCCGGACAACCTCGCCGACGCCGTGCCGTCGTTGCTGGCGCTCGACGAGTAGAGCGGACCCGATGGCAGGATGACGCCATGGCACGAGCAGCGAGCGACGACCGGCACGCGGCGGACGGCGAGCAGGACTCCGCCGTACGGCGGTCTCCGCTCGCGATGGCCGTGCTGGTACTGCTCACCGGACACCCGCAGCATCCGTACGGGCTGCGGCAACGGATCCGGGAGTGGCAGAAGGACCAGGTCGTCAACGTGACCCAGCCGAACGCGATCTACCAGACGATGAGCCGCCTCGAGCGCCACGGCCTGATCCAGGCGGTCGAGACCACCCGGGAAGAACGCCGTCCGGAACGGACCCTCTACCTGACCACTGATCGTGGGCGGCGGCTCTCCCAACGGTGGATCCGGGACCTGCTCAGTACGCCGGTCGACGAGTACCCGAGCTTCCCGGCCGCGCTGTCCTTCGCCTCGGCGCTACCGCACGACGAGCTGGTCGCCGCGCTGAGCGACCGCTTGGCGACCGCTGAGCGCAACCTGGCCGCCTTCGACGCCACCACCAGCGCCGGAATCGCCGCTGCCGAGCAGCCGCCGGCACTCCTGGATCTGGCCGATCACGAGTACCGGCGGGCAATGGCCGAGGCCGAACTCACCTGGCTGCGCGGATTCCTGGACCGAGTTACCTAGCGACCGCCTACTTCGCGCCGGCGTTGGTCATCTGGCGGAGCTCCTTCTTGAGCTCGGAGATCTCGTCGCGGTAGCGGGCGGCGACCTCGAACTGGAGCTCGGCGGCCGCGTTGTGCATCTGGTCGGTGAGCTGCTGGATCAGGTCGGCGAGGTCGGACGACGGCAGGCCGCCGGCCAGTTCCTTGGCCTTCTCCCCCGCCTTCTGCTTGCCGCCACCCGGCACCGGTGCCTTGCCGCGGGACTGGGTGCGGCCGGAGCCGAGCAGCTCGGCGGTGTCGGCGTCCTCGCGGGCCAGCATGTCGGTGATGTCCGCGATCTTCTTCCGCAGCGGCTGCGGGTCGACCCCGTGCTCCTCGTTGTACGCGATCTGTTTCGCGCGCCGCCGGTTCGTCTCGTCGATCGCCTGCTCCATCGACGGCGTGATCTTGTCGGCGTACATGAACACCTGACCCGACACGTTTCGCGCCGCGCGGCCGATGGTCTGGATCAGCGACCGGCCGGACCGCAGGAAGCCTTCCTTGTCGGCGTCCAGGATCGCGACCAGCGACACCTCCGGAAGGTCCAGGCCCTCCCGGAGCAGGTTGATGCCGACGAGTACGTCGTACTCGCCCATCCGCAGCTCGCGGAGCAGCTCGACGCGGCGCAGCGTGTCCACCTCGCTGTGCAGGTACCTGGTCCGGATGCCCATCTCCAGCAGGTAGTCGGTCAGGTCCTCGGACATCTTCTTGGTCAGCGTGGTGACCAGCACCCGCTCGTCGCGCTCGACCCGGAGCCGGATCTCGTGGATCAGGTCGTCGATCTGCCCCTTGGTCGGCTTCACGATCACCTCGGGGTCGACCAGGCCGGTCGGCCGGATGAGCTGCTCGACATACCCGTCGGACTTGTCCTGCTCGTACTGCCCCGGGGTCGCGGACAGGTAGACGGTCTGGCCGATGCGCTCCAGGAACTCCTCCCAGCGCAGCGGCCGGTTGTCCATCGCCGACGGCAGCCGGAACCCGTGCTCGACCAGCGTCCGCTTCCGGGACATGTCGCCCTCGTACATCCCGCCGATCTGCGGGACCGTCACGTGCGACTCGTCGATGACCAGCACGAAGTCCTCGGGAAAGTAGTCCAGCAGGCAGTGCGGCGCGGTGCCCGGCTCGCGGCCGTCGGTGTGCCGCGAGTAGTTCTCGATCCCGGAACAGGTGCCGATCTGGCGCATCATCTCGATGTCGTACGTCGTACGCATCCGCAGCCGCTGCGCCTCCAGCAGCTGCCCGTTGCGCTCGAGCTCCGCGAGCCGCTCCTCCAGCTCGGCCTCGATCGAGGTGATCGCCCGCTCCATCCGCTCCGGCGCGGTCACGTAGTGCGTGGCGGCGCCGATGTAGACCTCGTCCTCCTCGGACAGCACCTCGCCGGTGAGCGGGTGCAGTGTCATCACCCGCTCGATCTCGTCGCCGAAGAACTCCACCCGGACGGCGAGCTCCTGGTAGACCGGGAAGACCTCGAGCGTGTCGCCGCGGACCCGGAACGTGCCGCGGGTGCCGGCCAGGTCGTTGCGCGCGTACTGCACGCCGACCAGCTGGCGGAGCAGGCCGTCGCGGTCCATCTCGGTGCCCACCTTCACGTGGATCATCCGGTTCAGGTACTCGTCGGCGGAGCCCAGGCCGTAGATGCAGGAGACGGTGGCGACCACGACCACGTCGCGGCGGGTGAGCAGCGACCAGGTGGCGGAGTGCCGGAGCCGCTCCACCTCCTCGTTGATCGAGGAGTCCTTCTCGATGTAGGTGTCCGTCTGCGGGACATACGCCTCGGGCTGGTAGTAGTCGTAGTACGACACGAAGTACTCGACGGCGTTGTCCGGGAAGAACTGGCGCAACTCGTTCGCGAACTGAGCGGCGAGGGTCTTGTTCGGCTGCAGGATCAGCATCGGGCGCTGGATCCGCTCGGCCAGCCAGGCGATCGTCGCGGTCTTGCCCGTACCGGTCGCGCCCAGCAGCACGACGTCCTGCTCGCCGGCGTTGATCCGCCGCTCGAGGTCCGCGATCGCGGC
>NZ_DASRVN010000060.1:0-2134 GCF_035655035.1 Kribbella sp. | reverse complement strand
ACCCGCTCGACGAACGCGACCGCCGCCCGCTGCCATCCCTCCCCCGGCACCACCGACTCCGCCAACCGCTCGAGCTCACTCCGCTGCTGCTCAGACAGGTGCACGACGAAATCCTTTCACGCACTACCGTTTGGCGCATGGGTGAACTTTTCGGCCTGTCGGGCAGTACTGCGGTCGTCACCGGGTCGAGTCGCGGGATCGGACTGGCGATCGCGCGGGTGCTGCTGGGTCAGGGCGCGTCCGTGGTGGTCAACGGGTACGCGGCCGACGAGACCGCGGCGGCCGAGGCCGGGTTGGCGGCGACCTTCCCCGGCCGGGTGGTGGCGCTGGCCGGGGACGTCGGGGAGGCCGAGGTCGGGCAGCGGCTGGTGGAGGTCGCAGTACTGGATCGCGCACCGGCGTAGTGGATCCGTCACGATGACGTCCTCCATCGCCGGGCAGGTCGGCATCCCGACGCTGGCGCCGTACGCGGCGAGCAAGGGCGGGATCAACCAGCTGGTACGGACGCTCGCGGCCGAGTGGGCCGAGCACGGGATCCGGGTGAACGCGGTCGCGCCCGGGTACGTCGCGAACATCATGGACAGTGTGACCGCACACGACGACCCGGCGTCGGACCGGCGGATCGCCACGTTCACGCCGCTCGGCCGGCGGGCCACGGTGGACGAGATCGCGGCGCCGTACGCGTTCCTCGCCGCGGCCGCGTACGTCACGGGTGCCGTGCTGCCCGTCGACGGTGGGTATACCGCCACCTAGAGGTTTGTACTTGCCAGTCCATTTTTGCCGAGCAACGCTGTGGGCATGGCACTTGACGACTACTACCTGCTCGGCCGGTCCGGACTGCGCGTCAGCCGGCTGGCTCTGGGCACGATGAACTTCGGCCAGGACGGATTCCACGCGCCGTACGGCAAGACCGAGGACGAGGCGCGAGCGATCTTCCAGGCGTACATAGATGCCGGTGGCAACTTCATCGACACCGCGGACTTCTACACCGCGGGCGAGAGCGAACGGATCGTCGGCCGGCTGATCGCCGAGGCCGGCGTCCGGGAGCGGATGGTGCTCACCACCAAGGCGACCAACAGCGTCGACACCGGCGATCCGAACGCGGGCGGCAACAGCCGCAAGCACCTGATCCGCGCCCTCGACGACTCACTGCGCCGGCTCGGCACCGACTACGTCGACCTGTTCCTGCTGCACACCTGGGACCGGATCACCCCGGTCGACGAGGTACTGCGAACCCTCGACGACCTGGCCCGGGCCGGCAAGGTCCGGTACGCTGGGCTGTCCGACGTACCGTCCTGGTACGCCGCTCGCGCGCAGACGCTGGCCGACGCGCACGCGCTGACGCCGATGGTCAGCCTGCAACTGCCGTACTCGCTGATCGAGCGCGCGATCGAGACCGAGCACGTGCCGATGGCGCAGCAGCTCGGGCTCGGCGTCACCGCCTGGAGCCCGCTCGGCGCCGGGTTCCTGACCGGCAAGTACGTCCGCGACGACGCGAAAAAGCTGGCCGGCGAAGGGCGGCTGACCGGGGACGGCGCGGCCGGGCAGAGCTGGACCGACCGGCAGTGGGACCTGCTGCCCGTGGTGCGGGACATGGCGGCCAAGCTCGGCGTGACGATGGCGCAGGTCGCGGTCAACTGGGCGGCCACGCAGCCCGGTATCGCGTCCGCGATCGTCGGCGCCAGCAACCCGGCGCAACTCGAGTCGAGTATCGCCGCGCTCGGCTTCGAGCTCCCGGCCGAACTGCGTACCCGGCTCGACGAGGCGAGCGCCGTACCGCCGGCGTCGGTCTACCGGATGTTCACGCCGGAGTACCAGAACTGGATGGTCAGCCCCGGCGCGAAGGTCGCCGACAAGCCGGCCGGGTACCGGCCGCCGGTGGTCAACTGGCGCTGAGGTAGTCCAGGCACAGGTCGAGCGCGTACTCCAGGTGCGTCGCGGAACCGGACGCCATCAGGATCGCGACACCGCCCTGGATCGCCGCGATCAGCGCCGCCGAGGCACGGGCGGGATCCACGTCGGCGCGGATCTCGCCCGCCGCCTGCATCTGCTCGATCCCGGTCTGCAGCCGCCGCTCCCACTGGGCGAGCAGCTGCCCGGTCACCGCCTGCGCGGCCGGGGTGTGACGACCGAT
>NZ_DASRVN010000059.1:0-24371 GCF_035655035.1 Kribbella sp. | reverse complement strand
CCAGCCCACCGACCGGTACGCCGTACTCGTACCGCTGGGTCCAGGCGCCGTTCGCCCGCCGGTTCGTGTGCACGAGCCACTCGCTCAGCGCGGCGACCACGGACATCCCGCGCCGCGGGTGCCCGTCCGGCAGCGACGGCGCGGCCGGGTCGTCGAAGAACCGCAGGTCCTTGGTCGCCATGATCGGCTTCTTCACGACGTTCCCGCGCTCGTCGACCCGGGTGTCGGTCCCGCGCCCGTAGTCGGTGACCGCGATCGACCCGTCGCCGTACAGCTCGACCTCGCAGCGCCCGCGCGCGCCGGTCGACTCCGCCTCGTCGTCCGGGTAGGCGAGCACCTCGAGCAGCAGATGCCGGACGCCGCCGGGCGCGTACCGCGCCGGATCCGCGCGGATCGCCTCCAGGTGCGCCTGGTCGACCGAGGCCGCCCAGTCGTGGGTGGTGTTCGTCCAGTCGGCCCGCGAAGTCACGGTCCCATTCTCCCCGATTCCTTTCGGCCGGGCCGCCGGTCTACACACCTGACGAGAGGAGAATCATGCGCAAGATCATCGCTTCGACCCTGATGACACTCGACGGTGTGGTGGAAGACCCGGGCGGCTTCGGCGGTACGCCGTTCGGCGGCTGGGCGCAGCCGTACTTCGGGGAGGAGGCGGTACGGCGGTCCATCGAGAAGCTCGCGTCCTGCGACTACTTCCTGTGCGGGCGCCGTACGTACGAGATGTTCGCGGCGGCCTGGGGCAACGCGGACGGACCGTACGCGGACCGGCTCCGCGAGCTGCCCAAACTCGTTGCCTCCAGCACCTTGACCGGCGAGCTGACCTGGAACGCGACGCTCCTGGAGGGCGACGCGATCGCCACGCTCAAGCGGATCAAGCAGCAGGACGGCGGCGACATCATGATGTACGGCAACCCGACGCTGCTGCACACCCTGCTGGAGAACGGCCTGGTCGACCAGCTCGATCTCCTGGTGCACCCGTTGGTGCTCGGCACCGGCACGAAGCTCACCGGTCCCCGTACCGCGCTGAAACTGATCGATCAGCAAACGCTCGAGTCGGGCGTACTCGCGCTCAGCTACCAACCAGAAGGGGCCCGGTAAGAACCGGGCCCCTCCGGGGTCATCGTGCGGCGGACACGTCCAGCGCGTCCTTGGACTCGTTCAGCGTCACCCGGACGGTCTCGCCGTCGCGGATCGAGCCGTCCAGCAGGCCGCGGGCCAGCTCGTCGCCGATCGCGGACTGCACCAGCCGGCGCAGCGGACGGGCGCCGTACACCGGGTCGTACCCGGTCATCGCCAGCCACTCCATCGCGCCCTCGTCGACGTCCAGCGTGATCCGCCGGTCGGTCAGGCGCCGCTGCAGGGCCTGGATCTGCAGGCCGACGATCTGGGTCAGCTCCTCGCTGCCGAGCGCGTCGAACAGCACGATCTCGTCGAGCCGGTTGATGAACTCGGGCTTGAACGACTGCCGCACCGTGGCCATCACCTGGTCACGCTTGACCTTGTCGTCGAGCGTGACGTCGGCCAGGTACGCCGAGCCCAGGTTGCTGGTCAGGATCAGGATCACGTTCCGGAAGTCGACCGTCCGGCCCTGGCCGTCGGTCAGCCGCCCGTCGTCGAGCACCTGCAGCAGGATGTCGAAGACCTCGGGGTGCGCCTTCTCCACCTCGTCCAGCAGGATCACCGAGTACGGACGCCGCCGGACGGCCTCGGTCAGCTGGCCGCCCTCCTCGTACCCGACGTAGCCGGGCGGGGCCCCGACCAGCCGCGCGACGCTGTGCTTCTCGCCGTACTCCGACATGTCGATCCGGACCATCGCCCGCTCGTCGTCGAACAGGAAGTCCGCGAGCGCCTTCGCCAGCTCGGTCTTGCCGACACCGGTCGGGCCCAGGAACAGGAACGATCCGGTCGGCCGGTCCGGGTCGGACACGCCCGCGCGGGCCCGGCGTACCGCGTCGCTGACGGCCTTGACCGCCTCGCGCTGACCGATCAGCCGGTGACCGAGCTCGTCCTCCATCCGGAGCAGCTTGCCGGTCTCGCCCTCGAGGAGGCGCCCGGTCGGGATCCCGGTCCACATCGCGATCACCTCGGCGATCTCGGTCGGACCGACCTCCTCGTTCACCATCGCCTCGGGGCCTTCGGCGACCTCTTCCTCGGCGTCGGCCTCCTCGAGCTCCTTGGTGAGCTGCGGGATCTCGCCGTACAGCAGCCGGGACGCGGTCTCCAGGTCGCCGTCGCGCTGGGCGCGCTCGGCCTGGCCGCGGAGCTCGTCGATCCGCTCCTTGATCTCGCCGACCCGGTTCAGGCCGGACTTCTCCCGCTCCCAGCGGGCCTCCAGCGCGCGGAGCTCCTCTTCGCGGTCGGCCAGGTCGGCGCGCAGCCGCTCCAGCCGCTCCTGCGACGAGGCGTCGTCCTCACGGGACAGCGCGAGCTCCTCCATCTTCAGCCGGTCGACGGTACGGCGCAGCGAGTCGATCTCGACCGGGGACGAGTCGATCTCCATCCGCAGCCGGGACGCGGCCTCGTCGACCAGGTCGATCGCCTTGTCGGGCAGCTGCCGGCCGGTGATGTACCGGTTCGACAGCGTGGCCGCGGCGACCAGCGCCGAGTCCGAGATCGCGACCTTGTGGTGCGCCTCGTACCGCTCCTTCAGACCGCGCAGGATCGCGATCGAGTCCTCGACCGACGGCTCGCCGACGAACACCTGCTGGAACCGCCGCTCCAGCGCCGGGTCCTTCTCGATCCGGGTCCGGTACTCGTCGAGCGTGGTCGCACCGATCATCCGCAGCTCGCCGCGGGCCAGCATCGGCTTCAGCATGTTGCCGGCGTCCATCGCGCCCTCGCCGGACGCGCCGGCGCCGACGACCGTGTGCAGCTCGTCGATGAACGTGATGATCTGACCGTCGGACTCCTTGATCTCGGTCAGCACCGCCTTCAGCCGCTCCTCGAACTCACCGCGGTACTTCGCACCGGCGACCATCGCGCCGAGGTCCAGGCTGATCAGCCGGCGGCCGCGCAGCGACTCCGGTACGTCGCCCGCGATGATCCGCTGGGCGAGCCCCTCGACGACGGCGGTCTTGCCGACGCCGGGCTCACCGATCAGCACCGGGTTGTTCTTGGTCCGGCGGGACAGCACCTGGACCACGCGGCGGATCTCGGAGTCCCGCCCGATCACCGGGTCGAGCTTGCCGTCCTTGGCGCGCTGCGTCAGGTCGACGCCGTACTTCTCCAGCGTCTTCGTGGTGCCCTCGGCCTCCGGCGAGGTGATCCGGCGGTTGCCGCGCATCTCGTCGAACGCCTTCAGCAACGCGTCCGCGGTCACGCCGAGCGCACTCTGGGCGGCGCCCTCGACGGTCGCGAGCGCGATCAGCAGGTGCTCAGTGGATACGTATTCATCCCCCAGCCCGAGGGCCCGCTGCTCCGCCTGGTTCAGCACGTCGCCGGTTTTCGGCGACAGGCTCGGCGCCTGCACGCTGCCGCCGCTCGCCTTCGGCAGCCGGGTCAGCTGCTCGGCGGTCTTCCGGCGGACCGCGTCGAGGTCCGCGCCGGCCGCCTCGAGCAGGCCGATCGTGGTGCCCTCGGGCTGCGCGAGCAGCGCGGACAGCAGGTGAATCGGTTCCACGGTCGGGTTGCCCGCCGCGGAGGTCTGACGGATCGCGACCGACAGGGTTTCCCGGGCCAGCGTCGTCAACCGCTGAACGTCCATCTAGTTCCAGCCTTTCGGTTCCAGCAACAAAACAGTCACTAGACACAACCTATCCAAACTTGAGTCCATTCCACTCAACTCTAGGGAAATCCAGGGATCTCTCAGGGTTCGGCGACCCTGGTGGACCTAGACTCGACCGGCGTGACGAAATTCAGGCTTGGCTGGGAGACGCAACTCGATCAGCTGACGCTGGCGATCGACCTGGCGTTGCTCGGCGTCGGGCTGATCCTGACCGGTGCCCTGGTGCCGTGGCACGGCTGGCTCGCGCACACCCTCGGGATCCTGCTGATCGTGATCGGGGCGATCCTCTGCCTGGTCGACGGCCTCCGCCTCCTCGGCTGGCGCAGCCTGCTCTGGCCGCGAACGCTGCTCCTCGACGCCCAGGGCATCTCCGACGACACGAAGAAGGGCCCGGGCTTCCGGATCAACTGGTCCGAGCTCAAGGCGCTCGGGGTGATCGACGACCCGGCGCGGCCAGGGCTGATGCTCGTGTTCTTCACCCGGTCGCGCTCCGACGACTCGCGCCTGACGCCGTACGCCGGGTTCGCGCCGCCGGACTGGCCGCAACCCGTCGCCGCGACGGTCCCCCGCCGTACGGGACTCGTGGAAGCAGTCCTGGCCGGCAAACCCGCGGAGTGGAACCAGCAGCGCGCCGACGGTTGGGCTGCGGTGATCACCGCGCCCGGCGAGCGCGCCGACGCGATCCCGGTACCGCCGGCCGCGGAGCCGCAGCAGCGGATCGACGTCGGGACGCAGATCGCGTGGCAGGCCATCGTCGGCGGAGCGCTCGCGGGTCTCCTCGGCGTACTGGCCTATCTCGCCGCGTTCGGCGTGCTGGCGTCCACCGCGTCGCGGACCGCCTTCCTCGTGGTCGGGACCCCGTTCCTGTTGATCGGACTCGCGACCCTGCTGAGTATTCCGGTCGTCGTCCGGCGGCGGTGGGTCGTGATCGATCGCGAGACCTTCACCTGGGCGGATCCCACCGAGACCTCGTTCACGCTCGCCTGGAGCGAACTCGCGAGCGTGTCGATCGAGATCGCCACGGTCGTCTCGGCCACGGTGAACCGGCATTCGGTGCACGTCGAGCTGGTCCCGGCCGACGCCGACCGCCATCCCGAACTGAAGGCATTCGCGAAGGACGGCCGCTACGTCCTGCGGCTGGGCGACGTCGTCGGACCGGCTCATGCGATCGCGAACGCCTGTCAGCGAGTAGCGCCGGCAGGCGTCTGGCAGGGCGTCGCCGAACGGGCCGGCACGCTCGGGATCAGCTGACGAACTCGGACGCGCGGACGCGGTACACCTGGAGATTGAGGTCGTAGTACTTGTCGGTCTCGCCGACCCACTCCATGCCGAGCCGTTTCGCGGTCGCGATCGCACGCTTGTTGTTCGGGCGGGCGACCGCGAACAGTTCGTCGACCTGGCCGCCGTCGAACGCCCAGCGCATCAGTCCGCGGCTCGCCTCGGTCGCGTACCCATGCCCCCAGGCGCTCGGCCGGAGCTGCCAGCCGATCTCCAGATCCTCCTCGTACGGCGGGAGCAGCCGGATCAGCAGCGCGCCGACGACCTCGCCGTCGTCCTTCCGGGCGACCGCCCAGCGGCCGGCCGGGACCACGAAGTTCGGCTGGGCCTCGATCCACGACTGCAGGATCAAACCCATGGTGGTGGCGTCCGGCACCTTGTCGATGGCCGGTGACAACCAAGGCGCGACGTCCGCGGAGCCGTAGATCTCCAGCGCGGCGTCGGCGTCGTCCTGCTCCCAGTCCCGGATCACAAGCCGGTCGGTCTCGAGCTTCAGCGTCACCTGGCCAGCGTAGGCGGCGATCACCGCCTGCAACAGGGACGCCAGATGAACGAGGGGCCTGCCTGGCGGTCCGGACAGGCCCTGAGTGAACCGCAGGGCGGTCCTGGAACGGACCACCCTGCGGTGGCCGAAGGGCGCCGGGGGGTGGCGCACCTTCGACTTGCGGAGGCGTCGAGGGGGAACGACGACCTCCACCGGGCCGGAGACGCCGAGGGGTGGGTTTCGGAACGTCTCCGGTGGCCTTGTTGTAGCGGGGGATCAGCGCGAGCCGAGTTCCAGAGGCTGGGTGCGGATCCACCGGGTGGTCGTCTGCTGCCGGCCCATGGCGATCACGTCGCCCGCGGGGCCGGCGGAGAAGACCCGGCTGGCGGCGGGGCGCCGTGAGACGCCGACACCGCGCTGGACCTCTGCCAGTAGCTGGTTGACCCGCTTGCGCAGGTCCTCCACTTCGGACTGTAGCGCGAGAATGTGCCGAATTCCCGCCAGGTTGACGCCTTCTTCCTGACTGAGGTGCTGGACGTACCTCAGCTTGGCCACGTCGTACGCCGAGTACCGCCGGCCGCGGCCGGACGCCCGGCTCGGCACCACCAGGCCGAGCCGGTCGTACTGGCGCAACGTCTGCGGATGCATGCCGGCCAGCTGGGCCGCCACCGAGATCACGTAGATCGGGGTGCGGTCGTCCCAGGTCGGCACCTGGCTGAACGGGATGCCCATCAGGAGCTCCCGAACAACCTGGCCCGCAGATCAGGGTGCTCCGACGCCGAGTTGAACTCCTGCAGCTTGGCGCGCTGCTCCTCGGTCAACTCGTGCGGAACCTGTACCTCGATGGTGAGCAGCAGGTCGCCCTTCGTCCCGTCCCGGCGGACGGATCCCTTGCCGCGGACGCGCAGCTTGCTGCCGTTCGCCGTACCTTCGGGGATCCGGACCGTGACCGGCAGGCCGTCCAGGGTCGGAACCTTGATCTCCGCGCCGAGCGCCGCCTCGGTGAAACTCACCGGGACGTTCAGGGTCAGGTGCTCGCCCTGCCGGCCGAAGATCCGGTGCGGCTTGACGTGCACGGTGACGTACAGGTCACCCGCCGGGCCGCCGCGCTCGCCGGCCGCGCCCTTGCCCTTCAGCCGGATCCGCTGACCGTCCTGCACGCCCGCCGGAATGCGGACCTGCATGGTCTTGCTCGACTGGCCGCGGCCGGAGCCGTGGCAGGTCTCGCACGGCTGGTCGACGACCAGGCCGCGGCCCTTGCACTCGGTGCACGGCTCGGTCATCGCGAACACGCCGCCCTGCACCGAGGTCTGCATCCCGGTGCCCTCGCACTTCAGGCAGACCTTCGGGACCGTGCCGTACTTCGCGCCGGTCCCCCGGCAGGTCGGGCACGGCTCGTCGCTGGTCATCCGGAGCCCGACCGTGACACCGTTCACGGCCTCGGCGAACTCGATCGTCGCCTCGGTCTCGATGTCCTGGCCGCGCCGCGGACGGGCCGTCGTGGTGGTCGTGGTCCGGCCACCGCCGCCGAACATGCCGCCGAGGATGTCGCCGAGCCCGCCGCCGCCACCCTGGCCGCCGCGGTTGAACAGGTCGCCGACGTCGAAGTTGAATCCGCCGCCGCCCTGACCGCTACCGCTCGGCATCCGGAAGCCGCCGCTGCCGAACAGCCGGCGCGCCTCGTCGTACTCCTTGCGCTTCTTCGGGTCCCCGACCACGTCGTACGCCTCGGAGACCTCCTTGAACTTCGCCTCCGCCTTGGTGTCCCCGGCGTTGGAGTCCGGGTGGTACTGGCGCGCCAGCTTGCGGTAGGCCTTCTTGATCTCGTCGGGCTCGGCGGTCTTGGAGACGCCGAGAACCTTGTAGAAGTCCTTCTCGATCCAGTCCTTCGTGCTCATCTGGCGCCTCCCCTCCCGTCGTACCGATTACTCCGCGGACTCGTCCGCGGCCTTGTCGTCATCACTGTTCTCCACCGGTACGTCGGCCTTCGCGGCGTCGGCCGGCAGTTGTTCCGTCGGCTCCGACACGGCCACCCGGGCCGCCCGCAGGATCCGCTCGCCGAGCCGGTAGCCCGGTTGCATGATCATCGTCGCGGTCGGGCCGTCGACGTCGTCGGCATAGTTGTGCAGCAGGGCCTCGTGGATCCGCGGGTCGAAGGCGTCACCCTTCTCGCCGAACTTCACCAGGCCGAGCTTCTCGGTGACCCGCTCCAGCGACTCGGAGACCGCCTTGAACGCGCCCTCGAGTTCGCCCGCCTCGCGGGCCCGGCCGATGTCGTCCAGGATCCCGAGCAGTTCGGTGAGCACCGTGCCGACCACCAGCTCGCGGGCCGCCTCGCGGTCCCGGTCCACCCGGCGCTTGTAGTTCACGTACTCGGCCTGCAGTCGCTGCAGGTCCGCCGTACGCTCCGCGAGCGCCTCGGTCAGCAGGGCCTCCTGCGCGGACGGACCGGTCAGGTCCGACGGGTCCCGCGGCGGCTGCTGTCCAGCGGTGCCGCCCGCCGCGGGGCCCCCTTCCGAGGGCTCCCGCAGCTTGCCGGTCTCCGGGTCGATCCGGCGCTTGTCGCGGATGACGGGCTCGCCGTCACCGAACTCGCTGCCCGTGGGTCGATCCGTCACTTGTCCTCCGTCTTGTCCTGCGGCCGGTCCTCGTCCACGATCTCGGCGTCCACGACGTCGTCGTCGTTGCCGCTGCTCGCGTTCTCGGAGGTGGCGCTGTCGTCGGCCTGGCCGCCGGCAGCCTGGGCGTTCGCGTACATCGCGGCACCCATCTTCTGGCTGGACTGGGCGAGCTTCTCCGAGGCGGCCTTGACCGCGTCGGCGTCGTCACCCTCGAGGGCCTTCTTCAGCTCGGCCACGCCGTCCTTGACCTCGGTCTTGACGTCGTCCGGGACCTTGTCCTCGTTCTCCTGGAGGAACTTCTCGGTCTGGTAGACCAGCGACTCCGCCTGGTTGCGGTTCTCCACCGCCTCGCGGCGCTTGCGGTCCTCCTCGGCGTACTGCTCGGCGTCGCGGACCATCTGGTCGATGTCGGTCTTCGGCAGCGCGGAGCCACCCGTGACCGTCATCCGCTGCTCCTTGCCGGTGGCCAGGTCCTTGGCGTTCACGTGCACGATGCCGTTCGCGTCGATGTCGAAGGTGACCTCGATCTGCGGCACGTTCCGCGGCGCCGGCGGCAGGCCGGTCAGCTCGAAGTTGCCGAGCGACTTGTTGTCGCGGGCCATCTCGCGCTCGCCCTGGTACACCTGGATCATCACCGACGGCTGGTTGTCCTCGGCCGTGGTGAAGATCTCCGAGCCCTTGGTCGGGATCGTGGTGTTGCGCTCGATGATCTTGGTGAACACGCCGCCCTTGGTCTCGATACCGAGGCTCAGCGGGGTCACGTCGAGCAGCAGGACGTCCTTGACCTCACCCTTCAGCACACCGGCCTGCAGGGAGGCGCCGACCGCGACGACCTCGTCCGGGTTGACGCCCTTGTTCGGGTCCTTGCCGCCGGTCAGTTCCTTGACCAGGTCGGCCACCGCGGGCATCCGGGTCGAGCCGCCGACCAGGATCACGTGGTCGATCTTGCTGACGTCGATGCCGGCGTCCTTGATGACGGCCTTGAACGGGGCGCGGGCGCGCTCCAGCAGGTCGTTGGTCATCTTCTGGAACTCGGCCCGGGAGAGCTTCTCCTCCAGGTGCAGCGGGCCGGCGTCGGTGAGGCTCAGGTACGGCAGGTGGATCGTGGTCTCAGCGGCGCTGGACAGCTCGATCTTGGCCTTCTCGGCGGCCTCGTTCAGCCGCTGCATGGCCATCTTGTCGCCGGACAGGTCGGTGCCGTTCTTGTTCTTGAACTGGGTCACCAGCCACTGGACGATCCGGTTGTCCCAGTCGTCACCACCGAGGTGGTTGTCACCGCTGGTCGCCTTCACCTCGAAGACACCGTCGCCGATCTCCAGCAGCGAGACGTCGAACGTACCGCCACCGAGGTCGAAGACCAGGATGGTCTGCTCGGTGCCCTTGTCCAGGCCGTACGCGAGCGCGGCCGCGGTCGGCTCGTTGACGATCCGGTGCACCTTCAGACCGGCGATCTCGCCGGCCTCCTTGGTCGCCTGGCGCTGCGCGTCGGAGAAGTACGCCGGCACGGTGATGACCGCGTCCGTGACCTGCTCCCCGAGGTACGCCTCGGCGTCCCGCTTCAGCTTCTGCAGCACGAACGCGCTGATCTGCTGCGGGGTGAACTTCTTGCCGTCGATGTCGACGGACCAGTTCTCGCCCATGTGCCGCTTCACCGAGCGGATGGTGCGGTCGACGTTCGTGGTGGCCTGGCGCTTCGCCACCTCGCCGACCAGGACCTCGCCGTTCTTGGCGAAGGCCACCACCGAGGGCGTCGTACGCGCTCCCTCGGCGTTGGGGATGACGGTGGGCTCGCCACCTTCCAGTACGGCGATGACGGAGTTCGTCGTACCGAGATCGATTCCGACCGCGCGGGCCATTCTTTACCTCCACGAAGTTGAGTGATGCAGACTCAATGTTGCCCGTTCGTCCGCCTCGGTTCAAATCCGTGACGCAACAAACTTGAGTTCACTAGGCTCAACATTGCACACGGCCCAGGTCATTCCCAAGGGCGGCCCCGATTTTCCGGGTTCCGGCCAGGGTCGAGCCAGGGAACCACCCGAAAAACTGCCCCTGCCTGAGCAGGGGTCATCCGTGGGATGGTGTGCCGGTGAGACTCCGCCCGATGACCACCGCTGACTTCGTCGCGGTCCTTGCGCTCAACGCCGCCGCGGAGGGTCTGGTCCAGCCACTCGGCCCGGACCGCCTGGACTGGCTCCGGTTGATCGCCGCCCACGCCGTCGTGGTCGACGTGGACGGCCACCCGGCCGGTTTCGTCCTCACCTTCACCCCCGGGTCGGCGTACGACGGACCCGAGTTCGGCTGGTTCACCCAGACGTACGCCGACCGCTTCCTGTACATCGAGCGGATCGTCGTCGCCCCCGAACACCGCCGCCAGGGCATCGCCTCAACCGTGTACCGCGCCGTCGAACGGTCCGCCCAACCGTTCGACCGCGCGGTCGCCAGGGTCCGCTCCGACGCCCTCGACTCCGCCGGCCTGTCCTTCCACACCGCCCGCGGCTACCACGAGGTAGCCGGCCAACGCCTGGCCAACGGCACCTCCACCGCCCTCCTCGCCAAGGAACTTTAGAGCTCGACGAACCCGACGCCCAGGGGAGCCGGATCTCCACGCCATCGCAATCGGCGCCAGGCTCCGCCGTTGAGCGTGTCTGAGATGAGCAACAGCGGATTGTGATGGCCTGGAGATCCGCCTGTGGACAACTCGGAGCACCGCTCCGCGGATTCCGCCACGATCGGGAGGTGTCCGAAGTCGTCGAGGTGCTGCAGCGAAGAGGCGGAACCGCGTCGTTCAGGGAGCTGCGCGCCGTCGTCTCGCTCCGAGCCATTCGTACAGCGCTGGACCGCGGGCAGATCACTCGCATCGCGAAGGGCGTCTACGCCCTGCCACCTGCGGCGGACCCGTTAGCTGCCGCACGCGCTCAGGGCGGGGTCGTCTCGCATCTGAGCGCTGCCCAGCTCCACGGATTCGCGGTGCTTGACCTGCCCCGCAAGCCGCAGGTCACCGTCCCACGCGGTCAGCACCGGCGACTGAGCACGCTGGACTGCCAGCTGTACTGGGCCGACGACGTGCCGTCCGACGGTGGCTGCACGGGCAAGCTGCGGACCGTGCTGGACTGCGCTCGCACATTCCCCTTCGCGGCCGGGCTGACCGTAGCCGACTCCGCTCTTCGGCTTGGTGTGATCGACCGCTCGCAACTGGCAGTTGCCGCCGGCGAACTCGCCGGCCCCGGCAGCCGACGAGCGCGCCGCGTAGCGGCGGCCGCCGATAGCCGTTCCGAGTCACCGCTGGAGTCCGTCCTGCGCTCTCTGCTGATCGAGGGCGGCATCGACGGGTTCGAACCTCAGGTCGTGATTCGCGACGGCGTCTTCTCCGCCCGGGTGGACCTGGGCCATCCCGAACTGCTGCTCGCGCTGGAGGCCGACAGCTTCGCCTACCACGGCACCCGGAGCGCCCTCATCCGGGACTGCCGCCGGCACACCAACCTCACCATCCGCGGTTGGCGCCTGCTGCGCTTCTCGTGGGAGGACGTGATGTTCGATCCGGAGTGGGTGCTCGATGCGATCAGGCAGGCAATTGCCGGATCTCCAGGCCATCACATTGCGCAGGAGGGTGGCGCCTCAGGCGTGGCGATATGGCTGGCGAGCTGATTGTGATGGCCTGGGTATCCGCGCTAGATCTCGCGGCCGGCGGTGAAGGTGTGGGTGATGAGGGGGACGGCGGGGCGGTAGGCGAGGTGGAGGTAGGTGGGGGCGTCGAGGACGGCCAGGTTGGCTTGGGTGCCGGGGGTCAGGTGGCCGAGGTCGGGGCGGCGGAGGGATGCGGCGCCGCCGGCGGTGGCGGACCAGAGGGCTTCGGCGGGGGTCATGTGCATTTCGCGGACGGCCAGGGCGATGCAGAAGGGCATCGAGGAGGAGTAGCCGGAGCCGGGGTTGCAGTCGGTGGCCAGGGCTACCGTGACGCCGGCGTCGAGGAGACGGCGGGCGTTGGGGTACGGCGACCTCGTGGAGAACTCGATCGCTGGGAGGAGGCCGGCCACCACGCCGCTTGAGGCGAGGGCGTCCACGTCGGCGTCGGTCAGGTACGTGCAGTGGTCGGCCGAGGCGGCGCCCAGTTCGGCGGCGAGTTGTACGCCGGGGCCCTCGCCGAGCTGGTTGGCGTGGACGCGGGGCTGGAGGCCGCGGGCGATGCCGGCCTGGAGGATCGCCCGGCCCTGGTCGGCGTCGAAGGCGCCGCGTTCGACGAAGACGTCGATCCACTTCGAGTACTGCGCGGCCGCGTCGAGCATCGGGCCGGTCACGAGGTCCACGTAGGCGGCGGGGTCGTCGGCGTAGTCCGCCGGTACGACGTGGGCGCCGAGGTACGTCGTCTCGTCGGTGAACTGGCCCGCGATGCGGAGCGCTCGGGCCTCGTCGGTGACGGTGAGGCCGTAGCCGGACTTGATCTCGACCGTGGTGGTGCCCTGGCGGCGCATCTCGGTGACCAGGCGGGACACGTTCGCGGTCAGTTGTTCGTCGGTCGCCGCGCGGGTGGCGGCGACGGTGGTGAGGATGCCGCCGGCGGAGTACGGCGTACCGGTCATCCGGGCCGCGAACTCCTCGGCGCGGTCGCCGGCGAACACCAGGTGCGAGTGCGAGTCGACGAACCCGGGGATCACCGCGCGGCCGCCGAGGTCGGAGGCGGCGTCCGCTGCCGGGGCTTGCTGTCGTTGGCCTATCCAGGCGATCTTGCTGCCGTCGATCACCAGCGCGGCGTCGTGCAGTTCGCCGAGCGGGCCGCCGTGGGTCGGGTCGTTGGTCACCAGCGAGCCGATTCCGGTGAGCAGGAGCGAGGTCATGCCGTCACCGCCGCAATCGAAGTCGCCAGCGCCGCCGCCACATCCATCCGAATATGCTTGCCATCAGCAACCAGATGATTTCCCGAGACGACGACATCCGATACGTCCGCGGCTGTTGCCGCGAAGACGGCAGCCTCCGCCGCGCCGCCGGAGACGGGTGCGCCGCCGGAGTCGGGTGCGCCGTGCGCGCGGGCGGCGCGCGCTGCGCCTGTGGCGGCTGGGGCGTGCGGCCCGCTGCCCCAGGAAGCGGATGCGCTTGTGGTCGGGATGGTGCCGGCGGTGCGGGGGGTGTTGAGGCGGATGGTTATCAGGTCGGCTCGGGTGCCGACCTGGATGGAACCCGCGTCGGGGAAGCCGATCGAGCGGTGGCCGGTGGTGGTGGCTGCTTGGAGGAGTTCGGGGGCGGACCAGTGGCCGCGTTCCTGGGTTGCGAGGCGTTCGTTCAGCTCCACGGCGCGCATCTCCTCGAAGAGGTCGATCATCGCGTGGCTGTCGGAGCCCAGCGTCAGCGGCGATCCCGCGTCGCGGAGTTGAACGGACGGGCCGATGCCGTCGGCGAGGTCGCGTTCGGTGGTCGGGCAGAAGCAGGAGTACGTCGCCGAGCTCCCGAGCAGGCCGATGTCGACCGCTGTCAGGTGAGTCGCGTGGACGGCGCTCGTCCGGCCGCTGAGGAAGCCCACCTCGTCGAGCACCTGCGTCGGCGTCCGCCCGTACGCCGCCAGGCTCGCCTCGTTCTCGGCGACCTGCTCGGACAGATGGATGTGCAGCGGTACGTCGGGAAACGCCGCCGCGACCGCGCCGAGCTGGTCCTGCGGTACGCCGCGGATCGAATGCGCCGCCGCGCCGATCACCACGTCGTCACCACCGCTCAGCCCGGCGACCCGGGAGGCCCACGCCGTCGCGTCGCCGTCGCTGAACCGCTGCTGCACCTCGTTCAGCGGCTGATCGATGCCGCCGGCAACGTAACAGGTGTCGAGCAGCGCGATCCGGATCCCGGCGTCGCGCGCGGCAGCGATCAGGGCGGCGCCCATCGCGTTCGGGTCGTCGTACCGGCTGCCGCCCGGAGCGTGGTGGAGGTAATGGAACTCGCCGACCGCGGTGATCCCGGCGAGCAGCATCTCGCCGTACACGGCCTTCGCGAGCTCGTAGTACGTGTCGGGGGTGAGCGCGCCGGCGACGGCGTACATCTGCTCGCGCCAGGTCCAGAACGTGCCGCGCTCGGTCTGCGTACGGCCGCGGAGCGCGCGGTGGAACGCGTGGCTGTGGCAGTTCGCGAGGCCCGGGACGACGAGGCCGGTCAGGACCGTGGCGTCGCCGGGGTCGGTGTCCGGCTCGACCGCGGTGAAGCGGCCGTCGGCGACGGTCAGCAGCACTCTCGAGGCGAGACCGCTCGGGAGGAGGGCGGTCTCGCACCAGTACGTCGTCACTTCGCGAGGTCCTTCAGTACTTCGGCCAGCGCGTCGACGCCCGCGAGGCAGTCGTCCATCTCCGCGTACTCGGCCGGCGAATGCGATACCCCGGTCGGGTTGCGGACGAACAGCATCGCGGTCGGGATGCCGGCGTCGGAGAACACGCCCGCGTCGTGTCCGGCGCCGGTCGGCAGCACGGGGGCGCCGTCGAGTACGGCGGCCAGCCGGTCGCGGAGGCCGGCCGGGAAGTCGACGACGGGCGAGACGGACTCGGCCGTGACCTCGAGGGTGGTGCCGTCGCGTTCGGCGCGTTCGGTGGCCTGCTTGGTGATTGCCGCGAGCAACGATTCCAGGGTGCTGGTGTCGGCGGCGCGGGCGTCCAGCCAGGCGGTGACCTGGGACGGTACGGCGTTGGTACCGTTCGGCTCGACGGACACCCGGCCGAACGTTGCGCGGGCGCCGGCCAGGCGGGCCTGCTTGTTCGCGGCGAGGGCGGTCATCGCGTACGTGAGCATCGGGTCGTGGCGGTCCTCCATCAGCGTCGTACCGGCGTGGTTGGCCTCGCCGCCGAACGTGAACCGGTACCGCCCGTGCGGCCAGATGGAGCTGGCCACGCCCACTGGTGCGGTCAGCCCGCGGCCTTGCTCCACGTGCAACTCGACGAACGTGCCCATGCGTTCGAGGAGCGGCGAGGGGCCGAGCACGGCCGGGTCGAGCCCGGCCTTCTCCAGCGCCTCCGCGAGGCCGACGCCTGCACGATCCTTCAGTTGCAGGGCCTTGTCGGCGGACAGCACCCCGGCCGCGACCCGGGACCCCAGACAGGGCATCCCGAACCGCGACCCTTCCTCCTCGACAAAAGCCCCGATCCCGATGGGCACACCAGGCTCGAACCCCTCCGCCCGCAGCCTGTCCACAGCCGCCAAAGCAGAAACCACCCCCAACGGCCCATCAAACGCCCCACCATCAATCACCGAATCCAAATGACTCCCGGTCACGATGCCCGGCCGGACAGCCGGCCCTCCGGCCGGCTCCCCGGCCGGGGTTGTGAAGGACCCTCCCGCGCCGTCGCCGCCACGCCCACCCGCCGAGCCGACGGCGCCACGCGTGCCGCCGGCCCCACCCGCGCCTCCTCCGACGGTGGAACCTGCGCCGGTCGAGCCGAGGTCGGAGTCGGGCTCACCACCGCCCGCGCGGGGAGCCGGCCGGTCGGCCGGCTTTCCGCGCGGTTCCCACCAGGCGACGAGGTTGCCGATGGGGTCGGACTGGATGGTGAGGTTTCGGGTGGTGCACTGGTCCAGGAACCAGTGGGTGGCTTCGCGTTCGGTGCGGGTGTAGCCGCCGCGGGTGTAGCCGCCGGTTTCGGGGTTGCGGCCGATGGCGGACTGGTCGGCCCAGAGGGATTCGAAGCTCACGTCAGGACAGCGGGTTCTTCGACAGCCAGTCCTTGGCGACCGCGTCCGCGCTCTCCTTGCCGACGTCGATCCGCTTGACCAGCGCGGTCAGGTCGGCGGTGGTGAGCTTGGCGTCGACCGCGTTCAGCGTGGCGGCGACGTCGGCGGACTTGTGGTCGGTCCGGATCAGCGGAACGATGTTGTTCGGCGGCAGGATGTGCTGCGGGTCCTCCAGCTGGACCCAGCCCTTGTCCTTGATCACGGCCTGCGTGGTGAACAGATCGGTCACCTGGATGGTGTTGTCCCCCAGCGCCTTGATGCTCAGCGGACCGCCGGCGTCCAGCGTCTTGTAGTCCTTGAAGTCGACGCCGTACTTGTCCTTCATGCCCTTCAGCCCGGCGGTCCGGACCTTGAACTCGGAGCTGCCGCCGGCGACCAGGTTCTTGCCCTTCAGGTCACCGATCGACTTCAGGTTGTACTTGTCCGCGGTCGCCTTGGTCACCACGATCGTGTCCTCGTCGGCGGCCGGCGACTTGTCCAGGATCTCCAGACCCGACGGCAGCGCCTTCTTCAGCGCCTCGTACGCCTTCTCCGGATCCGTCTCGGTGGAGTTCTTGTCGAAGTACGCCAGCGAGGCGCCGGTGTACTCCGGCACCAGGTCGACGGACCCGTCCTTGATCGCGGCCATGTACGTCTCGCGGTTGCCGATGTTCGGCTTCTTCTTCACGTCGATGCCCTTGGCGGCGAGCGCCTGGCCGTAGATCTCCGCCAGCAGCTGGCTCTCGGAGAAGTCGGCCGACCCGACGGTGATGCTCGCGACCTTGGACGGTGCGGGCGAGGACCCCGCGTTGCTGTTGCCGAGTTGGTTGCCCCCACCCCCACAGCCGGCCAGGCCGAGCACCGCCACCCCGGCGATCGCAGTACGGATGAGTGTGGATCTCAACACGAGAGCCTCCAGTGTTCTCGTTCAGCCACCGGCCGGTGCCGATGGATGCATCTCAAGTTCAGCAGACGACATGGACAGTTCAGCCCAGTTTCAGCCCAGTTTCAGCCCGGGCGAGACGGTGATCCGGCCGATCAGGGCGAAGATCGCGTCGAGCAGGAGTGCCAGCAGCGCCACCAGCAGTGCGCCGGTGAACATCTGCGGGAAGTCCCGCAGCTTCAGCCCGTCGATCACGTACCGCCCGAGGCCGCCGAGCGACACCAGCGCGGCGATGGTCGCGGTGGACACGATCTGCAGCGTCGCGCTCCGGACGCCGGAGATGATCAACGGCATCGCGATCGGGATCTCCACCTTGGTCAGGATCTCGCGCCCGGTCATCCCCATCCCCCGCGCGGCGTCGATCGTCGCCGGATCGACACCTGAGATCCCGGCGTACGTCGACGCGAGGATCGGCGGGATGCCGAGCGCGACGAGCGCGATCAGCACCGGCAGGAAGCCGATCTGGTTGGTCAGCAGTACGGCGAGCATCAGCAGCCCGAGGCTCGGCAGCGCCCGCGCCGCGTTGCCCGCGTTGATCGCCAGGAAGGCGCCGCGCCGGGTGTGCCCGATCCGGAGCCCGATCGGCAGCCCGATCACGACGGACAGCCCGAGCGCGGCAAACGTGTACCAGAGGTGTTCGACGATCCGTGCCCAGATGCCTTCGTTGCCGGACCAGTTGTACGAGTCGGTCAGGTACTGCCACATGTCAGGCCACCTCCGCCACCGGCGCCGCGGCGCGCGCCCAAGGAGTAAGTACCCGCTGCAACGTGACCAGCACGAAGTCCGCGAGCAGCGCGAGCGCCAGCGAGAGCACCACGCCGACCACCACCGGCGTCAGGAACGCCTTCTGGAAGCCGAGCGTGAAGAGTTCGCCGAGGCCGCCGATGCCGATCACGGCGCCGACGCTCACCATCGAGATGTTCGCGACCGTGACCACGCGTAACCCGGTGAAGATCACCGGTACCGCGATCGGCAGGTCGACCGCGACCAGCCGGTGCAGGGCGCCGTACCCGACCGCGATCGCGGACTGCCGGACGTCGGGCGGTACGGAGCGAAGTCCGTCGATCACGTTCCGGATCAGCAGCGACACGGTGTAGATCGTCAGCGCCACGATGATGTTGATCGTGGACAGCACCTTGGTCCCGAGGATCGCGGGCAGCACGATGAACAGCGCGATCGAAGGCAGCGAGTACAGCAGTCCGCCGAACGCGACCAGCGGGTTCGCCAGCCAGGAGTACCGGGTCGCGACGTACCCGAGGGGCACCGAGATGATCAGCCCGAGGATCACCGGGATGATCGCCAGGTAGATGTGCTCCCACAGCTGTTGCCAAATCAGCCCTAGGTTGTCGCCGATCCACGTCATGAGCGGAGCGCCTCCGCGACCGCGCCCTGGTCGACGACGCCGACCGCGCGGCCTTGGTCGTCGACGACGACACCCAACCCGTTCGGGGACGTCAGTACGGCGTCCAGTGCCGCGCGCAGCGAGTCACCGCGCTTGAAGACGGCGCCGAGCGGCTCCAGCTCCTCGGCACCGTTCTTCCAGCCGACCGGTACGCCGTCGTTCAGCGCGAGGGCGGCCGGCAGCGGCTGCACGATCAACTGGTCGGCGTAGACGAACGTCAGCGCCCGGTAACCGCGGTCCTGCCCGACGAAGCCCCGGACGAACTCGTCGGCGGGGTTCGCGAGCAGCTCGGCCGGCGGCGCGAACTGGGCCAGCTTCCCGCCGACCTTCAGTACGGCGACGTTGTCGCCGAGCTTGATCGCCTCGTCGATGTCGTGCGTGACGAACACGATGGTCTTGCCGATGTCGCGCTGCAGCCGGAGCAGCTCCTCCTGCAGCTGGTGCCGGACGATCGGGTCGACCGCGCTGAACGGCTCGTCCATCAGCATGATCGCCGGGTCGGCCGCCAGCGCGCGGGCGACGCCGACCCGTTGCTGCTGGCCACCGGACAGCTGGGCCGGGTACCGCTCGGCCATCTTGGGGTCCAGGCCGACGCGCTCGATCAGCTCCATCGCCGTACCGCGGGCCTTGCGCTTGTCCCAGCCGAGCAGCTTCGGCACCGTGGCGATGTTGTCCACCACGGTCCTGTGCGGGAACAGGCCGGCGTTCTGGATCACGTACCCGATCCCGCGCCGCAGCGTCACGGCGTCCTGGGAGTTGATGTCGTTACCGTCGATCGAGATCGTCCCGGAGGTGCGCTCGATGGTCCGGTTGATCATCCGCAGCGACGTGGTCTTGCCGCAGCCGGACGGGCCGACGAACACGGTGATCTGGTTGCTCGGGATCTGCAGGGACAGCTTGTCGACGGCGACGGTGCCGTCCGGGTACTGCTTGGTGACGTCCTCGAACTCGATCATGGCGCCCCTTCGCGCTCGTTGGTCGCCCGAAAGACCCTAGCGGACCCGCAGACCGAAACCACGCGGTCGCGCGGTTTCCCGTTCCTCGGGAATGTGTACTGTAGCGCTACAGATTGCTACCGTCGCAGACAGTTAGCTTTCGCGCATCGGGACGCGCACCCCGCGCTCGTCCGCGACCTCGACCGCCCTGTCGTAACCGGCGTCGACGTGACGGATCACACCCATCGCCGGATCGTTCGTCAGTACCCGCTCGAGCTTCTGCCGCGCCAGGTCGGTGCCATCGGCAACCGATACCTGACCGGCGTGGATGGACCGGCCGATGCCGACGCCGCCGCCGTGGTGGATCGACACCCAGGACGCGCCGCTGGCCACGTTCACCATCGCGTTCAGCAGCGGCCAGTCCGCGATCGCGTCCGAGCCGTCGAGCATGCCTTCGGTCTCCCGGTACGGCGACGCGACACTGCCGGTGTCCAGGTGGTCGCGACCGATCACGATCGGCGCCTCGAGCTCACCGGAGGCGACCATGTCGTTGAACCGGACGCCGGCCTTGTCCCGCTCGCCCTGGCCGAGCCAGCAGATCCGGGCCGGCAGGCCCTGGAACGCGACCCGCTCGCCGGCCAGCTTGATCCAGCGCGCCAGGTGCTCGTTGTCCGGGAACAGGTCCAGGATCGCCTGGTCGGTCTTCGCGATGTCGGCCGGGTTGCCGGACAGCGCCGCCCACCGGAACGGGCCTTTCCCTTCGCAGAACAGCGGCCGGATGTACGCCGGTACGAAGCCGGGGAACTCGAACGCCCGGGCGTACCCGGCCTTGCGCGCCTCGTCCCGGATCGAGTTGCCGTAGTCGAACACCTCGGCGCCCGCGTCCTGGAACTCGACCATCGCCTGCACGTGCTTGGCCATCGACTCCTGAGCCCGCTCGGTGAACCCGGCCGGGTCCTTCTCCCGCGCGGTCGTCCAATCCTCGAACTCGACACCGATCGGCAGGTACATCAACGGGTCGTGCGCCGACGTCTGGTCGGTCACCACATCGATCGGCGCACCCCGCTTGAGCAGGTCCGGGACGATCGTGGCGGCGTTGCCGAGGACACCGATCGACAACGGCTTGCGGGCCTTCTTCGCCTCTTCGGCGAGTTGAAGCGCTTCATCCACAGAGGACGCCCGGACGTCGAGGTACCGGTGCTCGATGCGGCGCTGGATCCGGGACTCGTCGACGTCGATGCAGATCGCGACCCCGTCGTTCATCGTCACGGCCAACGGCTGCGCGCCGCCCATGCCGCCGAGGCCGGCGGTCAGCGTGATCGTGCCGGCCAGCGAGCCGCCGAACTTCTTTTCCGCGACCGCGCCGAACGTCTCGTACGTGCCCTGCAGGATGCCCTGGGTGCCGATGTAGATCCACGACCCGGCCGTCATCTGGCCGTACATCGTGAGCCCCATCGCCTCCAGCTTGCGGAACTCCTCCCAGGTGGCCCAGTCGCCGACCAGGTTCGAGTTCGCGATCAGCACCCGCGGTGCCCATTCGTGCGTTTGCATGACGCCGACCGGGCGGCCGGACTGGACGAGCATGGTCTCGTCGTCCCTGAGCGTGGTCAGGGTACGGACCATCGCGTCGAACGAGTTCCAGTCCCGCGCGGCCTTGCCGGACCCGCCGTACACGACGAGCTCGTCGGGGTGCTCGGCGACCTCCGGGTCGAGGTTGTTCTGCAGCATCCGCAGCGCGGCTTCCTGCTGCCAGCCGCGGGCGGTCAGGGTGGTCCCGCGGGGCGCGCGGACGGGTCGTGGTCCGGACATGGGTGGTCCAGCCTTTCTAGAGGAGCGGGCCGGTGACGGCCTCGGTGGCTTCGATGTAGGTGCCGTTGGCAACGAGTTCGACGGAGTGCTCGAGTTCGGGGGCGAGGAACCGGTCGGTGGCCGGGCCCTCGACGTACCGCCGCAATGCTGTCCTGGCGGCGGCGGTCGCCGGGGCCGGTTCGAGCGGGGCGCGCAGGTCGAGGGCTCGCGCGGCGGTGAGGATCTCGATCGCCAGTACCCGCTGCAGACCGTCGACGGCCTTGCGCAGCTTGCGCGCGGCGGACCAGCCCATCGAGACGTGGTCCTCCTGCATCGCGCTGCTCGGGATCGAATCGACGCTGGCCGGTACGGCGAGCCGCTTCAGCTCGGAGACGATCGCCGCCTGGGTGTACTGCGCGATCATGTGGCCGCTGTCGACGCCCGGGTCGTCGGCCAGGAACGCGTTCAGCCCGTGGTTGCGCGCGACGTCGAGGAAACGGTCGGTACGGCGTTCGCTGATGCTGGCGAGGTCCGCGACCGCGATCGCGAGGAAGTCGAGGACGTATCCGATGGGCGCGCCGTGGAAGTTGCCGTTCGACTCGACGCGGCCGTCTTCCAGTACTACGGGGTTGTCGATCGCGGCGGCCAGCTCGCGGTCCGCGACGGATGCCGCGTGGGCGGCGGTGTCGCGGGCGGCGCCGTGCACCTGGGGCGAGCAGCGGAGCGAGTACGCGTCCTGGACGCGGTTGCAGTCCGGGCCGCGGTGGCTGGCCACGATCGCGCTGTCCTTGAGGATCGCGCGCAGATTCGCGGCGGCTTGTGCCTGGCCCGGGTGCGGTCGCAGGGCCTGCAGGTCCTCGGCGAACACGCGGTCGGTGCCGAGCTGCGCCTCGACGCTCATCGCGGCGGCCAGGTCGGCGGTCTTGAACAGCCGGTCCAGGTCGGCGAGCGCGAGGACCAGCATGCCGAGCATGCCGTCGGTCCCGTTGATCAGCGCGAGGCCTTCCTTCTCCGCGAGGACGACCGGCGTCAGGTTGTGCTTCTTCAGCGCTTCGCCCGCGTCGAGAAGGTTGCCGTCGGCATCACGGACCTTGCCCTCGCCGAGGATCGCCAGCGCGACGTGGGACAGCGGCGCCAGGTCCCCGGAGCAGCCGAGGCTGCCGTACTCGTGCACGACCGGCGTCAGGTGCGCGTTCAGCAGACCGGCGTACGCCTGGGCCGTCTCCACCTTCACCCCGGTGCGGCCGGTGGCGAGGGTGGACAGCCGGAGCAGCGCGAGCGCCCGGACGACCTCGGTCTCGACCTCGGGGCCGGAGCCGGCCGCGTGCGACCGGATCAGGCTGCGCTGCAGCTGCGCCCGCAGTTCCGGCGCGATGTGCCGGGTGGCGAGCGCGCCGAACCCGGTCGACACACCGTAGTGCGGGGTGTCCGCGTGGGCCAGCGCCTCGATCGCGGCGCGCGACTTCGCGATCTCCTCGAGGGCCTGGTCGTCGATCCGTACCTGCGCGCCGTACCGCGCGACCGCGACCACCTGGGCCGGGGTCAGCGGGCCGACGCCGACTATCACCGTGTGTTCCACCCGAACATTGCACCGCGCCGGACCTGCCGCGGACAGCAGCGGCGTACCACTTTTCGTCTCGGATCCGAGACGAGGGTGGCGACCCTCGGTAGTCGTAAGGTTCTGACATGGTGTTCGAGATCCGGACGGCGCGACCGGAGGATGCGGCAGGAATCGCCCGGGTCTGGGCCGCCACGATGCCGCACCTGGTGAAAACGGCGCGGGCGGTCGAGCTGCAGCTGCGGCACGGTCACTCGCAAGAGGTGCTGATCGCCGTCGACGGTCCTGACGTGGTCGGGTACGCGAACCTGTACCGTCCGCCGCCGGACGCCGAGGCGCCGCGGGTACGGATCACGATCCAGGTGCCGGCGTCGTCCCGCGGACGCGGGATCGGCACCGCGCTTCTGGAGGCGATCACTGCGCGGGCGCGGGAACTCGCGGCCGGGCGATTGTTGGTCGCGGTGGCCGAGGACTCGACAGGGTTCGCGGAGAAGCACGGGTTCACGGTCGGGCGGCGGATGACGCACGCCGCGGCCGACCTGACCGCGGCGCGGGACCCGCTGCCGGTACCGGACGGGCTCCGGCTGGTCACGTACGAGGAGCTCGAGCCGCGGCAGCTGTACGACGCCGAGGTCCAGGTCCGCGACGACGACCCGAGCGGGCTGTCCGGCGGGCCGGCGTACGAGGAATGGGTCCGTACGTCGTGGCAGAACCCGGACACCCGGTACGACCTCAGCGTCGCCGTACTCGACGGGGACCGGGTGCTGTCGTTCGTGACCACCACCGCGGACCCGGACCGGCGGGTGATCTGGTCGAACCTGACCGGCACGATCCCGGCGGCGCGCGGGCGCGGGCTCGCGAAGGTGGCCAAATCAGCGGCGCTGGCGCGTTCCCGGGACGCCGGGTTCACGGTCGCCTCTACCGGCAACGATGCGGCGAACGAGCCGATGCTCGCCGTCAATCGCTGGCTCGGGTACCGCCTGACGTCCGCCGCGTGGACCGCGGAGAAGGAGCTGTGAAGCGGCTCGCCGTCTCGCTGGCGTTCTTCCTGGTGCTGTCGCTCGGCGTCGGGCTCGCGGTCTCCGGACCGGACTTCATGGACTGGGGCGTCGCCGGCGGCCTGTTCGCGCTCGCCGTCGCCGGCGAGGGCTTCCGCTTCTGGCTCCGCCACAGTCGTACCAAGAAACACGATTCGTCGGGGGTCTGAGAGTTACGCTGCCGTTGTGAGCGGCAACGTTCCCGCCTCGACCCGCACGCTGCGGGTGCTGACGTTCCTGGCCACCCAGCCCGGACCGGTGCCGATGGAGCGCATCGCCTCCGCGGTCGGTCTGCCGCGCTCGTCGACGTACCACTTGCTGCGGGCAATGATCGACGAAGGGTACGTCGTCCATCTCCCCGAGGAGAAGCGGTACGGCCTCGGGGTCGCGGCGTTCGAGATCGGTTCTGCTTATCTACGGCACGACCCGCTGGAACGTCTCGCCCGGCCGTTGCTGGTGCAGCTCGTACACGAGGTCGGTCAGACGGCCCATCTCGGCGTACTGCACGGCCGGGAGCTGGTGTACCTCCTGAAGGAACAGCCGCCGCGTCCGGTCACGCTGGTGACGGACGTCGGCGTACGGCTGCCAGCCACCCTCACCGCTTCTGGGCGGGCGCTGCTGGCCGAGTTGCCGCCGGCCCAGGTACGGGCGTTGTTCCCGGCGCCTGAGTCGTTCGTACGCCGTACCGACCACGGACCGCAGTCCCTCAGCCAACTCCGCCGCATCCTCGCCGACGAAAAACGCCAGGGTTTCGCCGTCGAGGACTCCTTCATCACCCCCGGCATGGCCTCCGTAGCCAGCGCCGCCGTAGACCACGCCGGCCACCCGGTAGCCGCCATCAGCGTCACCTTCCGCACCGACACGGTCCCACCCACCGACCGCCCCCACCTGGCCCACAAAATCCGCCAAGCCGCCAAAGCCCTAACCCGCCGC
>NZ_DASRVN010000058.1:0-6245 GCF_035655035.1 Kribbella sp. | reverse complement strand
CCACACGATGGTGCTCGTACCGCGGGACGCCCCGGGCGTGAAGGTCGAGCGCCTGCTGCCGACGATGAGCAGGTACGACGAACCGTACGGCCACGGCGAGGTGTCGTTCACCGAGGTCCGGGTGCCGGCCGCGAACATCCTCGTCGGACCGGGCCGGGCGTTCGAGATCGCCCAGGGCCGCCTCGGTCCGGGCCGCGTGCACCACTGCATGCGGCTGATCGGCCTCGCGGAGAAGTCGCTCGAGCTCGCGCTCCAGCGCGGCACCAGCCGGACCGCGTTCGGGAAGCCGCTCGTCAACCTGGGCGGCAACCGCGAGCGGATCGCCGAGGCGCGGATCGCGATCAACCAGGCGCGGTTGCTGGTGCTGCAGACGGCGTACCTGCTGGACACTCAGGGTCTGGCCGGGGCGTTGAGCGAAGTCAGCCAGATCAAGGTCGCGGTGCCGCGGATGGCGCAGGACGTGGTCGACATGGCGATCCAGCTGCACGGCGGCGGTGGGCTGTCCGAGGACTTCCCGCTCGCGGCGGCGTGGACGAGTGCCCGGGCGTTGCGGCTGGCCGACGGGCCTGACGAGGTGCATCGTGGGGTGGTCGCCAGGATCGAGCTGGCGTCGTACCTGTCCGCCGTTCGGGAGGCCAAGTGAGCCGTGTCCTCGTCACCGGCGCCGCGAGCGGCCTCGGCGCCGCACTGGCCGCCCGTTTCGTTGCCGATGGCCACCAAGTGCTCAGGACGGACGTCGGGGCGGACGGCTCCGCGCCGTACCTGAAGCTCGACGTGCGGAGCCCGGCGGACTGGGACGCGGCGGTCGCCTGGTGTCAGGACAACTGGGGCGGCTTGGACATCCTGGTGAACAACGCCGGGATCGCGACCGGCGGCCGGATCGACGTCGAGACGCTCGACGAATGGGACCGGGTCGTCGACATCAACCTGATGGGCGTGGTCCGCGGGTGCCGGGCGTTCGTGCCGCTGTTCAAGCGGCAGCGGTCCGGGTACATCGTGAACACCGCGTCCGCGGCCGGGCTGGTGCATCCGCCGATGATGAGCTCGTACAATACCGTCAAGGCGGGCGTGGTCGCGTTGTCGGAGACGCTGTCGCACGAGCTCGGTCCGTACGGGATCAGCGTGTCGGTGGTGTGCCCGTCGTTCTTCCGGACGAACCTGGCCGACTCGATCCGGGGCGCCGACAGCGCGATGGCGGCGACCGCGCGGCAGCTGATCGAGAAGTCGCCGCGGTCCGCCGACGACATCGCGGCCGTCGTCGTTGCCGGCATCAACAAGAAGCGGCACCTGATCATCCCGGACCGGCCGGCGCGGCTCGCGTACTGGACGAAGCGGTTGGCCCGCCCGCTGTACGACCGGCAGATGCGCACGATCGCCGCTCGCGCACACGCACGTGCAGAGCGGACGACGCAGCCGGAGACGCCGTCGCCGGACGGGCGGTGACGGGGTGCCGGAAGGCGCTCGCGCGGTGCGTGACGAGGACGCGTTCGACGTGCCCGCAGTGGATGCTTGGCTGCGGCAACAGACCGTAGTACCGGACGGTCTGCCGGAGGTGAAGCAGTTCTCGGGTGGGGCCTCGAATCTGACGTATCTGTTGAGCTATTCGGGGCACGACCTGATCCTGCGTCGCCCGCCGGCTGGGACGAAGGCGAAGGGCGCGCACGACATGGGTCGCGAGTTCCGGATCCAGAAAGGGCTCAAACCGGTCTATCGATACGTGCCCGAGATGATTGCCCACTGCAACGACGAGTCGGTGATCGGTTCCGAGTTCTACGTGATGGAGCGGGTCGAGGGGACGATCCCGGGGCATCACGAACTGGGCGTCGAGCTGACACCGGCGCAGGCCCGGAAGCTCGGGTTCACGCTGATCGACACGCTCGTGGAACTGCATGCGGTCGATCCGGCGGCGGCCGGTCTGGCGGATCTCGGACGCGGATCCGGGTACGTCGAGCGGCAGGTCAGCGGCTGGTCCGAGCGCTACCGCAAGGCGAAGACGTGGAACGTGCCGAGCTACGAACGCGTGATGGCCTGGCTGTCCGCGAACCAGCCTGTGGATATCCGCACCTGCGTTATCCACAACGACTTCCGGCTGGACAACGTCGTACTGGCGCCCGACGACCCGCTCCGAGTGGTCGGCGTACTGGACTGGGAACTCGCCACGCTCGGTGATCCGTTGATGGATCTCGGCAGCGCGCTCGCGTACTGGGTGCAGGCCGACGACGACTGGGCGTTCCGCCGGTTCCGGCTGCAGCCGTCGGACGTGCCGGGCATGCTGACCCGCGCCGAGATCGTGGACTACTACGTGAAGCAGTCGGGGCTGCCTGTGGACAACTGGGCGTTCTACGAGGTGTTCGGGCTGTTCCGGCTGGCGGCGATCGCGCAGCAGATCTACTACCGCTACCACCACAAGCAGACCCGGAACCCGCGGTTCAAGAACTTCTGGCTCCCGGTCAACCTGCTCGAGCGGCGCTGCCGCCGGATCATCCGGCAGGCGTAGATGTCGGTCATCTACCTGATCCGGCACGCGCAGGCGTCGTTCGGTGCCCGCGACTACGACAAGCTCTCAACGCTCGGCGAGCAGCAGGCGACGCAGCTCGGCACAACCCTCAGCTTCCTGAAACCGGACCTCGTGATGTCGGGCTCGATGCGACGGCACCAGCAGACCGCGTCGCTGGCCGGGTTCACGGCGGAGGTGGACCCGGGGTACGACGAGTTCGATCACCAGGAGCTGATCGTCGCGCACAAACCGGCGTACAAGCGGCACACGGTGATGGTGGCCGACCTGGCGCGCAGCGGGAACCCGAAGCGGGCGTTCCAGGAGATGTTCACGGCCGCGACCCAACGCTGGATCGACGGCGGCGACGGGTATTCCGAGCCGTTCCAGGCGTTCTGCGAGCGCTCGGAGGCGGCGGTACGGCGTACTGCCGACCGGCTCGGGAAGGGCGAGACCGCCCTCGTCTTCACGTCCGGCGGGCCGATCGCGGCCGTCGTGAGCCGGCTGCTCTCCGGCGGTGACGGGCTGTGGACAAAGCTGAACCCGGTGACGATCAACACTGCGATCACGAAGGTCGTGTCCGGGCGCGCAGGGCTGACTGTGGTGAGCTACAACGAGCACGTCCACCTCGGCGCGGACCTGCTCACTTACAGATAGGACTCGCTCGATGCGACGGAACCTCCTGATCACCGGCGCCAGTTCCGGTCTCGGTGCGGAGATGGCGCGGCAGTTCGCCGCGAACGGGCACGATCTGGCGCTGACCGCTCGGCGTACCGATCGGCTGGAAGCACTCAGGGACGAGCTCGCCGCGAGTTATCCACAGGTCAAGGTCGTTATCCACAGCCTGGATGTGAACGATCACGACCAGGTGTTCGAGGTGTTCCGCGCGATCGACACCGAGCTGCCGCTGGACCGGGTCGTGGTGAACGCCGGCCTCGGCAAAGGCGCGCCGCTCGGCACCGGGCGGTTCGACGCGAACCGGGAGACCGCGCTGACCAACTTCGTCGGCGCACTCGCGCAGGTCGAGGCGGCGCTCGAACTGTTCCGGGCGCGGAACGCCGGCCACCTCGTGCTGATCGCGTCGATCTCCGCGCTGCGCGGCTTCCCCAAGACGGTCACGACGTACGCCGCGACGAAGGCGGGACTCGCGTCGCTGGGTGAAGGGCTGCGGCTGGAACTGATGGGCAAGCCGATCAAGGTCAGCACGATCTACCCCGGGTACATCCGGTCGGAGATGAACGACAAGGTCAACCACACGCCGTTCATCGTCGACACCGAGCCGGGCGTGCGGGCGATGGTGGCCGCGATCGAGGCGGAGAAGGCGAAAGCGTACGTACCGGCGCGGCCGTGGTGGCCGCTCGCCCAGGTGATGCGGGTTGCGCCGCTGCCGTTGCTGAAGAGGATGATCTGAATGCGCTGGGGGCTGACCGTTCCGTTGACCGGCGTACCGCTGCGTGAGCATCGCGCGCTGATCTCGGAGCTGCACTCGTTGGGGTACACGGACCTGTGGTCGGCGGAGGTGGCCGGCGCGGACGCGTTCACGCCGCTGGTGCTGGCGTCCGAGTGGGACTCGTCGTTGCGTCTCGGGACGGCCGTCGTCCCGGTGCACACGCGCGGTCCGGCGGCGCTCGCGATGAGTGCGGCGGCGCTGGCGGACCTCGCGCCCGGGCGGTTCGTGCTCGGGATCGGGGCATCGTCGGAGACGATCGTGACCGGGTGGAACGGGATCGCGTACGACCCACCGCTGGCGCGCACCCGCGACGTACTGCGGTTCCTGCGGCAGGCGTTCGCGGGGGACCGGGTGGACGGGGAGTTCGACAGCTTCACGATCCGGCGGTTCCGGCTGGAGAAGGCGCCCGACGTACCGCCGTCGATCATGCTCGCGGCGCTCCGTCCACAGATGCTGCGGCTCGCGGCCCGGGAGGCCGACGGCGCGATCACCAACTGGCTGTCCGCGGACGACGTCCGCCAGGTCCGCGCCGAACTCGGGCCGGACAAGGAACTCGCCGCCCGGATCTTCGTCTGCGTCACCGAGGACGCCGAGATGGCCCGCAACATCGGCCGCTACCTGATCGCCACCTACCTCACCGTCCCCGGCTACGCCGCCTTCCACGACTGGCTCGGCCGCGCCGACGCCATGCGGCCGATGCGCGAAGCCTGGTCCGCAGGCGACCGCAACGCCGCCATGGCCGCCGTCCCCGAGTCCCTGATCGACGCGCTGATAGTGCACGGCACCCCCGCCCAATGCCGCACCCACATCAACCGCTACCTCGAAAACGGCCTCGACACCCCCATCATCGCCACCCTCCCCACCGGCACCAGCCCCCTAGAAACCGCCCGCTCCCTAGCCCCCAACTAAACAAAGGACACCGCTCCGCGGCGACAGCCTTTCGGCGCCTCCGGCGCGCGGGAGGCGCTCCCGGATGGTGGTCCTGGCGAAGCTGAAGGTGGATCCGCCGAAGGCGTCCAGGTGGTCCGCCGGGCATATATGCGCCGACCAGCAAGGACACCGCTCCGCGGCGTCCGATCCGCCGGACGCTGGGCTGGGGGAGTTGGCGGCGGGGTGTGCACCGTGTACGCTGTGTACACGGGATGGAGGGTGCGATGAGTTCGCAGGTCGAGTATCGGAGTGTTCGTGAGGCGCGGGAGCACTTCAAGGACATCTTGGATGCCGCGGATGACGGTCGTCCGGCGACGGTGACGCGGGACGCGCGCCGGGTGGCGGCGGTGGATGCGGATCGGCTGGTGCACTTTCTCACCAGCGTGCATCCCTCTGGTGCCCAGGCGGTCGCTGAGAACGACGGCTGGTCGATCATGATCCCGGGGCTTCCGGTCGCCGCTGACGGTGCGACTCTCGACGAGGCGGCGGCGGAGATGGTCGACGCGCTCCGGGCGTACGCCGAGGAGTGGGCCGACCACCTGCGCCTGGCGCCCAACCACGCCGAGAACTGGGGACTCGTACAGATCGTCGCGCTGTCGTCGGACGAGCAACTCCACGCCTGGCTGCTGGCCTGAGGCCCACCGTGAGCGAACAACGTCGCCCAGCAACCCGTACGGATCACCAGAGCTTTTGTGTCGTCGAGGGCTGGACCGAACGCCGGCGCGCGACCGGCAGGCGGGGCACCCACCACGTGAACTACGAACTCCCGCTACCCGACGGCCGCATCCTGTACACCCGGATCAGCCACCCCGTCGATCGCACGGACTACGGCCCGTCCATCTGGGCGCACATCCTGCGGGATCAGCTCGCCGTGACGGCCGACGAGTTCTGGGCCTGCGTCGACGACAAGGTGCTCCCGGACCGGCAGGGACCGCAGGCTCCTGTCGAGGCGATCCCGGCGGGCGTCGTCAGGGCGCTGATCGTCGACGTTCGGATGCCCGAGGCCGAGGTGCGTGCCTTGACCAAGGCGCAGGCGGTGCAGCGGCTCGCCGAGTTCTACACCACGGGGCAGTAGGTCAGGTGAGGCGGTGTTGCTTGAGCCAGGTGGTGGCTCGGCGGGGGGAGGCTCGGGAGAGCCAGGCGTCCTGGATCACTTCGGTGAGTTCTTGTTTGGAGAGGGAGCCGAGGTCGCGGGCGCGGATCAGGACGGAGGGGTGGCCGTCGAAGTGGGGGGTGGTGAAGAACGGGGTGCCGTCGGAGAGCAGGGCCTGTTTCTCGGATTCGGACTCGACCCAGATCATGATCACGTCGTCGTACTTCTCGCCGGTGACCGGGTCGACGGCGTCGGGGCGTGGGGTGCGGAAGAAGACG
>NZ_DASRVN010000057.1:0-2800 GCF_035655035.1 Kribbella sp. | reverse complement strand
GGCGACCACCGTCGGCGCCCTGCTGTCGGTCCCGATCGCGGCGCTGGCGTTCACCGGGCTGTACGCGATCGGCGGCGCGGTGGACATCCCGCTCGACAAGCTCGCGACCGCGATGGTCGGCTGGCACGTCCTGGTCGGCATAGGTGAGGCGGTCATCACCGCGGCCGTGCTCAGCGCGGTCGTCGCGACCCGGCCGGACCTGGTGTACGCCGCCCGGCACCTGCAGCAGGACCTCGTCCTGATCGATGCCGACGGCAACAGCTCGACGGTGTCGCCGGACCGCCCGGTCGCGGCGAAGCCGGCCGGCCGTTCGCTCGGTGTCGGCATCGCTGTGACGCTGCTGATCGCGGGCGGCCTGAGTCTGTTCGCGAGCGCGCATCCGGACGGGCTGGAGTTCGTCGGCGCGAAGCTCGGGTTCGAGAGTGCCGCGAAGGACTCGGCAGTGGCGAGCAGCCCGCTGGCCGACTACGGCGTACGCGGGATCGGCAACGCGCAGGTGTCTGGCGCGCTGGCCGGGATCATCGGCGTACTGGTGACGATCGTGGTCGGTCTCGCGATCGCCAAGCTGGCGTCGTTGCGGGCGAAGAAAGCATGAGTGGCGACGGGCTGCTCGTCGCGGTCGACAGTCCGGTGCACCGCGTCCCGGCCCAGGTGAAGCTGGTCGCGCTGTTCGTCTTCGTGCTCGCGGTCGTCTCCACCCCGGCCGCGATCTTCTGGGCGTTCGGGGTGTACGCCGGCTTGCTGGTCGCGGCTGTGGTGACGGCGAAGGTGCCCGCGACCGTGGTGTTGCGGCGGCTCGCGGTGGAGACGCCATTCATCGTGTTCGCGCTGCTGCTCCCGTTCGTTGCCTCCGGCCCGCGGATCGACGTACTCGGCCTGCATCTCTCGGCGTCGGGGGTGCTCGGTGCGTGGAACGTGCTGGCGAAGGGCACGCTCGGCGTGGTCGCGGCGATCCTGCTGTCGGCGACGACCGCTCCGCGGGACCTGCTCGCCGGCCTCGAACGGCTCCGGCTCCCGGCGACCCTGGTGGCGATCCTCTCGTTCATGGTCCGGTACCTGAGCGTGGTGTCGGACGACCTGCACCGGATGCGGGTCGCGCGCGAGTCCCGCGGATACACGGGCGGCCGGGTGGGTCACCTGAAGGCGGTGGCCGGGGGAGTGGGCGCACTGTTCGTCCGCAGCTTCGAACGCGGCGAGCGCGTCCACCTGGCGATGCGGTCCCGCGGGTACACCGGCCAGATGCCGCTGCTCAGCGTCGAGGGTGCGTCGAGTGCGCAGTGGGTCGAAGGGCTCGCGATCTCCCTGCTCGCCGTCGCGATCGCGGTCGCGGCTAGGGTGGTGGCCTTGTGAGCGGTCCCGCGATTCAGGTCGAGCGTCTGGTGTTCGCGTACCCGGACGGGCGGCAGGCGCTGTACGGCGTCGACTTCAGCGTGCAGCACGGCGAGCGGGTCGCGCTGCTCGGGCCGAACGGCGCCGGCAAGACCACGCTGGTCCTGCACCTGAACGGCATCCTCGGCTCGGTCGCGGGGGGTACCGGGAGCGGCCGGATCCAGATCGGCGGCACCGCCGTCCACCGCGAGCACCTGACCGCGATCCGCCGCAAGGTCGGCCTGGTCTTCCAGGATCCGGACGACCAGCTGTTCATGCCGACCGTCCGCGACGACGTCGCCTTCGGCCCCGCGAACCTGGGCCTCCGCGGCGCCGAGCTGGACGAACGGGTCCACGAAGCACTCGTCCAGGTAGGTATGCAGGATCACGCCGACCTCGCGCCGCACCATCTCTCGTTCGGCCAGCGCCGCCGGGTCGCCGTGGCAACCGTGCTGGCGATGCGCCCGGAGGTCCTGGTCCTCGACGAGCCGTCCAGCAACCTCGACCCGGCCGCCCGCCGCGAACTGGCCGACATACTGTCCGGGCTCGACGTCACGCTGCTGATGATCACCCACGACCTCCCGTACGCACTCCAGCTCTGCGAACGCAGCCTGCTGATGAACAACGGCCGCATCGTCGCCGACGGCAAAACCCGGGACCTTCTCGGCGACCCCGGCCTGATGACTGCGAACCGGCTGGAACTGCCGTACGGTTTCGACCCACTGTCCGTCGCAGGACCGGAGCGCTCGTGAAGATCACCGCAGTCCACGTAGACGTCGCCTCCGAGCCGAAGGCGCATCCGGTGCGGGACGCGATCCAGTTGCTCGACCGGGATGGGGTTACCCGCGTGCGGATCGAGACCGACGAAGGGGTGAGTGGGGAGAGTACGACGTACTTCGGGCGCGTCGAGTCCTCGCCCGCGGTGCTGGCTCACGTGATCGAGGACCAGCTCGCACCGGTGATCGTGGGGGAGGACCCGACGCTGATCCGGGGGATCCGGGAGCGGCTGCGGGAGCTCACGGACTACCAGGGGTCCGCGGGGTTGTCTGCGTACGGGATGTCGGCGATCGACCAGGCGTTGTGGGACCTGCTCGGGAAGTCGCTCGGGGTGCCGGTGTGGAAGTTGCTCGGGGCGCGGCGGACCGCGATTCCGGCGTACGCGATGGTCGGGTGGCTGGAGCTGGACGTCGCCGGGCTGGAGCGGGTGTCGGCGCGGGCGATGGAGCAGGGGTTCCACGGCGTGAAGATGAAGGTCGGCGGCGGGCCGCTGACCGAGGACGTGGAGCGGATCCGCGCGGTCCGTGCGGTGATCGGGCCGGACGCGCCGCTGATGGTGGACGCGAACCAGGCGTTCGGGTACGCCGAGGCGCTGCGGCGCGGGCGGGCGTACGAGGACCTGGACTGCCGCTGGTTCGAGGAGCCGCTGCCGGCC
>NZ_DASRVN010000056.1:0-2291 GCF_035655035.1 Kribbella sp. | reverse complement strand
GTCACCGGCGCGCTTTCTCTCCGCGCGACGACGGCACCGGTCCGCCGGCCTCGTCGTGCTCCTGTTCGGCCTCCTGGCAGTGGGTTCGGCGTACGCCGCCTTCGCCCCTGACAACGCGGTGGCGGACAACTCGGCCCAGTCGCAGCAGATCGAGGAGGGCAAGAAGCTCTTCGCGGTCGGCTGTTCCAGCTGCCACGGCCTCAATGCCGAGGGCGGTACGAACGGCGCGGGCAAGTTCACCGCACCGTCGCTGATCGGAGTCGGAGCGGCCGCGGTCGACTTCCAGGTCGGCACCGGCCGGATGCCCGCCCAGCAGCCGGGTGCGCAGATCCCCCGCAAGCCGCCGGTCTACTCGCAGGCCGAGATCGAGGCCCTGGCGGCGTACGTCGCCTCGCTGGCCCCCGGCCCCGCCGTACCGGCCTCGGACGCGTACGACGTGAGCAAGGCCACCGACGAGCAGGTCACCCGGGGCGGCGAGCTGTTCCGCACCAACTGCACCGCGTGCCACAACTTCGCCGGCCGCGGCGGCGCGCTGCCGAACGGCAAGTTCGCGCCGTCGCTGATGGGCGTCAGCGAGAAGCACATCTACGAGGCGATGCTGACCGGTCCGCAGCAGATGCCGGTCTTCTCCGACCAGGTCATGCAGCCGCAGGACAAGGCGGACATCATCGCCTACCTGAAGGCGCTGCAGAACCAGAAGGACCCGGGCGGCTTCGGCCTCGGCCGGCTCGGCCCGGTCTCCGAGGGCCTGTGGGGCTGGTTCGTCGGAATCGGCCTGCTGGTCGGCGTAGCGGTCTGGATCGGCGCCAAGGGCGTCAAGGCCAAGGGAGCGAAGGCCGAATGAGTGACTCGAAGAACCTTCCGGTGAAGGCCGAGGAGGAGCACGGCGCGGTCGAGGTGGCGGAGCCGATCCCCGACCCGGGGATGGAGCCGCACGAGCCGCGGATCACCGACATCGACCCGAAGGCCGCCGACCGCGTCGAGCGGCAGGTGTCGGGGATGTTCGGCCTGGCGACGCTGCTGGTGCTCGGCGCCTGTGTCGCGTACTTCGCGATCCCGCGGGACTCCTACATCCAGTTCGGCCCGCTGACCGGCAACGCGAACAACATGACGCTGGGCCTGTGCATCGGGCTCGCGCTGTTCCTGATCGGTGCCGGCGCGATCCAGTGGGCCAAGAAGCTGATGGTCGACGAGGAGATCGCCGAGGACCGGCACGCGGCGCACTCGTCGCCGGAGCAGATCGCCGAGATCACCGAGGCGTTCAAGCAGGGCACCGCGGAGTCCGGCTTCGGCCGCCGCAAGATGATCCGGAACTCGCTGATCGGCGCCCTCGGCGCGCTCGGCCTGCCGGCCATCGTGCTGCTCCGCGACCTCGGCCCGCTGCCCGGCCGCGCGCTGTACAACACGATCTGGGCGAAGGGCATCCGGGTCGTCAACGACGTCACGAACCGCCCGATCAAGCCGTCCGACCTGGTCGTCGGCCAGCTGGTCAACGGCGCACCGGCGAACCTGGCGCCGATGCAGGAGCAGGACCCGGTCGCGTACCAGAACGCCCGGGCGAAGGCCGCCGTGATCATGGTCCGGATCAAGCCCAGCGAGATCCGCACCAGGCCCGGCCGGGAGAACTGGGGCATCGACGGGATCCTCTGCTACTCGAAGATCTGCACCCACGTCGGCTGCCCGATCTCGCTGTACGAGCAGACCACGCACCACGTGCTGTGCCCCTGTCACCAGTCGACCTTCGACCTGTCCGACGGCGCCAAGGTCGTCTTCGGCCCTGCTGCCCGGCCGCTTCCTCAGCTACCGTTGGCGTTGGACAGCGAGGGCTACCTGGTAGCGCAGAGCGGCTTCACCGAGCCGGTCGGCCCGAGCTTCTTCGAACGAGGGTGACAACAGTGTCAGCAAACACAGAGTTCCCCGGACCGGTGAAATGGTTCGACGATCGCCTCGGCATCGCGAAGATCGGGAAGAAGAACCTCCGGAAGGTCTTCCCGGACCACTGGTCCTTCATGCTGGGCGAGATCGCGCTCTACAGCTTCATCATCCTGATCCTGACCGGTACGTTCCTGACCTTCTGGTTCAAGCCCTCGATGGCCGAGGTCACGTACAACGGTTCGTACAGCCTGCTCAAGGGCGTGCACATGTCGGAGGCGTACGCCTCCACGCTGAACCTCAGCTTCGACATCCGCGGCGGCCTGCTGATCCGGCAGATCCACCACTGGGCGGCCGTGCTGTTCATCGCCGCGATGATGGTGCACCTGCTCCGGATGTTCTTCACCGGCGCGTTCCGC
>NZ_DASRVN010000055.1:0-10394 GCF_035655035.1 Kribbella sp. | reverse complement strand
GTAATCGGGCGGTCTGGGAGCAGGCATCCACTAAGCACGTGCGGGAGTACGACGAGCTGTTGGAGGCTGCTCGTGGGGACGGGCTGTTGATGCGGCGGGAGCAGGAGTTGCTCGCGGATGTGCTGGCGGACGGGCCGTTTGTGGTGCACCTGCAGAGTGGGCATGGGCTCGACGATGTGGGGCTGGTGAAGGCCGGGGCGCGTGGTGTTGTTGGCGTGGACTTCAGCTCGGTAGCGGCCGGAGCAGCCCAGCGCCGGGCGCGTGACGTGGGGGTCGATTGCCGGTACGTCGTGGCGGAAGTGCCCGGCGTACCGCTGAAGGACGCGGTCGCGGACCTCGTGTACACCGGTAAGGGCGCGCTGATCTGGATGCGGGACATCGACGCGTGGGCGCGTGACGTGGCGCGGGTGCTACGGCCGGGCGGGTACCTGTTCGCGTACGAGGGCCACCCGGCCGTACCACTGTGGACCTGGGACGAGGACGAGGCGCGGATCCGCCCGGACCGGAGCTACTTCGCCGAGTCCCACATCAACGACACGTTCCCGGGCAACGGTGCGCAGGAGTGGCAGTGGACGCTCGGCCAGATCGTCACCGCGATCAGCACGGCCGGCCTCCACCTCCAGGTCCTCGAGGAGTACGCCGAACCGTTCTGGCGACCGCAAGACGGCACGAACGCCGCTGCCTGGTCCGGCCGGCTCCCCAACTCCTACGCACTGCTGGCCCGGAAACCGTTATAGATAAGGCAGGAGCGCCTCCTCCTCGCGGTCCAGATGGGTGTTGAGCTGGGTGATCAGCTGGTCCACCTGGTCCAGGGTGACGGCTTGTTCGAGCTCGCCGAGCAGTACCGCGATCTGGTCGTGTTCCTGTTGCAGTACGGCGACCACGTCCTTGAGCTGCGGGTGCTGCTCCACGAGGCCGGGGAACAGCATCGTCGACTCGCCGGTGTGGTGATAGTGCAGGCCCTGGCAGACCGTCAGGCAGTTGATGCGGAGCTGGGCGCCCAGGCCGGCGGTGCCGGAGGTCGCGATCTCGTGCCGGATCAGCTCCAGTTCCCGGCGGAACGCGGCGTGGATGTTCTTCAGGGCCTCGGCGAACGAGCCGGTGCGCCCGCCGGGCGGTCCGCCCGGTACGAGCGCGACGACCGGGATCGTACGGCTCACGCGGGACTGGTAGTCGCCCCACCCGGCGTCCGCCTCGACCAGCCGGGCGAAGACCTCGTCGCGCTCGGCGCCCCGCAGTACGACTGCTGTGGCCGGATAGTCGAACGAGCCGGTGTCAACGCTGACCTGCGGATTCGCCACCAGGTTGTGGTACCAGGACGGGTGTTTCGGGCTGCCGCCGGCCGAGCCGACGACCAGCACCCGGTTGCCGTCCGGGTAGTAGCCGAGGATCGCGGTCCGCGGTTCGCCGGTGCGCGCGCCGGTGGTTGTCAGGAGCAACAACCGGGCGTTCTCGAAGGGGCCGCCGACGCGGCCGGAGTTCGCCTTGAACTCCGCGATGAGTTGTGCGGTGAAATCGTTCAGGATTCGCTTCTCTCTGGTGTCGGGAAAGGAAATGCAGACATCAGAGAACGCGGGCGGGGCCCGCGCGGCGCTCAGAACGCAGCCGGGGACCCAACTCGGTAATGGCTCGAGGCCGACCCGGCAGTCACGTCGGTGATAGTACCCCAGTCCCGGCAGGAGACAATGGCGCCGTGTCCCTGCCCGAGCGGCTCGTCCAGGCCGGGGTCGATCTCCTCGAGGAGGAAGGCCTCGCCGGTCTCACGCTGCGCGCGATCGCCCGCCGCACCGGCGTCTCGCACGGGGCGCCGCGCCGGTACTTCCCGACGCACAACGCGCTGCTCGCCGCGATCGCTGCGACCGGGTTGAAGGACCTGGCCGCGCGGCTCGAGCCCAGCGGGGACGGGTCGGCCGAGGAGCAGCTGGAGGTGAGCGCGCGGCGGTACCTGGAGTTCGCCGCCGAGCGCCCCGGGATGTTCGACCTGATCTTCCGGCACGACCTGCTCGCCGGTGCCGGGGGCAACCTCCGGGAGACCTCGTTGCCGCTGTTCCGGACGTTCGTGGAGCTGCTCGCGCGGCTGCATCCGGCCGACGCCGAGCTCCGCGCGACCGCCCTGTGGACGAACCTGCACGGGATCGCGACGCTGCGCGCCACCAACGCGCTCGACCTGCTCGGTACGACGGATCTCGAGCCGGTCGTGCGGTACGTCGTCCACAGCCACGTGCGCTGATTGCCTACCGAACGTCGTCAATTGCGTGCGAAACGTCGTACCGCGGAAATGTCCGCGGGAAATCCTCAGAAATGCTGTAACGAGTCGCACAAACCGCCGATATGACGGGTGAGCGACCCAGCGGGGGGCCGAGGGGAAGCTCCGGTGTTTCTTCGGGACCACCGCAGTGGAGGGGGGCCTCGCAGGTGCTCACCCGGGGCGGGGTGAGCACCTGTTAGAGGACTCGTCAGCCCTTGATCCCTACGTTCGCCATGCCTTCTACGAAGCGTTTCTGGGCGAATACGAACAGGATGATCATCGGGAGGGTGGCCAGGGCTGTGCCGGCCATGAGGTAGGGCCATTGGATTTCGGCTGGGTTCTGGGAGAAGATCGCCAGGCCGAGCTGCAGGGGGCGCATCTCGTCCGTGGTGGTGATCATCAGCGGCCAGAGGAAGCCGTTCCAGGCGGCTTCGATCTGGAAGACCGCGATCGTGATCAGGGCCGGCTTCACCAGCGGGGTCATGATCCGCCAGAAGATCCCGAACTCGCCGAGCCCGTCCACCCGCGCCGCCTGCGCGAGCTGGTCCGGCAGTGACACGTAGAACTGCCGCGCCAGGAATGTGAACAGCGGTGCCGCGCCGAGCGGGATGATCAGGCCCCACCATGAGTTCAGCCAGCCGATGCCGCCCTGGCCGAGGATGTCGTTGCCGCCGAACAGCGGGATCGACTTCACGATCAGGAACAACGGCACCAGGATGATCTGGAACGGCACCATCAGCAGCACGATGAAGTAGTTCAGCAACGTCTTGCCGCCGCGCAGCGGGAGCTTGGCCAGCGCGTACCCGGCCGTCGTACAGACCGCCAGCGTGAACACCGTCTCGCCGACCGCGATGAACAGGCTGTTGCGGAAGTACCGCAGGAACGGCGCGGTCTGCATCGCGTCGACGAAGTTCCGCCAGCGCAGCTCGGACGGCAACCAGCTGAACTTCGCGATCTCCCCGTTGCTCTTGAACGCGGTCAGCACCATCCACACGAACGGCACGATCATCAGCAGCGCGCCGACGGTGAGTACGACGTACAGCAGGATCCGCCCTGCCCGGAACGCCGGCGGCTTCGCGGAACCGACGGCCGGCAACGAAACACTAGTCATTGGTATCCGCCTTCTGGAGCCGGCGCCCGGCCGCGATGAAGATCGCGATCACGATCATCATGATCACGGTCTCCGCGGACGCGTAGCCGAGTTTCAGGTTCTGGAACGCGTTCTGGTAGATGTCCATCACCAGCACCCGGGTCGACGAACCCGGGCCGCCCTGCGTCATCACGTACACCAGGTCGAACACCTGGAAGGTGCCGACGATCGACGTGATCAGGACGAAGAACTGGACCGGGCCGATGGCCGGCCAGGTGACGTTGGCGAACCGCTGCCAGCGGCCCGCGCCGTCCAGCTGCGCGGACTCGACCAGGTCGCGGGACACGCCCTGCAGCGCGGCCAGGTAGATGATGATCTTCGTGCCGAGGCCCTGCCAGATGCCGACCAGCATCAGCGACGGCAGCGCGGTCCCCGGGTCGGCCAGCCACCGGTTCGGCGCGAAACCGAACAGGCTGAGGAATCCGTTCGCCAGGCCGGAGCCCGGGTTGTAGATCCACAGCCAGATCGTCGCCACGGCGACCGTCGCGGTCACGGTCGGGATGTAGAACGCCGTCCGGAAGAAGCCGAGCCCGCGGATCTTCTGGTTCAGGCCGATCGCCACCGCGAGCGCGATCGCCATCGAGATCGGGATCACCACGACCGCGTACAGCACGGTGTGCCACAGCGACGCCAGGAAGTTCGGGTCCCGGAACAGGTCGGTGTAGTTGGTGAAACCGACCCAGTCGAACGAGTCGCCGAAGCTGTAGTCGGTGAGGCTGAGCACCACGACCGCGATCACCGGGATCACGATGAAGATGCCGGAGTGCAGCAGCGCCGGGGTCATCAGCGCCCACCCGGTGCGGACCTGGCTGCGGACCAGGGCCCGGTCGCCCTTCGACGACGCGGCCTTGCCGGTGGACGTGAGCGCGGGACGTTCAAGAGTTGTACTCATCGGGACTGTCCTGCCAGGTTGTGCAGCACCTTCGCCGGATCCTTCTGACCGAGGACCGCCTGGGTGAGCTGGATGTCGAAGTTGCCGCGCATCTCGAGCCAGTTGCCCGGTACTTCGTTCTCGTTGACCGCGTACACCAGGCCGTCGGCGACGAACTGGCTGAGCGGGTTCGACTTCGCCTGCGGCGAGTTGCTGGCGTCCTTGTAGGCGGGGACCTTCTTGTTCAGCTTCGCGAGCGTGTCCAGGCTCGACGGCTTCGTCAGCGACTGGATGAACGACCAGGCCGCGTCCTTGTGCCGGCTGCGGGATCCGATCGAGGCCAGGTCGCCACCGACGTACTCGATCTCCTTGCCGCTGTTGAAGCGGAAGAACTTCAGGTCGTCGCAGTTCTTCTGGCCGATCCCGTCCGCGGAACAGTCGACGCCGCCGTTCACGATGCCCATCGCGGCCTCACCGGTCAGTACCAGCGGCTGCTGCGCCGCGTTCGACTGCCCGTACGGCTGCACATTGTTGATCATCGACTTGATCCAGAGCAGCGTGTCGAGGCCTGCCTTGTTGTCGAAGTTCGGCTGGCCCTTGACGTACAACGGCGTACCGGTCGACGCCAGGAAGGTGGTGAACGACTGCCGGAAGCCGGTCGCGGACGCGAGGTCGAAGCCGCTGCGGGTGATGTTGCCGTTCTTGTCCCGCTTGGTCAGCTTCTCCGCGTCGGTCTTGATCTCGGCCAGCGAGGTCGGCGGCTTGTTCGGATCCAGGCCGGCCTCGATGAACGCGCTCTTGCGCAGCGCGACGGCGCGGGCGTCGGCGACCAGCGGGTACGCGTACAGCTTGCCGTCGTAGGTCACCGCCGGGATCAGCGCCGGAGTGCTCTTCTGCTTGATGAAGTCGGGCGTCACGCCGTACTTGCCGAGGTCCTCGAAGATCCGCTTCGACGCGAACGGCTGGACCCAGCCGACACCGGTCACCATCACGTCGTACGGGATGCCGGCCGCGATCGAGGTCGACATCTTCTCGTTGAGGTTCTTGTACGTCGCGAAGTCCGGCTCGACCTTCATCTTCGGGTAGGTCTTGTGGAAGTCGTCGACGACCTTCTGGAACGCGTCGCGCCCCTTGGTACTGGGCGGGAACGACGGAATCAGCACCCGCAGCGTCCCGGTCGCCTCGGCCGGAGGCACCCCGTCCGTACTCTTGTCGATCACCCCGTTGCCACAACTACTGACCACGACGCTGAGCGCAGCGGCCAGCAGCGTCAGTCCCACTCCACGTCTCACAGGGCAACTCCTTCGCTGACTGTTCTTCAGCCGGGGCGCCTGACCCCTTCCAAGTGCAGCGAAAGTATGGGAAAGGGCTTTCCTCGTCAATACCTCATCGCTCGAATGATCACATTCGATCAAGATCGGAACCGGCCCGATCAGAGTTCCACCGCTGAGCCAATCAGCGCTGGGTCTCAGGTCCCTGTCGCTGGACACCTGGGCTGGTCGAGCCGGTCCCTCGGGCGCCTTGCCGATCCGCACGCAGACGGCTGGCGGACGCTAGTGGTGGTCCGGAAAGCCCGACACGAGCCGCCGCCGCAATATCCGGCGGAAGCCCCGCCGGACTCGCCGGCCCCTGTGCCTCATGGTCCGGTTGGGCGGCTTGCTGCTGTTCGGTCGCCACCCCACGCTGCATCTGCTGCCCGGGCGCCGGCATCCGCCACTGCTGCTTCAGCTGGGTCATCACCTTCGATCCCTCGACGGCAGCTTGGCGACCGACCGCGCGCCGCGTGTCGGCGTCCGCGCTCTTGGGCAGCCGCTCCACCCGGCCGAACTCCGAGCCCATCGCTTTCGCGATCTGCCCGATGGCCTGCTCCCGCTGGTCTTCCGGGATCATCCCGGGCAGGCGGCTGTTGTCATACATCGCCGCTGCGGCCACCGTGAACTTCTGATCGGCAGGGACGACGGCCAGCCGCTCGATCAGCTCTTCGCGCTGCAGACCGGACTTCTGCCCGACCGTCTCGGCGAAACCCTCGGCCGCCGGTGTGTACTCCTTGTAGACCTGAGCACTCTTGACGTTCTTGATCCCCGGCGCGACCTGGTCGACTCCCAGTTCGTCGATGTAGTCGTTCAGTGCCTGGTGCGAGTAGAGCTCGGTCATGCCCTCCTCGAGCGGGCGAACGCCCGGACCTGTCGCGAAGGCTGCCTGCGACTGCGAATGGTCCCGGCCTTCGGACGACAGCATGTGCACGTTCTCGTGCAGCACCACCCGCATCGCGTCGCGGTATCCGACCAGCTCAGAGCGGTCCTGATTGTGTACCCGGTTGTTGTGGAACATCTGCTGAAGGCGCTCGTCCACGTGACGCGGGTTGTAGGAGATCGAGCTGTCCCAGTTCGCCGTACCGCCCAGATCCGACTCGCGGGCGATCGGTGCGCCGAAGCGTCCGTTCCAGGACGAGTGATGCGCGCCCGAGACCTGCACGGCAGCGTTCGCCTGCTCGCGCATCAACTCCCGGAACGTCGTGACTTTCATCGCGCTTCGTTACGCAAAGCACCGATCAGCATCATCAGCGTGTGCTCGAGGGAGCCGATCGCACGTCGTTCGTCCGGATCGCCGCCACCTGCGATCCGCTCGAGCTCCTGCATACCGTGTTCCGCACGGGCGAGGCGTTCAGCGTCGGTGCCGTCGTCACGGACGGCTTCGGAGTACGCCTCGCGCGCCTGCATGACGATCTCCGACTGCGGCTCAGCAGGGCCGCGCGCCGCGGCGGACTCGATGATCGAAACCTCGAGATACGCGTCTTCACGTTCGTCCTCGTCGTCGATCTGAGCAGCCAGCGCCGAGAGCCGCGTGACGTCCGCACTCAAGTCGCGGTCTCCGCGGCCGTTGAGGATGTCCTCGTAGACCCGCTTGTACTCGGCCTCGAACTCCGCGTACTTCATCTGGCTTCTCCCCGGTTCTGGTGCAGTCCTCTGAATTTACCGGCGCAGCGGTTGTCGTGCGGCGCCGCAGGAGGTTCGGGTGTTGAGGGTGGGGAGGAGGCTGAGGTGCTGGGTGGGGGTGTCGGGGGATCGGAGTTTGCGGAGGAGGAGGTCGCAGGCGGTTTCGCCGAGGGCGCGGCGGGGTGGGCAGACGGCGGTGAGGGGGACGACGGCGAGGGAAGCGGTGACGTCGTTGTAGGCGATGACGGCCAGGTCCTCGGGGACGCGGAGGCCGAGGTCCATGGCGCGTTCCACCAGTCTGGCGCCGTGTTCGTCGGAGTGGACCAGGACGGCTCGGCTGCCGAAGGACTCGCATTCGGCCAGGAAGGCGTCCAGTTGGGTGACCGCTCCGGGGTCGTCGCCGCGGGCGGGGAGGTCGACTGGCGAGAGGAACACCTCGACGCCGAGGGCTTTCGCGGCGGCCTCGATGCCGAGGCGGAGCCAGTACGCCGTGACCGTGGCCTGCAGGTTGATCGCGATCCGGCGGTGGCCGAGCGCGACGAAGTGGCGCAGCGCGAGCATCGCGCCGTACGCGTGGTCGGTCCGGACGTGGTCGTATTCGCGGCGCAACTGCGGGAACCCGAAGGCCCGCTCCAGCAGCACCACCGGTACGTCGATGTCGTCCAGCCGGGAGTCCATCCGATCCGCGTCCCCATCGCCGAGGGCCGTACTGATCAGCAGACCCGCGATCCCGATGCCGAGCACCTTGTCCAGCCGCTCCCGCTCGGTGCTCACGTCGTACCCGGAGACGCCGAGCACCAGGCGCGCGCCGTACCGGTCGGCGATCGCCTCCGCGCCGCGGATCACGTCGGAGTAGTACGACGTCGCGCTCGGTACCACGATGCCGATCGTGAGCCGGTTCCCGGGGGTCGCCTGGTCGGCCGTGGAGGTCCCGATCGCGCCGCCGTGCACGCGGCGGAGCAGGCCGGCGGAGTCCAGTTCGGCCAGGTCCCGGCGTACTGTGATCGCGGAGACGCCCAGCTCGCCGGCCAGCTCGGCGACCCGGAGCCGTCCGTGCCGCCGCAGGCTGCGCAGGATCAGCTCGTGGCGCTCCTGTGCAAGCATGCAGCCCCCTGATCTATCAGTGATTGTTCGTGATCATACGATCAGGACCCGCCCGGACGGAACGAGGAGACGATCGGTGCAGAAGGCCAACCGGACGACGACCGTGCTGACGAAGCTGTCGGTGGTCGGCGACCTGCTGATGCTGCAACTGGTGTTCCTGGTGCTCAGCGTGGGCATCCTGACCCTCTTCCCGGCCGCGTTCGCGATGCAGCGGGTGCTCCCGGACGCGATCAGCCAGGACCGTCCGAAGCTGCTGCGGCGGTTCTTCGCGGAATTCCGGCTGATGCTGAAGCGGCACTGGCTGGCCGGGTTCGGTTTGTGGACCGGTGGACTGCTCCTCGCGTTCGGCATCACTTTCTGGGCGTACGCCGCGGGGCCGGTGCGGATCATCGCGCTGGCCATCCTGATCCCGCTCACGGGCATGATCCTTGGGCTCTACCTGAGCGGTCTGGCGATCCTCCCGGAAGCACCTGCCACGGCCACGATGAAGACGCTGTTCCGGTCCGCCAACCTGTTCCTGCTGCGCCGCCCGCTGCCTGTGGCGGGCGGGGTCGTCATAGTGCTCACCTGGTTCTTCCTGGCGTCGCAGGTGCCGACACTGCTCGCTGTAGGGAGCGGTCTGGTCCCGGCGCTCACGGCGTACTGGCTCTCACGACCACGGCGGCGGCCGCAAAAAACTTCTGAAGACGTGTCAATCTGAGCCCTCCCAGTTCGACGTAGAGGTGTAAGGCCACTACGACGAACTGCAAGGAGAACCGGAATGTACGCGACGACCGAGACCCTGGCGACGACGCCGGCCGCGCAGGGCGGCCGCTCGCGCTGGCTGGCCCTCTACACACTCTGCGCGGGCATGTTGATGATCGTGCTCGACGTGACCGTGGTGAACGTGGCCCTGCCGGCCATCCAGGACGACCTGGGCTTCACGAGCTCCTCACTCGCGTGGGTGGTCAACGCGTACCTGATCGCGTTCGGCGGGCTCCTGCTGCTGGCTGGCCGCCTGGGTGACCTTCTGGGCCGGCGGAACATCTTTACGACCGGACTGGTCGTTTTCACCATCGCCTCAGTGCTGTGTGGCCTGGCCCGCTCACAGGAGGTTCTTGTCATCGCACGCTTCATCCAGGGTGTCGGCGGCGCGCTGACGTCCGCAGTGATCCTGGGCATGATCGTGACGCTGTTCCCCGAGCCGCGCGAGCAGGCGAAGGCGATCGGCATGTACGCGTTCGTCGCGTCCGCCGGTGGGTCCATCGGTCTGCTGGCCGGCGGTGTACTGACGCAGGCGATCAGCTGGCACTGGATCTTCTTCGTGAACCTCCCGATCGGCGTACTGACGACCGCCCTGGCCGTCAAGCTCATCGAGAACGACAAGGGCCTCGGGCTGGGACGCGGTACCGACGTACCGGGTGCTGTGCTGATCACGGGGGCGCTGATGGTCGGCGTGTTCACCATCGTGAAGCCGGCGGCCGAGCTGGGCTGGACCGCTCCGCGGACGCTGGTACTGGCTGCTGTGACGCTGGCGCTGCTGGCCGGGTTCATCGTCCGTGAGGCGACTGCGGCGAACCCGCTGGTCCCCCTGCGCATCTTCCGCTCCCGTACGCTGACCGGCGCCAACCTGGTCCAGGCGCTGTCCAGCTCCGGGATGTTCGGCATCTTCTTCCTCGGATCGCTCTACCTGCAGCGTGTGCTCGGGTACGACGCCCTGGAGATCGGCCTGGCGTTCCTGCCGACCACCGTGGTGATGGGGCTGCTGTCGGTGAAGTACTCCGAGAAGCTGGTCATGCGCTTCGGCCCGCGCCGCCCGCTGATCGCAGGGCTGTCACTGATCGTCGTCGGGCTGGCCCTGTTCACGCAGGCGCCGGTCGGTGGCAACTACTTCGTCCACGTACTCCCGGTCCTGGTCCTGCTCGGCCTGGGCGGCGGCATCTGCTTCCCGGCGCTGATGGGCCTGTCGATGTCCGACGTCAAGCCCGAGGACGCCGGACTGGCCTCCGGCCTGATCGGCACCATGGGCGAGGTTGGCGCCGCCCTCGGCCTGGCGATCCTCGCAACCCTCTCCGCCACCCACACCGCCGCAAGCACCAAGTCCCC
>NZ_DASRVN010000054.1:0-1648 GCF_035655035.1 Kribbella sp. | reverse complement strand
ACCGCCAGCAGCTTGCCGTGCCGCTTGCAGGCGTCCGCGAACACCTCCAGCGCGGCCAGCTCGTCCGCGGCCTCCATCTCCTTCTGCCGGAGCTGCACGATGTCCACGCCACCGGCCAGCGCGGCGTCCAGGAACTGAGCGAGATCGCCCTGCTTCTCCCGCGCGTCCGTGCACAGGTACAGCTGGGCATCCGCGAGGCGGTCGGTGTGGTCAGTCACACCCAAAGCCTGCCATGACGAGCCGGACGTAGGGTTGCGGCATGCCTGACGTTGTGGTGATTGGCGGCGGTCTGATCGGGCTGGCGACGGCGTGGCGGCTGGCCGTGGACGGCCTCGAGGTCACCGTGTGCGACCCGACGCCGGCCGCACAGACGTCGAACGTCGCCGCGGGCATGCTGGCCCCGGTCACCGAGGTGGAGTTCGGCGAGGACGAGCTGCTCGCGCTCAACCTGGCCTCGGTCGACGCCTGGCCCGCGTTCGCCGCCGAGCTGGAGGAGCTCACCGGACAGCCGTCGGGGCTGTACCAGACGGGCACCCTGTCGGTCGCGTACGACGTCGACGACATGGCCGTGCTTCGCCGGGTCGCCGACTACCAGCGTCGGCTCGGGCTGGAGGTGGAGGACCTGTCCGGCCGCGACGCCCGTCGCCGCGAGCCCCTGCTCGCTACAGGCGTCTCCGGCGGCGTCTGGGTCCCCGGTGACCACTCCGTCGACAACAGGCAGGCCCTGGCCACGCTGTTGAAGGCCATCGAGCTCTCCGGCGTCCAGCTGATCCGGCAGCGCGTCGCTCGGGTCACAACCTCCGGTACGACGGCAACCGGCGTACAGCTCGACAACGGCGACACGATCCAGGCCGGGCAGATCGTCGTGGCGGCGGGGCCTTGGTCTTCGCAGCTGGACGGCGTACCGGAAGAGCTGCGGCCACCGGTGCGTCCGGTCAAGGGCGAGGTACTGCGCCTGCGGGTCCCGGAGGCGTACCGCCCGGCGCTGCGGCATACCGTGCGCGCGACGGCCCGCGGCTTCTCCGTGTACCTCGTGCCGCGACCGGGCGGCGAACTCGTGGTCGGCGCGACGAGTACCGAGCTCGGTTACGACACCCGGGTCCTGGCCGGCGGCGTGTTCAACCTGCTCCGCGACGCGCGGACAGTGCTGCCGATCACCGACGAGCTCGAGCTGGTCGAGACGATCGCCGGCCTTCGTCCGGCGACCCCGGACAACGCCCCGGTGCTCGGCCCGTCCGGCCTCGATCGGTTGCTCTGGGCAACCGGTCACTACCGGAACGGCGTACTGCTGACACCGATCACCGCGCAGGTGCTGGCCGGCACCATCCGCACCGGGACTCTCCCGGACCTCGCGAAGCCCTTCCTGGCCGGCCGGTTCGCGCGCTGACGCACGGTTGCCACCGGCAACCGGAATGATTGTGAACGACAACAATGTAGTTCAGCCTTGAATTGTAAACTTTGCATCACAGCCGTAACACACACCCCATGTGCCCCTGTTGTCCCAACTGTGTCAGCACATACCGTCAGGTGACGTTCACACGGGGAGTTGGGCAGATGCGTAACGTCGTACGGATCGTCAGCGGTATCGCAGTACCGGTGCTGACCGCGGTGGTGATCACGGCCGGGTCGCCGGGCTTCGGCGTCTACA
>NZ_DASRVN010000053.1:0-4592 GCF_035655035.1 Kribbella sp. | reverse complement strand
AGTACAGCGACAGGTAGAAGTGGCTGCCGCGGTTGTCGATCCCGCCGACCCGGCGGGTCGGGGACTTGTCCTCGTTCAGGAACGTGGCGGTCGCCCGGTCCAGGGTGTCGGCGAGGACCTGCGCCCGCGCGTTGCCGGTCGCCTGCGCCAGGTGCTCGAAGCTCGCGGCCAGCGCGAAGAACTCGCCAAGGCTGTCCCAGCGCAGGTAGTTCTCCTTGACCAGCTGCTGCACGTGCTTCGGCGCCGAGCCGCCCGCGCCGGTCTCGAACAGGCCGCCGCCGGCCATCAGCGGCACGATCGACAGCATCTTCGCGCTCGTTCCGAGCTCGAGGATCGGGAACAGGTCGGTCAGGTAGTCGCGCAGCACGTTGCCGGTCACCGAGATCGTGTTCTCGCCGCGGCGGATCCGCTCCAGCGAGAACTTGATCGCGTCCACCGGCGCCAGGATCCGGATGTCCAGGCCCTCGGTGTCGTGGTCGAACAGGTACTTCTGGACCTTGGTGATCAGCTGCGCGTCGTGCGCGCGGGTCTCGTCCAGCCAGAACACCGCCGGGTCGCCGGTCGCGCGGGCCCGGTTGACGGCCAGCTTGACCCAGTCCTGGATCGGCGCGTCCTTGGTCTGGCAGGCCCGGAAGATGTCGCCGGCCGAGACCGTCTGCTCGAGGACGACGTCGCCGGCGGTGTTTACCAGCCGGACGGTGCCGGTGGTCTTGATCTCGAACGTCTTGTCGTGCGAGCCGTACTCCTCGGCCTTCTGCGCCATCAGGCCGACGTTCGGCACCGAGCCCATGGTGGCCGGGTCGAACGCGCCGTTCGCACGGCAGTCGTCGAGGACCGCCTGGTAGATCCCGGAGTAGCTGTGGTCCGGCAGTACGGCGAGGGTGTCGTGCTCCTCGCCGTCCGGGCCCCACATGTGTCCCGACGTACGGATCATCGCCGGCATCGACGCGTCAACGATCACGTCCGACGGGACGTGCAGGTTCGTGATGCCCTTGTCGGAGTCGACCATCGCGAGCTCGGGGCCTGCGGCCAGCTCGGCGTCGAAGGAGGCCTTGATCTCGGGGCCCTCGGGCAGGGTCGCGATGCCGTGCAGGATGCCGCCGAGCCCGTCGTTCGGGGTCAGGCCGGCCTTGGCCAGGACGTCGCCGTACTGCGCGAACGTCTTCGGGAAGAACGCCCGGACGACGTGACCGAAGATGATCGGGTCGGACACCTTCATCATGGTGGCCTTCAGGTGCACCGAGAACAGCACGTCGTCGGCCTTCGCCTGGGCGATCTGCGCGGTCAGGAACTCGCGCAGCGCGGCGACGTGCAGCACGGACGCGTCGACGACCTCACCGGCCAGCACCGGGATCGACTCGCGCAGGACCGTGGTGGTGCCGTCGTCGCCGGCCAGCTCGATCCGCAGTACGTCGTCGGCCTCGAGCACGGCGGACTTCTCGGTGGCGCGGAAGTCGTCGGTGTCCATCGTCGCGACATTGGTCTTCGACTCCGGCGACCACGCGCCCATGCGATGCGGATGCGTCTTGGCGTAGTTCTTCACCGAGGCGGGGGCGCGGCGGTCCGAGTTGCCCTCGCGCAGCACCGGGTTCACCGCGGAGCCCTTGATCTTGTCGTAGCGGGCCTGGATCTCCCGCTCCTCGTCGGTCTTCGGCTCGTCCGGGTACTCCGGCAGGGCGTAGCCCTGGGACTGCAGCTCGGCGATCGCGGCCTTCAGTTGCGGGACCGAGGCGGAGACGTTCGGCAGTTTGATGATGTTCGCCTCGGGCGTCTTGGCCAGCTGGCCAAGCTCGGCCAGCGCGTCGGCGATCCGCTGCTCTTCCTTGAGGTACTCCGGGAAGACGGCCAGGATCCGCCCGGCGAGTGAGATGTCCCGGGTCTCCACGCCGACACCGGCCTGGCCGGCGTACGCCTGGACGACAGGGAGGAACGAGTACGTGGCGAGCGCCGGAGCCTCGTCGGTGTGGGTGTAGATGATCGTCGAGTCAGTCACGGGCCCCACCTTATCCGGCGTCAGTCGTACTCCTACGTGGGCCGGATCACGCTCACTCCAGGTCGTCCGGGTGCGCGAGGGTGATCCCGGCGGCGACCGTGACCGCACTGGTGAAGGAGAGCGTGTCGATCGGGGAGGACGCGGCCACCGTGGCGCCGGACAGCGACGCGAGGCCCTTGGCGCCGTCCCAGGTGCAGTCGACGAAGACCGCCTTGGCCTGGGAGAACTCGACTCCGGACAGGTCGCAGTTGCGGAACGTGGTGCCGGTCAGGTCGGCCGAGACGAAGTCGGCGCTCTGCAGCCGGCAGTCGGAGAACTCGGTCTTGAGGAACTTCGCGAACCGGAACGAGGCGAAGTCCAGCACGGTGTCGCGGACCGTCACGTGCTGGAAGCTCGCGCCCGAGGCGGCGAAGCCGATCATCCGGGAGCCGCTGATCATGACCCGGGTGAGCGCCGCGTCCGCCCAGCGGGAGTTCGCGAGGTCACACTGGGTCAGCTCGGTGTCGACCAGGATCAGCTTCTCCAGCTCGGACCCGGCCAGTTTGCACCGCGTCAGCCGGCACCCACCGATCTCGACATGCTCGGCCTCCTGGTCGCTGAGGTCCACGTCCTCCAGCTGCAGATCGAGCAACCGCTCCTCGTCGTCGACCTCCTCCGGAGAAGCGGAGTCGAGCTGAGCACGGAGACGAGGCGCGGCAATCTTCACGCCTCCGACCGTAGCGGTCGGCGCCGACAGATTGTTCGTCAGTTGGTGCGGAGGTAATGGGCGGCGGCGCCGATCAGGGCGGAGTGTTCGGTGTCCTTGGTGGCGGCGGCGGGGAAGTCGAGGGCCGAGTGGACCAGGTCGAAGGCGCCGGCGATCGAGCCGCCGAGGACCGTCTTGGTGACGCCGAAGCTGCTCAGCCAGGGCTTGAGGGCGTCGGCGAGGTCGGTGAAGCAGGCCAGCAGGACCTCGTGGGCGGCGCGGTCGCCGGCGCGTGCCTGGTCGGCGATCTCCTTCACGCCGGGGGCTTCGTGCCCCGCGCTCTCGGCGTACCGGCGGAGGATCGCGCGGGCCGAGACCGAGTCCTCCAGCGGTTTCCCGGCGTACGTCGTCTTGTAGAGCTCCCCACCAGGCGGGACGGTGCCGCCCTCGCGGAGCACCCGGCCGTCGGCGAGGAACGCCGTACCGATGCCGGTGCCGATCGTCACCCCGACGCAGCGCTCGACCCCGCGGACCTCGCCCGCGGTCCACTCGCCGACCGCGAACGCCTCCGCGTCGTTCACGAACAGCAGCCGCTCGACGCCCAGTTCGTTGCCCAGGGCAGCGCCGAGGTTGAACCCGTACAGCTGGTCGAACTTCCCCTGGTCGCGGTACCAGGCGACCCCGGTACCGAAGTCGAACGGCCCGGGCAGCGCCACCGCCAGACCGTTTGCCAGCGGCAACTTCCGGGCCGCGTCCGCGAGCTGCCCGACCACCACCTCGGCCGCCGCCTGCGACTCGAGCGCGGCCCGGTCCACCTCGGTCACGTCCCACGTCCCCGGCGCCACCACGGCCGCCGTCACGTGACTTCCCCCGATCTCCAGCACCGCTACGTCCATCGGGCCATCATGGCAGCAGGTCAGTACTTGTCCCGGAACACCTGCTTGCCGGAGGCGTCGAACATCGTGATGTACACCGGGTCGGTGTTGCCGTTCCGAATGTCGTCCGTGTAGACGCGATGCGCCCAGTACCCGTCCTTGATCGTGGCGTCCGCATGCTTCCCGAGGCCGGAGAACGCGATCCGTGTGACTCCCTCCGGCACTCGGCCCGCGTAGCTGTAGACGACGCCCCGACAGTTGATCCCGTCGCTCCGGTCGACCTTCGCGTCGCCGCACGCCACGCTCCAGTACCGCTGGATCTGGAACAGCCGGGTGACGATGCCGGTGTTCAGCAGGGTCGCGCCGAACCCGCCCACCGGCTTCCCCTGGATCGGTACGCCGGCCACGCAGTACGCGTACTGCGTCCCGTCCGGCGACCGGCGGACCGTCATCGCGCCGTCGGCGTCGGTGACCTCCACCACCTTGTCCGTCCAGGTCCGCACGACCGTCGCGCGCCAGGCGTCGTTGTTCGCGGTCCGGAAGAAGTCGTCGGATTTGGCGCACAGGTCCGTCACCGCGGCCGGCCGGGCAACTGCCGGTGTCACAGCGGGCTGCGGTTCGCTCCGGGTGCTACGGAGCGGACCGGCCAGCAGTACGGCGGCGACCGCGACGACGGCGGCGGCGCCTGCGCCTGCGCCCACCACGGCCCGGCGTACGCGGGTCCGGTGCTGCCCGGCGGCGACGAGCGCGCCGACGTCCGGGGTGAACGCGTCGCGGCGGTCGGTGGCCTGGTCCATGAGGGTCTTCAGATCGGTCATGCCTTCGCTCCGATCAGGTCGGCGAGATCGGCCAGCGCCGGGTGTGCACGGAGTTTGTCGAGTGCGCGCATCGTTTGGCTCTTCACGGTTCCGGGGCGGCAGTCGAGGGCGGTCGCGGTCTCCTCGACGGACAGTTCGTCGAAGTACCGCAGGACCACGCAGGCACGCTGCCGGGGCGGGAGTTCGGCGAGCGCGGCGGTGATCACCATCCGGCTCTCGAC
>NZ_DASRVN010000052.1:0-8379 GCF_035655035.1 Kribbella sp. | reverse complement strand
CCCGTCCGCGGCCCAGAAGTACCAGACCGACCACGGCTTGCCGGACGGTGACGCCTTGAGGATCCCGGTCCCGCGCCAGACGTCGAGCTTCAGCACCCGGTCCTCGGTGAACATCCCGATCGGACCGGCGTACCGCGTCTCCCGCCCGTCGACAAGCACCGGTTTCAGCAACGGCGTACCGCCGGCGAGCCAGGCGACCAGCCCGTCGGCGTCGTCGCGCACGACCGTCATCGGCCGTACGTTCGGCAGGCCGGCGTGCCGGCCGCTGCCCTCGTACACCCACTCGATCGTCGTGCCCGGCTTCCAGTACCGCGTCACGAGCCCGGCCGGGTCATCGACAGTACGTCGAGGGCCGCGTCCAGCTGCTCCTCGGTGAGGTCTCCCTTCTCGACGTGACCGTTCTCGATCACGACCTCGCGGATGGTTTTCCCTTGTTTCAAAGCACTCTTGGCGACCGCCGCGGCGTTCTCGTACCCGATGTAGCGGTTCAGCGGGGTGACGATCGACGGTGACGACTCGGCCAGCACGCGGGCGTGGTCGACGTTCGCGGTGATGCCGTCGACGCAGCGGTCGGCGAGCAGGCGGGAACTGTTCGCCAGCAGGGTGATCGACTCCAGCAGGTTGCGGGCGATCACCGGAAGCATCACGTTCAGCTCGAAGTTGCCTCCGGCACCGGCCACGGTGATCGTGGTGTCGTTGCCGATCACCTGGGCGGCGACCATCAGCGTCGCCTCGCAGATCACCGGGTTCACCTTGCCGGGCATGATGCTCGATCCCGGTTGCAGGTCCGGCAGCGCGATCTCGCCGAGCCCGGCGCGCGGCCCGGAGCCCATCCAGCGCAGGTCGTTGCAGATCTTCGTCAGGCTGACCGCGACCGTCTTCAGCTGCCCGGACAGCTCGACCAGGCCGTCGCGCGCGCCCTGCGCCTCGAAGTGGTCCTCGGCCTCGGACAGCTCGAGCCCGGTCCGCCGATTCAGCTCGGTGATCACCGCGGCGGCAAACCCCGGCGGCGTGTTGATCCCGGTGCCGACCGCCGTACCGCCCAGTGGCAGCTCGGCGACCCGCGGCAGCGTCGCCCGCACCCGGGACGCCCCGCGCCGGATCTGCTGTGCGTACCCGTTGAACTCCTGGCCGAGGGTGACCGGCGTCGCATCCATCAGGTGGGTCCGCCCGGACTTCACCACCTCGGCGAACTCGGATCCCTTGCGGGCAAGGGAATCCGCCAGGTGTTCCAAGGCCGGCAGCAGCTCTTGTACGACGCCCGCGGTGGCCGCGACGTGGATCGCCGACGGGAACGTGTCGTTGCTGGACTGCGACGCGTTGACGTGATCGTTCGGGTGCACGTCGGCACCGAGCGCGCGGGTGGCGAGCGTGGCCAGCACCTCGTTGACGTTCATGTTCGTCGACGTACCGGACCCGGTCTGGAAGACGTCGATCGGGAACTCCGCGTCGAACTCCCCCGCGGCCACCTGGTCCGCGGCCTCGACGATCGCCGCCGACCGGTCCGCGTCGAGCACGCCGAGGGAAGCGTTCACGACCGCGGCCGAGGCCTTGATCTGTGCCAGTGCGTGCACGAGCTCGGGCGCCAGCGGCCGCCCGGAGATCGGGAAGTTCTCCACCGCGCGCTGTGTCTGCGCGCGCCACAAGGCGTCCCGGGGCACCTTGACCTCGCCCATCGTGTCGTGCTCGATCCTGAACTCTGCGTCATCACCCATACCTGCAGAGTACGTCGATCGACCCTGCCGAAAAGCCCCGATCGACAACCTGTGGACAACACCACAGAGGAGAAGATCGGTCGGCTACGAGCTGCCCTGATAGACGTAATACAACTCGTCACGGCCCTGGAGGCGGACCGGGACGGGCTTGACGTCGCACGCACCGAAGACGGCCTCGACGGCCGACTCCAAGGCGGGTGACGCCGACGAGGACCATACCGTGAGGACACCGCCGGCGCGGAGCTTGGCGTGGCAGGTGGCCAGGAATCCGGACGTGTAGATCGCCGAGTTCTCGTTGTAGACAAGGAAGTCCGGGCCGTTGTCGACGTCCAGCAGGATCGCGTCGACGGACGCGTCGGGAAGGTCGGCAACCACGGTACGGACGTCCCCGACGACGACTGCAACCCGCGGGTCGTCGAGCACCGACGGCACCAGGCCCGCGCGCATCCACGCGACCAGGTCCGGCTCGATCTCCGCGACGACCACCTCACCGAGCCGATCGTCGGTCAGGAGCGCGCGAACGGTGTACCCGAGGCCGAGCCCGCCGACCAGTACCCGGTCCGGGTGCCTGACCGTTTCCAGCGCCGCCGACGCCAGGAGCTCCTCGCTGGACGTCTCCTGGTCGTCCATCACGAACACGCCGTTGACGCGCAGCTCCAGCGCCTCGTCGTCGCGGCGGCGCAGTACCAGCTCACCGCGCTCGCTCACTGCGTGTGCCAGCTCCACGTCGGACGGGGTGATCAGTACCAGTTCGTGGCCTGCGAGTGGCCCCAGGCGCTGCAGGGAGAGCCGTAGGTCGCTTCGATGTAGTCCAGGCCCCACTTGATCTGGGTGACGGGGTTGGTGCGCCAGTCGGAGCCGTACGCCGCCATCCGGTTGCCGGGGAGCGCCTGCGGGATGCCGTACGCCGAGGACGACGGGTTGGCCGCGCTGACCTGCCAGCGGGACTCCTTGTTCCAGAGCTTCTCCAGGCAGCTGAACTGGCCCTGGCCCCAGCCGTGGTCGGGGAGGAGGTTCATCGCGACCTCCTTCGGCGTGCCCGCGTACTTCTTCCGCTCGGCGTCCCGGCTGGCGCGCTCCTCGCTGGAGGAACGGTTGGCGCGGGCAAGAGCCTCGTAACGCTTCAGAACGGCGTTCTTGGCGGCCATCTTCTGGTCGGCCGCGTTCTGCAGCGCAACCTGCTGCTGAGCGATGGCCTCGACCTGGTTCCGCATCCGGATCGCGTCAGCGGCGGCAGCGGAGGCGCCTGGCATCGGTGTGGTGGACGGCTTGTCGTCGCTGGCCAGCACCTTGCCACTGTTCAGGACGGCCATCTCAGCACGCCCGGTTGCCTGCTCCGACGCACTACTGCTCCCAGGAGAGCTGAAGAGGTCGACACTGGCGACAACGGAGACCACGGCGATTCCGGTAACTGCAAGAACCGCGACGGAGCGCTTCGCTTTCATCTGTCCTTCCGAGAAACCCGACCCCCGTCGGCTGCAACGAGAACATACTCTGGCGCAAACCGTCCGTGATCACAAGCAGGTCACGGACGAACGGCGCGGCCGCCGCGTGGCGACCGCACCGTTCTTACCTTCGTTTTACAGAAAGCTATGACCTAACTACACGAACACTCCTTACAACTGCAAGTCGTCCAGCATCTCGGTGACCAGCGCCGCGATCGGCGAGCGCTCCGAGCGGGTCAGCGTGACGTGCGCGAACAGCGGGTGCCCCTTCAGCTGCTCGACCACCGCGACCACGCCGTCGTGCCGTCCGACCCGCAGGTTGTCGCGCTGGGCGACGTCGTGGGTGAGTACCACCCGCGAGTTCGCACCGACCCGGGACAGCACCGTGAGCAGCACGTTCCGCTCCAGCGACTGCGCCTCGTCGACGATCACGAACGCGTCGTGCAGCGACCGGCCGCGGATGTGCGTCAGCGGGAGCACCTCGAGCATGCCCCGGTCGATCACCTCGTCGATCACGTCGCTGCTGGTGAGCGCGCCCAGCGTGTCGTACACCGCCTGGGCCCAGGGCTGCATCTTCTCCGACTCGCTGCCCGGCAGGTACCCGAGCTCCTGGCCGCCGACCGCGAACAGTGGCCGGAAGACGACCACCTTCTTGTGCTGGCGGCGCTCCATCACCGACTCCAGGCCCGCGCACAGCGCGAGCGCGGACTTACCGGTGCCGGCGCGGCCGCCGAGCGAGATGATCCCGACGTCAGGGTCCAGCAGCAGGTCGAGCGCGACGCGCTGCTCGGCGGATCGGCCGCGGATCCCGAACGCCTCGCGGTCGCCGCGGACCAGCCGCACGCGCTTGTCCGGCATCACCCGGCCGAGCGCGCTGCCCCGGTCCGACAGCAGCACCAGCCCGGTGTGGGTCGGGAACTCGCCGGCCTCCGGCAGCTCCACGGCGCCGAGCTCGTACAGGTCGTCCACGACCTGGGTACCGACCTCGAGCTCGGCCATCCCGGTCCAGCCGGACTCCAGGGTCAGCTCGGCCCGGTACTCCTCGGCCTGCAGGCCGCACGCGGACGCCTTGACCCGCATCGGCAGGTCCTTCGAGACCAGCGTCACGTCCTTGCCCTCGGCCATGAAGTTGCAGGCCACGGCCAGGATCCGGCTGTCGTTGTCGCCGAGCCGGAACCCGGCCGGCAACGTCTCCGGGTCGGTGTGGTTCAGTTCGACCCGGAGAGTTCCACCCTTCTCCCCCACTGGCAGGGGTGCGTCCAGACGTCCGTGCAGGATCCGGAGCTCGTCGAGCAGTCGCAGCGCGGTACGGGCGAAGTAGCCGAGTTCCGGGTGATGCCGTTTGGCCTCCAATTCGGTGACGACGACCACCGGGACGACCACCTCGTGCTCGTCGAACCGCAGCATCGCGTGCGGGTCGGAGAGGAGCACCGAGGTGTCCAGCACGAAGGTGCGCTGGTCCGGTGTGGATGAGGTACTTGACGCCTTGGCGTGGATGGCCATGTCGCACGTCCTCTTCTAGGCCGTGACGTACACCCTCGCCCCGGCCCGCCAGTGGTTAGGTGATGGGTCGGGTGCCGCCCTCGGGGCCCGGTGTTGGCCCCGTCCGCGCCGCCGCGTGTGCGGCAACGGCGATCAGTGAGTTCGAGACCGCGGAGGGTCTCGGGGACTCCGTTCGGCCCCTCATGGGGCAACCGGCTGGAACGAGATTCTCAAACTGATCGGGCCTCCCGTGACAGCCGGCTTCCCCTCCGACCGTCTCTGCCAGCGTAGGAGCCTCCCGCAAACGGCGCAGCCCGACACGCCCGGCCACGGGGTTAACACGGCGTTACGGCTTACCCCCCGCGAGGGAGTCGCTTCACTCCGCTGGGTGATCCGGCATCGTACGCCGCTCGGAGACGCTCAACGCATGCGAAAGAACTGGCCGACCTGGACCGGCTACCTCACCGCGCTCTGGTCCTTCGTGTACGGCGTACTCGGCCTGTACTGGTCCTTCGGCGGCTCAGGCTTCCCGTTCGCGCCCGTCCCGGACGACCGCGCCACAGGCTCGATTCTTGAGGGTACGTCGTACCAGGTGGTTGCTCCGGTGATGGCAACGATCGGTCTGGGCGGTGCGGTGCTGGCGGTCGTGATGACACGCTCACGACCCCGCGGACGGCTCCTGCAGGCCGTTGCCGCAGTACTCGCCGTAGGGCTCGCTCTGGTGATTCCTGACTACACACTGATCGCTGTTGTGGCGTTAGCGCCCGCACTGGTCGTGTTCGCGTTCACGGGCGTACCAGGGGCTCAGGGCGGTGTCGGTGACATTCTGTACTGGCATCGCGTGAACCTGCTCATCGTGTTCGTCGGTGGCGTGCTCTGGGCCGCGACCGCGATCGCGTACGACCGCCGCAGCCGCAACGTGTGCGTCTCGTGCGGACGAGGTGCCGTGGAGCACGCCTGGACCCGCCCGGAGGCCGCGCTGCGTTGGGGGAAGTGGGCCGTGGGCGTCGCGGTGGTGGCGAACCTGCCGTACGAGTTCACCCGGATCGCCTGGTACTTCGGCTGGCCCGTCGGCATCACCGACGACTTCCACCGGATGATGGCCGACACGCCGGGGATGCTCGAGATGGGCCTCGGGCTGGCCGTGATGGGGCTCGCGGGCAGCGTCCTCACCCACGGGCTGGTGCACCGCTGGGGCGAGGTCTACCCGCGGTGGATCTGGTTCACGGCCGGCCGGCGGGTACCGCCGCTGCTGGCGATCGTCCCCGCGTCGATCGTGGCCGTCGTACTGATCCCGGCAGGGCTGATGAACGCCCAGCTGCCGCTCGACGGCGACAACTGGGCGATCAACGCGCCGGGCATCCTCTGGACCGTGTGGGGCGCAGCGCTCGGCACGGCGACGTACGCGTACCACCTGCGCCGCCGTACGACGTGCAGGCGATGCGGCCGCGGGACCACACCGTCCACGTTGCAGGAGGTTTCTCTGGTCTAGGTGCCGAAGCGGCGCTCGCGTTGGGCGTAGCTGCGGATCGCCCGCAGGAAGTCCACGTGCCGGAAGTCCGGCCAGAGCGCCTCGCAGAAGTAGAACTCGCTCAGCGCGCTCTGCCAGAGCAGGAAACCGCCGAGCCGCTGCTCACCCGACGTACGGATGACCAGGTCGGGGTCCGGCTGACCCTTCGTGTACAGGTGCCGGGCGATGTGCTCGACGTCGACCCGGTCGGCCAGCTCCTCGATCGAGATGCCCTTCGCGGCCTCCTCCAGGAGCAGCGAGCGGACCGCGTCGGCCAGTTCGCGGCGGCCGCCGTACCCGACCGCGACGTTCACCAGCATGCCGTCGACGTCCTGGGTCGCGGTCTCGGCCGCCTTCAGGGCTTCCGCCGTACTGCCGGGGAGCAGGTCGAGCGCCCCGACCGGGTGGATCCGCCAGCGGCCGATCGCGGTCAGCTCCTCGACGGCCTGCTCGATGATCCGGAGCAGCGGCTCCAGCTCGTCGGCCGGACGGGTCAGGTTGTCGGTGGACAGCATCCACACCGTGACGACCTTCACGCCGACCTCGTCGCACCAGTACAGGAACTCCGAGATCTTGTTGGCCCCGGCCTCGTGACCGCGCGACACCGGGTCGCCGACCTGCCGGGCCCAGCGCCGGTTGCCGTCGATGATGACGCCGATGTGCCGCGGGATCCGGTCCGGCGACAGCGATCGGGTGAGCCGGCGTTCGTACAGTCCGTAGACCGCACCGCGCAGCTTCTGCTTGCCAGGTGTCCGCATGGGCAGGGTGCTCTCCTCAATGACTTCTCGACCACGAGGCTAGCCCAGATTCGCCCTGCTGGGAGAGGCCCTGGAGTGCCTCACAGAAAGCTGTCAGCCAGTCCGAACTTTCCGCGAAGTTCGTGCATCGAACACGCGGAGGTGTCGCGTCGTCCGGGTGACGTCGCCTACATTTCATCCTTCTGGACCATTTAACCTACGGTTCCGTAGGTTACGGTGGCGTAGGTATCCGGCCCGAAACCCTCGAAAGGACGGCGATGTCCGCTTCCAGCGCCCAGCCCCAGGAACTCGGTCACCGGTTGTCCGGCCGGATCGGCCCGCTGAAACCGAAGCTCCGTGGATGGCTGCACGCCGGCACGTTCCCGTTCGCCACCGCCGCCGGCATCGTCCTGATCTGCCTGGCACCGCACGCCAACGCCCGCTGGGCGGCCGCGGTCTACACGGTCGGCGCGATGCTGCTGTTCGGCATCTCGGCGCTGTACCACCGGTTCTACTGGGGCCCGACCGGCGAGGCGATCCTGCGCCGCCTCGACCACAGCAACATCTTCCTGCTGATCGCCGGCACCTACACCCCGCTCGGCATGGTCCTGCTGCACGGCAAGGACCGCCTTCTGATGCTCGGCCTGGTCTGGGGCGGCGCCGCGGCCGGCATCCTGTTCCGGATCTTCTGGCTGAGCGCACCGCGCTGGATCTACACGCCGATCTACCTCGCGCTCGGCTGGGTCGCCATCTTCTGGATGGGCGACATCTACCACACCGGCGGCGCGGCCGTCGTGACGCTGATCGCGGTCGGCGGCGGCCTGTACTCCATCGGCGCCGTCGTCTACGGCACCAAACGCCCCAACCCGTCACCCCGCTGGTTCGGCTTCCACGAAATCTTCCACGCCTTCACCGTGGCCGCCTTCATCTGCCACTACATAGCCGTAAGCATCGCCACCTACCGCGCCGGCTGACCCCACGCCCTGCCGCCCGGCCACACCGGGTTGTCCTGCGGCGCCGGCGTGTACGGCGCGTGCGGCGCGAACGTCGCTGACACCCCGCGGTACGCACCGCGCCGAGTCCACCCCGCGCGAAACTCCTCCTCCGAGCGACCGGCCGACCGGCCGACCGGCACGAACCCACACCAGGTGAATCCCCCGCCCCGACGCATCCGCACGTACACCTGCCTAACGAGCGGACCACCTATCCGCGCAACACACCACGGACCACCCGGTCGCCCGGGTTCGCCGTACGTGAGCGTGAGCTCGACGAGGTAGTCCGCCGTACACCTGCCTGACGCACAAGCGGATCACCTGCGCTCGCCACACACCACGGCCCGCACCGCCGGATCGCCCCCGGCCTGCTCGCCCAACCGCCCGCGCCTGGCGGCTCACCCACCCTCCAAGGAACACCTGAGCGCGGACTGTGAACACCCACCGGGGACTGAGAACAAGTAATTGCTTGTTCCCAGCATCCATTGCCTATCGCCA
>NZ_DASRVN010000051.1:0-1664 GCF_035655035.1 Kribbella sp. | reverse complement strand
TTCGACGGCTCGTGCCCGCACGCCTGCCCGGTGGTGATCAGCGCGCCCGACCACTCGTACCCCGGCGCCGGGTTGTTCTTCCTCGCGGTCATCGTCAGCTTGCCGTCACGCACGGACAGCGCGTCCCAGGTGTGCCACTCGAGCTGGTCGTTGCTCTTGTTCCCCAGGCACTGGTCGCCTTCGGCGTTCGAGTGGATCGCCCACTTCGTCCGGTCGATCGCCGTACCGTCGAACTCGTCGGCGAACACCAGCTTCCCCGGTGTCGCGGCGTCGGCCGCGCGGAGTGGGACGACCAGCAGTCCGAGTACTACCAGAGCAGTAAGTAACTTACGCATCAGGCAACCCTCTCCGTCGGAAAAGAACGGATCAAACAGTCGCTTGATCAGGGCTTGGTTGTCAACTCCTGCGTACCGATCACGTCCAGCAGCCGGATCGCCTGATCGGACGGTGATCCGGGCTCAGCGGTGTACAGCACCACGCGCTGGTCGCGCTCAGGAACCACCAGCACCTCGCAGACCACATCGATCCGCCCGACCTGCGGATGAAAGATCGTCTGGCACAACGACTGCTGCCTCCCCACTTCGTGCCGCGCCCAGATCGCCGCGAACTCCTGGCTGCCGTCGAGCAAATCGCGCACCAGCCGCGCGAGCTCCGGGTCGTCCGGGTACGTGCTGGTCGCCGCCCGCAGATCGGCCGCGACCTCCCGCGCGAACTCCCGTGTCGCCTCCTCACCGAACAGCCGCGCCTGCCGATCGGTCAGGAAGCGCAGCCGCAGCAGATTCCGTTCCCGGAGTGGCAACGCCGAGAAGTCCGTGATCAGCGCGGCCGCCAGCGGATTCCACGCGAGTACGTCGTACTTGGCGTCCAGCACCAGCCCCGGTACGTCGAGCCGCGCGAGCATCCGCAGTACGCCGGAACGCACCTCCGCCGGCGGACCGGGTGGTGGTCCGGGTTGCTCGCCGGCCAGCCGGAACAGGTAGTCGCGCTCGTCGTCGGACAGTCGCAGCGCCCGCGCGAGACCGGTCAGCACCGGGCGGGACGGGCGCGGGCCGCGGGCCTGTTCGAGGCGCGTGTAGTAGTCGGCCGACATGGTCGCGAGGCTCGCCACCTCCTCGCGGCGCAGACCCGGGGTACGGCGGCGCAGTCCGGCGGGGAGGCCGACGTCGGACGGTTGCAGCGCCTCCCGTCTTACCCGGAGGAACTCCGCCAGCGCGTCGCGATCCACCGGTCCAGGATCGCAGGCGGATTAGGACGTATCCAGGGACCGCCGGTCCCAGGGTCGGCCCGCTCTGCCTCGCCGCACCGATCCGACGGAGTGTTGACGCCATGAACACGAACAAGGTCGCGCTCGTCACGGGCGCCAACAAAGGCATCGGCAAGGAGATCGCGCGGCAGCTGGGGGAGCGCGGGTTCACCGTGCTGGCCGGGTCGCGGGACGCGGCGCGTGGTGCGGTCGCGGCGAAGGAACTGGTTGCCGCGGGCCTCGATGTGGTCGCGCTGCCGTTGGAGGTGACGGATACGGCGTCGGTACGGGCGGCGGCGACGGAGGTCGAGTCCGCGTACGGCCGGCTCGACGTACTCGTGAACAACGCCGCGATCATCCCGGCGGGGGACGGGGCGGTGTCGGAGGTGGCGCGCGACGTACTGCGGTCCGCGTTCGAGAC
>NZ_DASRVN010000050.1:0-21921 GCF_035655035.1 Kribbella sp. | reverse complement strand
GGCCTACTTTGCGGGCTGGGCCGTATTCGTGGCCGGTGCCGACGGGCGGTAGCCGGTGGGTTTGTGGTCGCAGGCGACCAGGCCGAGGGCTAGTGGCAGGACGGCGACGATGGCGATCGCGGCGCGGAGCTTCATGGCGGTTCTTCCTCCCCAGATGATGCAGCCGCAGGAGCTTACGGTCTGGACCACCTGAGGAGGAAGGAGTTTGCAGCTAGCTGCAGCTACTCGCCGCGCTTCACCGAGCTGAGCAGTAGTTGGGCGACGTCCTGGACCTCGACCTCTTCGCGGGCCGACCCGTCGGCCTGCTTCGCGGTGAGGCCGTCGGACAGCATCACCCGGCAGAACGGGCAGCCGGTGGCGATCTTGTCCGCACCGGTCTCGACCGCCTCGGTGGTCCGGTTCAGGTTGATCCGGCTACCGAGCTTCTCCTCCATCCACATCCGCGCGCCGCCCGCGCCGCAGCAGAACGACTTCGTCCGGTTGCGGGGCATCTCGGCGTACTCCGCGCCCGGGATGATGTCGAGCAGCTCGCGCGGGGCGTCGTACACCTGGTTGTGGCGACCGAGGTAGCACGGGTCGTGGTACGTGATCTTCTGCCCGTTGAGCGAGCTGTCGGCCGGCGCGACCGGGGTCAGCTTGCCGTCGCGGACCAGCCGGTTCAGCAGTTGCGTGTGGTGGATGACGTCGAGCTCGACGCCGAGCTGGGAGTACTCGTTCTTCAGGGTGTTGAAGCAGTGTGCGCAGGTCGAGACGACCTTGCGCACCTTGGCCTCCTTGAAGACCTCCGCGTTCTGCATCGCCAGCTGCTGGAACACGAACTCGTTACCGGACCGCCGCGCCGGGTCGCCCGTACACGTCTCGCCATCACCGAGTACGGCGAACGAGACGCCGGCGATGTTCAGCAACTCCGCGACCGCCTGGGTGGTCTTCTTCGCGCGGTCCTCGAACGCGCCCGCGCAGCCGACCCAGAACAGGTAGTCGACCTCGTCCAGCGACTCGACGTCCGCGCCGACCTGCTTGACCTCGAACGGCAGGTCCTTCGCCCAGTCCATCCGGCCGGACGGGTTCATGTTCCACGGGTTGCCCTTGTTCTCCAGGCCCTTGAACAGCCCGTTGAGCTCGGACGGGAACGACGACTCGATCAGTACCTGGTACCGGCGCATGTCCATGATCGCGTCGACGTGCTCGATGTCGACCGGGCACTGCTGCACGCACGCGCCGCACGACGTACAGGCCCAGAGCGCGTCCTCGTCGATGACCGCGACGTCCGCGGGTCCGACCAACGGTTTCTCCTGCTCGGCGAGCACCAGCTCGGGCAGCGACTTGCGGCTCTCGTCGTCGGAGGCCAGCAGGTACGGCGCCTTGGCGTACGCGTGTTCGCGCAGGCCCATCATGATCAGCTTCGGCGACAGCGGCTTGTCGGTGTTCCACGCCGGGCACTGCGACTGGCACCGGCCGCACTCGGTGCAGGTGGTGAAGTCGAGCAGGCCCTTCCAGGTGAAGTCCTCGACCTTGCCGACGCCGAGCGCCGCGTCCTCGTCGAGCTCGTCGATGTTCTCGAAGTCGATGGGCGCGCCGTTCACCATGATCGGCTGCAGCGCGCCGAGCGCCGTACCGCCGTCGGCCTCGCGCTTGAACCAGATGTTCGGCCAGGCGGTGAACCGGTGCCACGCGACACCCATCGTGGCGTTCAGCGAGATCGTGATCATCCAGGCGAACGAGATCAGGATCTTGATCATCGCGATCAGGAAGACCGTGTTCTCCAGCGCGTGCGCGCTCAGGCCGCCGAAGAAGCCGCTGCCGATGAAGAACGTCATCGGGTAGTGGAACTTGTCGTGGTCGCCGAGCTGGTACTCGAGTCCGCGCAGCAGCAGGATGCAGATCAGTACGCCGAGGATCGTGTACTCGACGTAGTACGCCTGCCAGGCCGTCGATCCGTAGAACCGGGACGAGCGAGGCTTGTCCCCTCGAGGCAGGTGCAGCAGCCGGTAGACGATCAGGCCGACGATCGAGACCAGACCGGTCCAGGTGAGTGCCTCGCTGACCCACTCGAACACGAACCAGTGCCCGATGACCGGCAGCGCCCAGTGCGGGTCGAAGAGCTGGCCGAACGCGGTCACCAGGGTCAGGAACAGTCCGATGAACCCGAACGCGACGAACCAGTGCATCACCCCGATGTGGCTCCACTGCAGCATCCGGGTGTGGCCGAGGGACTCCTTGGCCAGGGTGAGGGTCCGCTTGCCCGGGTCGTTCGTCCGGCCGGCCGGCTGCCCGAGCTTGATCACGGACACGATCTGCCCGATGGTCTTGCCGAACAGCGCGACGGCGACCAGGGTCACCGCGAGCGAGACGACGATGGCGAGGATCTGCATACCAGGGATGTTATTGGTTGGTTACTCGTGAGTCATGTCCTTGCGGCCCTCATCACGCCCGCGTGTTCCGGGTCACGCCTAGGCGAGCAACCGGTGCAGGCGGGCGGTGACCGCGGCGTGGCGGGGGTCGTGTGGGGGGAGGGCGGCTTCCAGGGACTCGAAGATTTCCAGGTCCTCGGCGCCGGTCGTGGTCTGGGCGAACTTCCACAGCGCGTCGGTGTTGTGCGCGTCGAGGGCGGCGCGGCGGATGGTCGCGTCGAGCTCGTCGCGTTCGGAGCGCAGGGCCGGTGCGTCGGACCGGGCGAGCAGCGGGCCGGCGTACAGCTCGAGGGCCTTGGCCAGGTCGCCGGCGCGGAGCGCCTGCTGTACTTCGGTCACGTCGCCGGTGACGTCCGCGATGATCCGGTACGGCTTCGTGTCGAGGACGCCGCCGCCGAGCAGGTTCCGCAGCCGGTGCATCTCGGCGCGGACCGTCGTCGGGTTGCCCTCGTCGCCGTACAGCTGCAGCATCAGTTGCTCGGCGGTCAGCCCGGTCGGCTGCAGTAGTAACAGTGCGAGTACTTCGGCCCGCCGCAACGTGAGCGCGATCTCGCGGCCGCCGACGACCGCGATCGGCTGCCCGGAGCCGAGCAGCTTCAGGCGCAGGGACGGGCGCGTACGGCGGACCGGCGTACCGGGCATCCGCAGCAGGTAGCCCTCGTCGAGGCGCTCGACCAGCCCTTCGCGGCCGTCGCCGAGGTCGATCCGGTCGGCGCCGTCCGGGACCACGAGGCGGTCCGGCAGCCACTCGAGCGGCTGTACGGCGAGCACCCGGCCGGTCGGGGTGAGCAGCGCACCGGGCGCGTCGCCCAGCGCCATCAGGTGCCGCATGTTGCGGGCGCGGAGCATCTCGTCGGCAGCCGCCATCCGGACCTTCAGCTGACCCTCGGCGAGCTGGGCGGCCGCGGTCACCAGCGCGACCATCGCGGGATGGACGGTACGCAGCGGCCCGGAGACGTCCACCGCGCCGAGCAGTTTGCCGGTGTCGGGGTCGTGCACCGGCGCGGCGGCGCAGGTCCATTCGTGGATCCGCCGTACCAGGTGTTCCGCGGAGTGGATCTGCACCGGTTCACCGACGGCCAGCGCCGTACCCATGCCGTTGGTACCGATCTTGTCCTCGGACCAGACCGCGCCCTCGGACAGCGCGATCCGGTCCGCGGTGCGCTTCACGTCGGCGGCGCCCTCGCGCCACAGGATCATCCCCTGCGCGTCGGTGACGATCATGATGTGCGATGCCTCGTCGGCGATCGTCGTCAGGGTCTGCCGCAGGACCGGTAGGACGGCGCGCAACGGGTGGTTCTCCCGGAGCGCCGCGAGGGTCTGCTGGTCGACGACGACCGGCGGGGCGTCGAGCTCGGGGTCGACCGCGGCGGCCAGCGAGCGTTGCCAGGAGGCGGCCACCAGCGGGCGCGGGTCGGTCGCGGGGCGGCTCCCGCCGAGCACGTCGTCGTACAGCCCGCTCAACCGGCGGGCCTGCTCCGGTGCGTCCATAGAACCCTCACTTCACGTTGCAACGTCGGTGCAACGTCACGCTCCCTAGGTTCGGTCCAACGCCATATCGGTTGGAGGACCTATGACGATCTTCGCAGCTCCCGGGCAGGATGGCAGCCCGGTCGCGTACAAATCGCGCTACGACCACTACATCGGCGGCGAATGGGTGCCGCCGGTCAAAGGCGGGTACTTCGAGAACCCGACCCCGGTCACCGGTCAGAACTTCACCGAGATCGCCCGCGGTACGGCCGAAGACGTCGAGGCCGCGCTGGACGCCGCGCACGGAGCCGCGCCCGCCTGGGGCCGGACCTCGCCGGCCGAACGGGCGAACATCCTGAACAAGATCGCCGACCGGATCGAGGCCAACCTCGAACTGCTCGCGGTCGCCGAGACCTGGGACAACGGCAAGGCCGTCCGCGAGACGCTGGCCGCCGACCTGCCGCTGGCGGTCGACCACTTCCGGTACTTCGCCGGCGCGCTCCGGGCCCAGGAGGGTTCGGTGTCGGTGATCGACGACGACACGATCGCGTACCACTTCCACGAGCCGCTCGGCGTGGTCGCGCAGATCATCCCATGGAACTTCCCGATCCTGATGGCGGTCTGGAAGCTGGCCCCGGCGCTGGCGGCCGGCAACGCCGTCGTCCTGAAGCCCGCCGAGCAGACCCCGGCCTCCATCCACGTGCTGATGGAGCTGATCGCGGACCTGCTGCCGCCGGGCGTGGTGAACATCGTCAACGGGTTCGGCGTCGAGGCCGGCAAACCGCTTGCCTCCAGCAACAGAGTCGCCAAGGTCGCGTTCACTGGTGAGACCACGACCGGGCGGCTGATCATGCAGTACGCGTCCGAGAACATCATCCCGGTGACGCTCGAGCTCGGCGGCAAGAGCCCGAACGTGTTCTTCGCCGACGTCGCGTCGTCGAAGGACGACTTCTACGACAAGGCGCTCGAGGGCTTCACGATGTTCGCGCTGAACCAGGGCGAGGTCTGCACCTGCCCGTCGCGGGCGCTGATCCAGTCGTCGATCTACGACTCGTTCCTGGCCGATGCCACCGCGCGCACGCAGGCGGTCAAGCTCGGCAACCCGCTGGACACCGACACGATGATGGGCGCCCAGGCGAGCAACGACCAGTACGAGAAGATCCTCGCCTACATCGGGATCGGCAAGGACGAAGGCGCCCGCGTCGTCACCGGTGGCGCTCCGGCCGAGCTCGGCGGCGACCTGGCCGGCGGGTACTACATCCAGCCGACCATCTTCGAGGGCGACAACAAGATGCGGATCTTCCAGGAGGAGATCTTCGGCCCGGTGGTCTCGGTGACCCGGTTCGACGACTACGCGGACGCGATGAAGATCGCCAACGACACGCTGTACGGCCTCGGCGCGGGCGTGTGGTCGCGGGACATCAACACGGCGTACCGGGCCGGCCGCGAGATCCAGGCCGGGCGGGTCTGGACGAACAACTACCACGCGTACCCGGCGCACGCGGCGTTCGGCGGGTACAAGAACTCCGGCATCGGCCGGGAGAACCACAAGATGATGCTCGACCACTACCAGCAGACGAAGAACCTGCTGGTCAGCTACAGCCCCTCGAAGCTCGGGTTCTTCTGAGTGGTCGAGAAGGTGTTGCTCACCGACGAGGCGGCGGAGTGGTTGCGCCGCCTCACCGGGATGCACGGTCCGCTGATGTTCCACCAGTCCGGTGGCTGCTGCGACGGCAGTTCGCCGATGTGTTACCCGGACGGTGAGTTCCGAACGGGGGCCGCGGACGTGCATCTCGGTGACCTGGTCGTCGACGGTGTGGACAAGCCGATCGGGTTCTGGATGTCCGCGAACCAGTACGAGTACTGGAAGCACACCCAGCTGACCGTCGACGTGGTGAAGGGCCGTGGCAGCGGATTCTCCGTGGAGGCCCCGGAGGGCGTCCGGTTCCTGATCCGCTCCCGGCTGTTCACCGACCAAGAGTCCGCCGAACTGGGACTCCTCTGAACGAGTGCCGTCCGTCCGGTGGCGTTGCCGGGCGGCCGGCACTCCCTTCCGGTTGACAGATCCTCACGGGACCGGAAGGCTGATTCGGAAAGATCTTTCGGAATCTGCCTTCGCCCGAGGTGACTCGAATGAGATCTGCCCGTTTGGTGCTGGCCGGTGTGGTGGCGGCGCTGTCGTTTCTGATCGCGCCGACGACGGCGCCCGCCACGGTGGTGGGGCCGGCGCGGGATGCTCTGGTCCGGCTGGTCGGTCAGCGGTACGCCGATCAGGTCGTGCTGCAGACGTTCGATCGCGGCGCCGGGAAGGACTTCTTCCGGGTCGGATCGGCCGGTGGGAAGGTGCTGATCGCGGGCACCACGCCGGCCGTGCAGCTGACCGGGTTCGGCTGGTACCTGCGGCATGTCGCGCACGCGGACATCGAGTTGGAGGGCGAGCAGCTGAACCTGCCCGCGACGCTCCCGTTGCCCGCGCAGCCGACGGAACAGCGCGCGTCGGTCGACAACCGGTTCGCGTTGAACGACACCAACGAGGGGTACGCCGGGCCGTACCTGAGCTGGTCGCAGTGGCAACGGCGGATCGACGTACTGGCGTTGCACGGCATCAACGAGGTGCTCGTGTACGAAGGCCAAGAGGCGGTCTACGAGCAGGCGTTCCAGAAGTTCGGGTACTCCGCCGACGAGCTGCGCGCGTGGATCCCGCAGCCGGCGCACCAGGCGTGGTGGCTCCTGCAGAACGAGTGCTGCCTCGGCAGCCCGATCTCACAGCAGCTGATCGACCGCCGGACGGTACTGGGGCGCCAGATGGCCGACCACCTGCGCGAGTTGGGCATGGTGCCGGTTCTTCCGGGGTACTTCGGCACCGTGCCGCCAGGCTTCGCCAGTAAGAACCCTGGCGCCAAGACTGTCCCGCAGGGCACCTGGGACGGGCTCGCCCGACCGGACTGGCTGGACCCGACCAACCCTGTGTTCGCACAGGTCGCCGCAGAGTTCTACCGGGTCCAAACGGACCTGTTCGGTCCCAGCACGATGTACAAGATGGACCTGCTGCACGAGGGTGGTACGGCCGGTGACGTGAGCGTGCCGGACGCCTCCCGAGCCGTGCAGAACGCCCTGGAAGCTGCGCACCCCGGTGCGATCTGGGCGATCCTCGGCTGGCAGAAGAACCCGCTGCCGGCCACGCTGCAATCCATCGACCGCTCCAAGATGCTGGTCGTCGACGGGATCTCCGAGGCGTCGAACATCACAGACCGGGACAAAGACTTCCTCGGCACGCCGTACGCGTTCGGCACGATCTGGAACTTCGGCGGGCACTCCAACCTGGGCGCCAGCCTGGCCGCGTGGAACCAGAAGTTCCATGCCTGGCTGGCCAAACCGGGTACGGCGCTGAACGGGATCGCGTTGATGCCGGAGGCGATCGACAACAACCCGGCCGCGGTCGCGTTCTTCACCGACCTGGCCTGGCAGAGCGAGCCGGTGGACCTGCAGCAGTGGTTCACCGACTACGCCACCAGCCGGTACGGCGTGGCGGATCCGCATGCGATCGCCGCGTGGAAGATCCTCGGCAGCACCGTCTACAGCTGGCCGGCGGCCGCGGACAGCAAGCACCCGACAGGGCTGTTCGACTACGAGCCCAGCCTCGGTGTGAGCGGTACGGCGATCCCGTACGACCCGGAGGCGTTCCGCCAGGCGCTAGGCGAGCTGCTGGCGGTTCCGCCCGCGCTGCGGGGCAGTACGGCGTACCGCTATGACCTGGTCGACGTAGCGCGGCAGGTGGTCGCCAACGACAGCCGTACGTTGCTGCCGCGGATCTCGGCCGCCTATCAGGCGCATGACCTGCAGGAGTTCCGCAAGCTGACCGCGGACTGGCTGCAGCGGATCCAGTTGCTCGACGACCTGCTCGGTACTGACGACAACTTCCTGCTCGGCTCCTGGCTGGCTGGTGCGACGGCAGAGGCCGCAAGCCCGGAAGAAGCAGCAGCCTTGCGGTACGACGTACGCACGCTGATCACTGACTGGACTGCTACGGCGACCCTGCAGGACTACGCGCGCAGGGAGTGGAACGGGCTGGTCGGTGACTACTACGGCGGCCGTTGGCGGACGTACTTCGCTGCGCTCGACAAGGCGCTGTCTACCGGTCAGCCGGCGGCTCCGATCGACTGGAAGGCGTACGCGGAGCGCTGGGCGCACACGGACACGCAGTACCCGGTCAAGGCGCGTGGGGACGCGTACGAGTTGGCCTCGCGGGTTGCTGCGATTCCGAGCGGTTCCTTGAGTGTTGAGCCGGCCGTGCGCGGAGCTCGGCCCGGTACGACGGTGCGGGTCACGGCGACGTACAGCAACACCAACACGCTCCGCGCGGCCCATGCCGTGCGGGTCGGGCTGACAGTGCCGCCGTCCTACGGTGTGAAGGCCGTCGGGCCGTCGGTGGCTGCGCAGGTTCCTGCGGGCGGGACGTTCAAGGCGGTGTACGACGTGACTGTGCCGGCTGGTGCGCGGCCGGTGGACGTGCCGGTGTTGGCTGCCACCGTTAACTGGGAGGGCACTTCCGAGGCTGCTAGCACTCGGCTGCTGGTGAGTGGGGACGTTGGTGCGCCTTGGAAGACGGTGTCCACCAATGACGCTTCCTTTGCGGTGTCAGGTGACCGTGTGGGCATCGCTGGTGGTGGTAGTGACATGTGGAAGGGCACTGACGAGCACGGAGCGGTCTACCAGCAGCAGATACTCGGGGAGGGTCAGTCGGTGACCACCAAGGTCACTTCGCAGGACCGGACTTCGCCATATGCGCGGGCTGGGCTGCTGGTTGAGGACGCCAACATTGCGGTCACGCCGGACCACGGGTGCCTGTTCAGCTGGGACTCGAACGGGGACGGGACGCTGGACAGCTACACGGCTGCGGACGGCTTCAAGGCTCCTGTGTACGTGCGGATCGCTCGCCTCGGCGGGAAGGTCAGTGGGGCGTGCAGTGAGGACGGAGTGAACTGGACAGTCGCCGGATCGGCGACGGTGCCGGGTGCGGCAGCCGTGCAGGACGTCGGGGTGTTCATGAGTGCTGTGAACAGCCACACCGGGACGACTGGGGTCGCGACGTTCCACGGGTTCACGGTTGCGCCGTACGCGCCGCGGGACAGCTCGGGTGACGCGGTGCTGAGTGTGCGTAAGCCGGTCACCGCGCTCGGTGAAGAGGCTGGGCACCCGGCGACGGCAGCCAACGACGGGAGCCGGTCCAACAACCCGTACTGGGGCGGGCCGTTGGGGCCGACCTGGTGGCAGGTGGATCTGGGTACGCCGTCCGCGGTGTCGACGGTCAACGTCCGCAACTACGTGGACGGGACGCGGTACTACAACTACCGCTTGCTGGGCAGTCTGGACGGGACGAACTGGTTCCTGCTGGGTGGCCGGTTCGGCACGGCGCCTGTGGTCGATGCAGGCGACACGTTCAGGACCGAGGCCACGGCGCGGTACGTCCGGGTGGAAGGGTTGAGCAACTCGGCCAACAACACCTTCCACCTGACGGAGGTGACTGTCTCAGGTCGTTGAGACGACCAACGGATTGCCGGGGCGGACGGTGGTGTCGACGGTGTAGGTGGTGCCGTCGACCGTCACGGTTGCGAGGTCGAGGTGCCCCGTTGCGCAGGTGAGTGTCAGAGTGCCTGAGGAATGGGTGGCGATTCCCCAGCCTGTGTTGGTGGTGAAGGGGAAGCGCCAGGTGTCGTTGGCGCGGGCTAGGTTCATCGGGGCGCAGGTGATGGATTTGGCGACGGCGTTGTAGCTGTAGCCCGTCAGAGCCTCCAGTACGGACCAGCCGGCGGCGTTGCGGATGTAGTGGTCGCCGCACTCGATCGGGTTGAACGGGTTGCGGCGGGTGCCGTCGTACCTGGTCCACAGGCCCTGCAGGATCGACATGCCCTCGTCCGTGAGGCCTTCGTACAGGCAGTGCGCGGCGACCTGGTACTCCGAGCCGGTCCACACCTCGTCGCAGTACCGGGTGGGCACGTCGGGGCGCCCGCCGTGCGGCCAGGTACACATCAGCAGGCCGGTGTCGTCGCCGTCGGCGAACACGCGGTACGGGTGCTCGAAGTCGTGGAAGTCGGTGCGGAGGTTGTGCCGGACCACGTTGCGCAGCGCAGTACGCACGTGCTCCTCCGGGAGCAGGTAGCCGAGGTCCAGCTGATGTGCCCACCACTGGCCGATCAGCTGGTCAGCCAGGCAGCCGTCGCCCCACTGGAAGTCACGGGTCTCATCCGGGTCCAGGATCTGCCGGTAGTACTCGCCGGTGAACAACAGTTCGTCGTACGCCGTGCTGCCGGTTTCGAAGTGCGTGCGGTACTGCTTGGAGTCTTCGCCCAGGAGCAGCGCCATCTCCTCGGCGGCACGTAGCGCGGCCAGCCACAGGGTGCCCATGAACGAGTTGACGCCGCACAGGTCGATGTCGTGCGTGCTGGGCTGGATGCCACGCAGTACGCCGTCTCGCAGCCACTTGCCGTGGATGTGGTCGAGGAGACGTACCACGTTCGGCCAGCGGTGGCGCAGCCAGTCGAGGCCGGCGCCCTGGCGCACCTCCCGGTACGTCTTGAGGACGTTGCCGAGCATGCCGTCGAGTGCGGGCTCCTCCGGTCCACCGATGACCACGTCCCAGAGCTGCTTCATGTAGAGCGGGGCGCGGACGCGGTGCGGGATGTAGCCCTCGGGGGCCTGCATGACGTCGTACTCGGTGTCACGCATGTTCTGCTCCAGCGCCGGGAAGAGCCGGGACAGGGTCTGCTCGTAGTTCCAGACGTGGGTGCAGTTGAGCGGGCAGGAGCCGCCGTACCGCTCACCCCACATGACGGTGGAGGCGCCGAGGACGCCTTCGAAGCCGAGCACGTCGCCCTGTGCGGTTTGGAAGACGGTTGGGCTGCGTACGTCGGCTGCCAGCGCTGCGAGTCGGGCGCCTGCTTCGCCGGGGAGGGAGCTGTTGTCGAACGCCTCGGTCCACTGGGTGGTCAGGTGCTGCAGCTCGTCCCAGTGCTCGATGAAATGCTCGGCCGCGGCGACAGCGTCCGGCGTACGGCGGGTGTACGCGTTGCCGAGCCAGAAGCGGCTGTGGCCGTACTCCGGGTGCGGGCCGAACTGGTTGAAGTCGACATATCGGTTCGGGAAGTGCCAGGCGATCAGGAACCGGAACTGCTTGGTGTCGCCGGGCTCCAGGTGGAACGGGACTGCCAGGCCGCCGTTCCAGGTGCTGCCTGCCGGGCTGGCCCCGCTTGCCGGGGTGGCCGGACCGTTGAGGAAGGCAACAAACTCCTCCGGTCGCGTCCATTGTGGGTGAGCGAATGCTTCGCTGTCGGTGGCGAGCACCATTTGGCCGGCACCGGGATGATCCAGAGGCAGGCCGCCGTTCTCCAACACCAGCGAGCTCCACGCCCCCAGGCGCCGCGGCCGGTTGGTGTTGCCGCCGTACAGGCTGCACGAGGTTTGCTGGACCGGGGTGACGCCGTCCCAGCCGACCGCGTTCTGGAGCGCGGCGGCGAGCTTGCCGTGCAGCGCGATCGGACCGGTGTTGTGCAGGGTGAAGGTGAAGCCGACGACGGGCTGCGAGCTGGCCTCGGCATCACCCGGCACCAACGGGTTGAACACGTCCAGGCTCAACTCGATGGGCAGATCGGTCTCGTAATCCACATGTGCCTGTGGATAAGTAGCAGTCACCGTGGTCGGTCCGATCGGGCGGATGACCTCGTGCAGTTCCTGCTCACCGCCCGGTACGACGTCGTCCGTCACCAGAGGAGTGTTGGACGGCGTGGCAGGCGGTCCTTGGAGCAGGCGTACCTCGTCCAGCGGCGGCTCCACGCGGGACAGGCGCAGGGCGAAGAAGCTGTTCGGTACGTGACCCTCGTGGTTGCCGAGGTTGTGCAACTGCCACTGGCGTAGCGCACCGTTGCCGGCCAGCGCGACAGTGCCGGTGCCGAGACCTCCCAGCGGCAGTGCGAAGTGTCGAAGGGTGTCACCGGTGTAGTGCATGCTTCTCCGTCCCATATGAACTCGCAGTACCAGCAGAGGCGAACAACGCAACAGGTCCTGGGGCGAGGAGCAACAGTGAAGCGGTAACCGACGTACCGAGCAGCAGCGCAACAAAAGCCAGCGCCAGTACGCCGAGCGGCACCAGCGGGGCGCGCGCGACCAGGTGAAGCGCGGTGAACCACAACCGCTTCCCGCGCAGCCCAGCAGTCACCCGCAAGCTGAAGGCGTAGCAGGAGGCGAGCAGTAGCAGCACGCTCGCACACCCGCTCACAGCCAACGGAAGCAGGAAAACGGGTCCTGTGTACAGCTGCCAGTTCAACAACCCCACAGCCACCACAACCCCCGGCACCAACCCAACCTCCACCCCCGCCAGAGCGTGCTTCCGCACATTCCTGAACAGTGCTGGGACCCCACCAGGTTGCTCTCGGACAACCGCGTCCGTGGTCGCGACAACAGCTGCCCAGACAGGCGAGACAGCGAATGCACCAAGCAGAGCGCTAACCGGCGAGAGCCCAGGACTGATGAGAACGACGAGAGCGGTCGCAGCGCATACAAGTACGCCGGCGGTTGCCAGGAGCGGGAGCTCGTGCCAGAGGGCTTTGAAGGCGGCAGGCAGGTGATCGGTCATGCCCGCAGCCCCGTGGTGGCGATCGACGCGATGAAGGAGCGCTGGAAGATCAGGAACAGGATCAGGATCGGCAGCACCACCAGCGTGATCGCGGCGAACAGTACGACGGCCGGCCCGCCGCCGACCGCGCCCTGGAGCGACACCAGCCCCACCGGCAGCGTCATCTTCTCGGGAGTCGACAGGAAGATGTACGGCCAGAAGAAGTTGTTCCACGACGCCTCGAAGACGAAGATCCCGAGCGCGGTCAGACCGGGTCGCGCCAGCGGCAGGATCACCCGGAACAGGATCCAGAAGTGCCCGGCCCCGTCCATGATCGCGGCCTCGTCCAGCTCCCGCGGGATCGACGAGATGTACTGCCGCAGGAAGAAGATCCCGAACACGTTCACCAGCGCCGGCAGCCAGATCGCCACCGTGGTGTCCACCAGGTGCAACCAGCGCATCATGATGAAGATCGGTACGACGGTCAGCTGCACCGGCACCACCAGCGCCGCCAGCAGTACCGAGAAGATCTGGTCCCGCCCGGGGAACCGCAGCCGGTTGAACGCATACGCCGCCATCGCACTGGTGAACAGCGCCCCAGCCGTCGTGATCACCGCGATCTGCAGGCTGTTCCACGCCATCCGGGCGAACGGGATCAGCCCCGGCACCTGCTGGAAATTCTGCAACGTCGGCGGCTTGGGAATCCACTGCGGCGGCAGCTGGAACGCGTTGTTCGGCTCCGACAAGGCGTTCGAGATCAGCCACACCAGCGGCGCGATCATCACCAGCCCGCCGAGCACCAGCACCAGGTCGAGCAGCTTGCCCCTCATTGGTGCACCCACCGGCGCGAAAGGCGGAACTGCAGCCCGGTGACGACCATGATCACCACGAACAGCACCAGCGACAGCGCCGCGGCGTACCCGACCTCGAACGACTGGAAGCCCTTCTCGTACGTGTACTGCACGATGCTCCGGGTCGCGCCGTCCGGCCCGCCCTGCGTCATGATCACCATCGGGTCGAAGATCTGGAACGCGCCGATGAACGTGATCACGGTCGCGAAGAAGATCGTCGGCGACATCACCGGCAGCGTCACGCTCCAGAACCGCCACCACGCGTTCGCGCCGTCCACCCGCGCGGCCTCGTGCAGCTGCGCCGGCACCGTCTGCAGGCCGGCCAGCAGGATGATGAACGTGTACCCGATCGTGTGCCACCAGTCGACCACGATCAGCGTCGGCAGCGCCCACGTCGGCGACGCCAGCCAGTTGGTCGTGGTCGACAGGTAGTACGCCGCGATCCCGAACGTCGGGTCCAGCACGTACTTCCAGATCAGCGCGACCGCCGCCCAGGACACCAGGAACGGGAAGAAGTACGCCGTCCGGACGAAGTACTTCGTACCGCGGGTCATCGTCCGGTGCACGCCGAGCGCGAGCAGCATCCCGAGCCCGATGTGCGTGACCACCGAGGACAGCGCGAACACGAACGTGTTCAGTACCGCGCGGATCGTCGCGCTGTCCGTGACGAGCTGCTTGAAGTTGTCCAGCCCGGCGAACTCCGGCGTACTCAGCAGGTCCCAGTGGAACAGGCTGAGCCCGAACGCGGCGACCAGCGGCAGCGCGACGAACACGACGAAGAGCAGAACGGCCGGACTGATGAACAGATAGCCGGGGAGCCAGTCCCTGCGCTGCGGTTTCAGACCAACCCCTCCAGCGTGGTCTGGGCCTTGCCGAGCGCGTCGGCCGGCGCGGCGTTGCCGGTCAGTACCTGCTTCCAGCCGTCCTCGATCGCTTTCTGGATCGCGGCGCCCTTGTCGGGCGACGGGATCGGCGTCGCGTAGCTCAGCGCCTCGTACAGGTACTGCGTTCCGGACGGCGCGTCCTCGAGGAACGACTGGCTGTTCGCGATCGACTTCCGGGCCGGCACGATGGTGCCGCCGAGCTGCGCGAACGTCGACGAGCCTTCCTTTGAGATCAGGAACTTGATGAACGTCCAGGCGTCGTCCTTCTTCTTCGACGCCTTCAGGATCGGGTACCCGTTCCAGCCGACCGGCGAGCCCTGCCGGACCTTGGTCGGCCACGGCACGATGCCCATCTTCTGGGTCGCCTTCAGGTTCCGGATGCTGATGATCGGCCAGCGCCCGCCGCCGAACATCGCCAGCTTGCCCTGCGCGGCGGCCGTGAACGCGTCGAACGTGCCGCCGGGCGGCGGCGACAGCTTGTCCGCCACCAGCTTCCGGTTGAAGTCGGCCGCCTCGATCGCCTTCGGGTCGTCGTACGTCGGCTTCGACCAGTCGTCGGTGAAGCTGCTGGTGCCGTTGGTGAGCAGCCACGGCATGATCGCGGCGAAGTACGCCGAGTCCGCGGCGTACCCGAAGGCGCCGGTCTTGGCCTTGATCTGCTCGCAGGCGTGCCGGAAGTCGTCCCAGGTCCACTTCGCGGTCGGCTCCGGTACGCCGGCCTTCGCGAACAGGTCCTTCGAGTACCACATGCACATCGTGTTGAACTCGCCCGGCAGGTAGTACGTCTTGCCGTCGGTGGAGGCGTACTTCTTGTCCCACGCGATCAGGTTCGGGTCCAGGTCCGCGTAGTACTCGTCGATTGTCGACTGGTCCTTCTTGATGTAGTCGTCGAGCGGTGCGAGCAGGCCCTTGGACGCGAACAGCCGCTGGCCCTCGGTGGCGATCTGGATGACGTCCGGTACCTGGCCGCCGGCGATCCGGGTGGACAGTTTGTTGAAGAAGTCGCCCCAGTTCGACAGCGGGATGCCCTCGGCCTTGAGCTTGATCTCCGGGTGCTGCGCGGTGAACTTCGCGAACAGCTTGTTCCAGGTGGCCTGTTGCTCGGCGGTGCCCATGTAGACGAACGACAGTTCCTTCGAGGACGACCCGCCGCTGCCACCGCCACCACCGCAGGCGGCGAGCGAGGCGGCCAGCGCCGTACCGCCGGTGGTCTGCAGGAACCGTCGACGGCTGAGCAACCGCTGATCCATCAGTGGACCTCTCTGGACGGGAAATCGATTTCTCGGCAGCATAGTCCCGACCGCCGAAACGCTGTCAAGACTCGGGCGCCCGGAAACTCAGGGGGAATCCTTCACCGCTCCAAGAACTGATGGTGACCGCCTGATCACGCGGTAATTCCGGTCTGGCCGGGACATCTGTCACGGCCCCACCCATGACAGATGTCAGTGGTCCGATCGCTGGCGTCCGGCGCTGCGGCGGGCGGACGATGCGAAGACCCCCAAATCACGCCGGCCTCCGCCCACTGGCCGATCGGGACCGTCAGCGGAGGCCTGCCCAAACCTCGAGGAGTCCAGTTGAGGCAACGGATTCTCGTCTCCGCCCTGAGTGCCGGTGCGCTTGCCGTGGTCGGTGTGACCGCGGCGATGTCCAGCGCGTCCGGCGCGGTCGGCGCCCCCACTCCCTACACCGCCGGAAAGCATGCCGCGAAGGTCTGCTCGGCGACCACCGCCGCGCACACCGCGACCTGTGACGCGGTCAAACTGGTCGACGCCAAAGGCGCCGCACCCCGTTCCAGTACGCCGCCGGCGACCGGTCTGACCCCAACCGGCCTGCAGGACGCGTACAAGCTCACCGGCCTGAAGGCGAACGGCCGTACGGTCGCGATCGTCGACGCGTACGGCTACCCGAACCTGGAGCGCGACCTCGGCGTCTACCGCTCGCAGTTCGGGCTGTCGGCCTGTACGACGGCCAACGGCTGCCTGCGCGTCATCAACCAGACCGGCGGTACGTCGCTGCCGAAGTTCAACGCCGGCTGGGCGGGTGAGCAGGCGCTCGACGTCGACGCGATCTCGGCCGCCGCCCCGGACGCCAAGATCGTCGTCGTCCAGGCCAACTCGGCGAGCTTCGCGGACCTCGGTACCGCGGTGCAGACGGCGGCCAAGCAGCCCGGTGTCGTTGCCATCTCCAACAGTTACGGCGGCGGCGACGCGGACGACGCGACGTACGGCGCCTACTACAACCACCCCGGCATCGCGGTGACCGCGTCCACGGGGGACAACGGCTACCAGGGCGGCAGCTACCCGGCGTCCTCGTCGTACACCACTGCTGTCGGCGGTACGTCGTTGGTTGCCGCGAGCAACTCGCGGGGCTGGAGCGAGTCCGTGTGGAGCGGTGCCGGCTCCGGGTGCTCGACGTACAACACCGCTCTGAGCGCGGCGTCGTCGTTCGACACCGGCTGCTCGAAGCGGGCGATGGCGGACGTGTCCGCCGCGGCCGACCCGGGCAAGGGCGGCATGGCGATCTACTACCCGACCAGCAGGACCGCGTCCACCTGGGCGCAGTTCGGCGGGACGAGTGAGGCAGCGCCGATCATCGCCGCGGTCTACGCGCTGTCCGGCAACACCACCGGCTACGCCAACGCGTTGCCGTACGGCCACGCGAGCTCGCTGTTCGACGTGACCAGCGGCAGCAACGGCACGTGCCCGACCACCCAGTGGTGCAACGCGCGCACCGGCTGGGACGGCCCGACCGGCCTCGGTACCCCGAACGGTGCCGGCGCCTTCTGATTGAACACTGGGAGCGACCGGTCGATTGCTATGTGCAATCCTCCGGTCGCTCCTTGTATTGCTCCCAGTACGAAGGACAACCCTCAATTCCGCGGCAATCCGGTGATTTCTCTTCCCCGGGCGGGTCAGCAGCCTTAGGGTCAGCCCCCGGGACGGGTCGTGGAGGGCGACCCGCTGATTCGAACTCCATGGAGATTTGCTGTGACCACATCACGCAGAGGGCGGGGGCTCCTGGCAGTCTCGGCCGTCTCCGCGGCCGCCACCCTGCTGGCCATGACCGCTGGCGGCGCCAACGCCGCGCAGACCGCCGGACCCGACAAGAGCAAGGCAACGCAGTCGGAGAACTTCACCGGTAAGGAGCAGAAGGGCTACTACGACGCCCGGACGCCCGACGCCAAGACGACCTATGCCCGGGCCGCCAAGGTGGCCGGCAAGGAGACCGCGGCCTCCGAGAAGTTCCGGAACTCGCTCGGCACCCAGGGTGTCGTCGAGCTCGACCCGAACACCGGCACCCCGGCCCAGGTGACCAAGCTGAACGGCTTCCTCACCGGCAAGAGCGCCAAGAAGGCCGACGTCATCGTCCTCGACTACGTGAAGGCGCACCCCGAGGTCTTCAAGCTGTCGAACGCCGACCTGGCGACGCTGAAGCTGCGCAAGGACTACGTCGACGACCTCGGTACGCACCACGTCTTCTGGTCCCAGGTCGTCGACGGCGTCGAGGTCTTCGGCAACGGCCTGAAGGGCAACGTGACCAAGCACGGCCAGATCGTCTCGATCATGGGCTCGCCGGTCGCCGGCCTGACCTCCGCCGCGCAGAGCCGGTCCGCCACGGCCGCACCGAAGCTGTCCGCGGCCGGCGCCCGCAGCGCCGCCATCGAGGACGTCGGCGGGAGCGCGAAGTCCGCGACCGCGAAGACGTCCGGCGAGAGCACCACCTTCAGCAACGGTGACACCGCCAAGCAGGTCTGGTTCCACACCGCCGACGGGCTCCGCAAGGGCTGGCTGACCTACGTCAACGCGGGCGGCACCAAGGTCTACTCGCACGTCATCGACGCCGAGACCGGCGCCCTCCTCTACCGCCGGAGCCTGTCCAGCTCCGCCAACGGCGACGCGCTCGTACAGGACTACTACCCGGGCGCGCCCAAGGGCGGCACCCAGCGGGTCGAGAACCTGATCTACAACAAGTGGCTGCCGAAGAACGCGAAGACCCTGCTCGAGGGGACGTCGGTCGCGGCCTGGGCGGACGTCAACGACGACAACCAGCCGAACCCCGGCGAGACGGTCAAGGTGCCCGGCACGGCGGGGCCCAGCGGGACCGGCGCGCAGTACAAGCTGACCAGCTTCCCGAACGCGTCGTCGTTCTGCTCGGCCTCGTTCATCTGCACCTGGGACCCGGCGAAGCCGGACTCCTGGAAGACGAACATGAACCAGGACGTCACGAACGCGTTCTATCTGGCCAGCAACTACCACGACTGGCTGGCGAAGCCGCCGATCAGCTTCACCCCGGCGGCCGGCTCGTTCGACGCCGCGGGCGGCGACCCGGTGCACCTGAACGCGCTGGACGGCGCGGCCACCGGCGCCAACGGCGGACCGGACGCGAACCACATCGACAACGCGAACATGAACACCCCGCCGGACGGCACCCCGCCGACCATGCAGATGTACCTGTGGCACGCGCCGGGCCAGACCGACGCGCAGAACGGCTTCGTACCGGCCAGCGGCGCCAACGACGCCAGCATCCTGTACCACGAGTACACCCACGGTCTGTCGAACCGCCTGGTCGTCGACGCCACCGGGAACTCCACGCTGAACAGCATCCAGGCCGGCTCGATGGGCGAGGCCTGGAGCGACTTCTACGCGATGGACTACCTGGTCTCGCACGGTCTGGAGAAGGACACCACCGCTCCGGGTGAGGTACTCGAGGGCCGGTACGTCAGCCACGGCGAGCTGTTCCGCACCCAGGCGATCGACTGCCGGGTGCACGCGGTCAGCCCGAACTGCATCCAGCCCGACGGCTCGAAGGGCGGCTACACGTACGCCGACTTCCCGACCATCGGCGGCTCGCCCGAGGTGCACGCCTCCGGTGAGGTCTGGGCGCAGACCCTGTGGGACCTGCGCGAGCGCTTCGGCCGCTCGTACGCGATGAGCATCATCACCCGCGCGATGGAGCTGGCTCCGGCGGATCCGACGATGCTCGACATGCGCAACGCGATCGTCCAGGCCGACCTGATCGCCAGCGGCGGCCGGAACGCCGACACGATCTGGACCGTCTTCGCCAACCGCGGCATGGGCTGGTACGCCGGTGTCGTCGACGGCGGCGACGCGTACCCGGCGGAGGACTTCCACAAGCCGCCGACGGGTGCGACCACCACGCTCAGCGGCACCGTGACGGACAAGGACACCGGTGCTCCGGTAGCGGGCGCCCTGGTCTACGTCGGCGGCCACTCGTCCGGTTACGCCGGTGACTACGCCGGTACGACGGATGCCTCCGGCAACTACACCATCACCGGTGTTGCCCCGGGCACCTACCCGAAGGTCGTCGTCTCGGCCCCCGGCTACGAGCTGATCGTCCAGCCGGTCAAGGTCAGCCCCGGCACCAAGGCCGCCTTCACCCCGCGCCGCAACTGGGCGGCCGCCTCCGGCGGTGGCACGGTGACCGGCTTCAACGGTCCGGACTTCAGCCCGCAGTGCGGTCCGGGCATGGCCATCGACAACGCGCAGGGCACCGGCTGGGGCAGCACCACCGGTGACGACAACGGCACGGCGACCAACCAGATGATCGCCAAGCACGTCGACATCAAGCTGCCGGCCAAGGTCAACATCAGCAACTTCAACGTCGACCCGTCGAACACCTGTGGTGACCCGGGGAGTTCCTCGACCGGTCAGTACAAGATCGAGACCTCGGCCGACGGCACCACCTGGGCCACCGCGGCGTCCGGCACCTTCACCTCCGCCAACCGGGGCAAGTACAACCTGGTCGCCCCGGCCGGCAACGCGACCGGCGTCCAGTACGTCCGGTTCTGGATGCTCAGCCCGCAGGTCCCGGACTTCCAGAACAACTGCCCGAACGGCGCGTTCGGCGGCTGCAAGTTCACCGACATGACCGAACTCCAGGTCTTCGGCACCAAGTAGGCAACGCTGTTGGGAAGGCCGGTCGAGCATCCGCTCGGCCGGCCTTCCGGCGTTTCAGGAGCCCTTGGAAGGCTTGGCGGGTGGGACGGTCTGGGCCCAGTCGGCCCAGTCGGCGAGGGCGGAGTACAGGCGGATGCCGGCCTCGATGGTGACCCGCATCGACTGGGTCTGCTCGCTGTAGCCGAACTCGCCGCGGTCCTTGCGGGCGGCGTACTCCGTGTACTGCTCGGCGAGGTCCCGGTAGTACCGCGCTTCCGCCTCCAGGTGTTGCTGGAGCTCGTCGCGGTCCATCATCCAGAAGAACAGCGAACGCAGCAGCGGCTGCAGGCGCATCGTGTGGTCGACGTCGACCTCGGTCAGCCAGCGTTTCACCTCGGCCACCCCGGCGTCGGTGATCCGGTACGCCTTCCGGCGCCGCGGGCCCTCGCTCTCGACCTCGACCAGGCCCTCGCCGGCCAGCTTGTTCAGCTCGGCGTAGATCTTCGGGTGCTGCGCCGGCCAGACCGAGCCGAGCACCTCGGTGAACCGGCGCGCCAGGTCGTACCCACTGGCCGGCCCCTCCGCGAGCAGCCCGAGCAAACCGTGCCGCAGTGACATCTGTTCCTCCTTGTCCTGACCGCCATCTTGACATGTCCCGACGGACATGTGCATGCTCAGATATGTCCCTAGGGACATGTCCTAGAGAACATCTCAAGGGGAGTCGATATGGCGGAGGGACGAGCGGTTCTCGTCACCGGGTCGACCGGCGGCATCGGTACGGCGACGGTCGGGCTGCTGCGGCAGCGGGGCTTCACGGTGTACGCCGGGGCGCGCGGGCGGGCCGATTTCGGGCCGGAGGTACGGGTGCTGCCGCTGGACGTGGCGGACCCGGAGAGCGTCGCCGCGGCGGCGAAGCGGGTCGCGGGGGAGGTGGACGGGCTGTGGGCGGTGATCAACAACGCGGGCGTGATCGTGCAGGGCCCACTGGAACTGGTCCCGGCCGACGAGTGGCGGCGGCAGTTGGAGGTGAACACGATCGGCCCGGCCTCGGTCATCCGCGAGTTCCTTCCACTGCTGCGCGCAGGTGGCGGGCGGATCGTGAATGTGAGCGCGGCGACGGGACGCGTCGCGATGCCGCTCCTGAGCGCGCTGTCGGCGAGCAAGGCCGGCCTCGAAGCTGTGTCGAACGCGCTCCGCCTGGAGCTCGCACCGTGGAAGATCCCGGTCGTGGTGATCGAGCCAGGCACCACCGAAACCGAGATCTTCACTCGAGCCGGGGCCGCCGCGGACGCCACCCTCCAGCAGGCCGACCCGGCGCGCCTGAAGCTCTACCGGTCCCACCTGGCGGCGTACGAGCAGGCAATGACCCGCTTCAAACCCGGCCCGGTCGACAAGGTCGCGAAGACGATCCTCCGCGCCGTCGAAGCCCGTCGCCCGAAACGCCGCTACGCGATCGCCGAGGCCCGCACCCTGGGCGCGATCCTCCCAAGCCTCCCCGCCCCCTGGCGAGACCGCCTCCTCGCCACCGCCACCGGCCTCAACAACCTCAAGCCCCAGGCTGCCGAGTCGTGAGTATCGGCGTGGAAATGGGACCACGATCCACGACTCGGCGATCCGGGCACCCGCCGAACGCCACGACTCGGCGGCCGGATCGTGAACGTGAACTCCGAGGGGCACCGGTCGCCGATGCGTGGTGGGACGGTACGGGTCGTCCCGGAGCGGCTGATGGACGGTCCGGAGGAGTTCGACCCGTTCCTCACGTACAGCCGGAGCAAGCTCGCCAACCTGCTGTTCACGTAC
>NZ_DASRVN010000049.1:0-1836 GCF_035655035.1 Kribbella sp. | reverse complement strand
TGGAGCTGGATGCCGTGCATCGGGCCGGTGGCGTACCAGAAGTTCCAGCTCGGGAGCTTCGCGTCGGTGAGTTCGCGCGGCGCGGTCCAGGTGGCGCCGTTGTCGTCGCTGGTCTGTACGTACGGGTCGCGGTCGCAGCCGTTCGTGCACGGCTCCGGGCCGTTGTGGGTCGTCACCAGGACGACCCGGCCCGTCCGATTGTCAACAATCGGCACCGGGTTGCCGTGTGTGCTCCCGTTGCCGTCGGAGACCACCCGCAGCGGCCCCCAGGTCTTGCCGCCGTCGGTGGAACGGCGCAGCACGATGTCGATGTCGCCGTCGTCACCGCAGTCGGCGACCCGGCCCTCGGCGAACGAGAGGACGTCGCCGTTGGCGGCGTGCACGATGGCGGGGATCCGGAAACACGAGTAGCCGTCGGTCTTCTGCTGGAACAGCACACTGTCGTCGACGAACGGCGCGGCCGGTCCGGAGGAGGAGGCCCGGGCCGGTGGAGCGGTGAGACCGGCGAACACCAGAAGGGCGGCGGCCGCGAGACGGGCCGAGGTGAGTACGCGCATGACTCTCCAGGGAGGACATAGGACGTATGATGTGCTCCGACAACGTACTCACCGAGACAGCCTTCGACAAGAGTTCGCTGAGGGCTAAGGTTCGTGCATGGCTGATGAACAGATCGTGATCGTCGGTGCGAGTCTCGCGGGTGCGACCGCGGCCGAGACCCTTCGGGAGGACGGCTGGAGCGGGCGGATCGTGCTGATCGGCAGTGAGAAGTCACTGCCGTACGAGCGACCCCCGCTGTCCAAGGACGTGCTGCTCGGCAAGGCCGAGACCGGCTCCGCGCAGTTGCACGACCAGCAGTGGTACGACGACCACTCGATCGACCTCCGGCTCGGTACGACGGTGACCGCGATCGACCCGGCCGCGCACACGGTCACGCTCGACGACGGCTCGCAGGTCCCGTACGCCAAGCTCCTGATCGCGACCGGCAGCCGCGTCCGCGAGCTCGACGTACCGGGTGCCGAGCTGCCGGGCGTGCACTACCTGCGGACCGCCGAGGAGTCACAGGCGTTGACCGAGGCGTACGCCGCGAAGCCGCGGGTGGTCGTCGTCGGCGCCGGGTGGATCGGGCTCGAGGCAGCGGCGGCGGCGCGCGAGCGGGGCTGCGAGGTGACGGTCGTCGAGCCGCAGTCGACCGCGCTCGCCTCCGTACTCGGTGAAGAGGTCGGTGGCCTGTTCGCCGACTTCCACCGAGCGCACGGCGTGCAGTTCCGGTTCGGGACCGGCGTGGAGGGCTTCGAGGGTACGGACAAGGTGACCGGTGTGAAGGTGAGCGGCGGCGAGGTGATCCCGGCGGACCTGGTGATCGTCGGCGTCGGCGTCCGGCCGAACACCGAGCTCGCCGAGGCGGCCGGCATCGAGGTCGCCACGCCGGACAACGGCTCCGGCATCGTCACCGGCCCGGACCTGCAGACCAAGGTCGCGGACGTGTACGCCGCCGGCGACGTGGTCCGCTGGGACCACCCGCTGCTCGGCCGGTCGATCCGTGTCGAGCACTGGCAGAACGCGAAGGACACCGGCGCCGCGGCCGCGAAGTCGATGCTCGGCCAGGACGTGTCGCACGACGCGATCCCGTACTTCTTCACCGACCAGTTCGACCTCGGCATGGAGTACGCGGGCGAGCTGCCGCGCGGTGCGTCGTACCACGTGGTGCTGCGCGGTGACCCGAAGTCCGGCGCCTACCTCGCGTTCTGGCTGGACGACGAGAACCACGTCCTGGCCGGTATGCACGTCAACACCTGGGACACCATCGACGCGGTCAGCGCGCTGATCCGCTCCGGC
>NZ_DASRVN010000048.1:0-3172 GCF_035655035.1 Kribbella sp. | reverse complement strand
GGGGGTGGGTTGGCTGGGGAGTTGTTTGGGGTGTTTCGGGGGGCGGGGGTGGCGGTTAGTTTGCGGGAGTTGGGGTTGGGGCGGGAGCAGGTGGATGAGGCGGCGCGCGGGTTTGGGGCGTCGGTGGGGGTGAGTGACGACGTGGTGCGGGAGATCTTGGTTCGGGCTTGGGAAGGTGTGCGGCCTTGAGGAGGGTGGATGGATCTGCAGGGTGATGACCTGACCGAAGCGGTGGTGGACAGTTTCAAGGACAGTGCCAGCAGCCGGTACAAGGACGTGATGAGCGCGCTCGTCAAGCATCTGCACGCGTTCGCGCGCGAGGTCGACCTCAGCGAGGACGAGTACTTCACAGCGATCGACTTCCTCACCAGGACAGGCCAGATCTCGACCGGAACGCGGCAGGAGTTCGTCCTGCTGGCAGACGTGCTCGGTCTGTCGATGCTGACGGTCGGCCTGGGGAACCGGAAGCCGCCGGAGGCCACGCAGTCGACCGTGTTCGGCCCGTTCTTCGTCGAGGGGTCGCCGGAGGTGCGGCTCGGTGACGACATCGCGAACGGCGCCCCGGGCGTGCCGTGCCTGGTGAGCGGGCGCGTCCTGAACACCAAGGGCGAACCCATCCCCGACGCACTCGTCGAGACGTGGCAGGCCGACGAGGACGGGTTCTACGACGTACAGAAGGACCTCGATCGTCCGCAGAACCGGGCACACCTGACAACTGATGCCGACGGCAACTACCGGTTCTGGGCGGTGAAGCCGGTGGCGTATCCGATCCCGGACGACGGTCCGGTCGGCGAGCTGTTGCGCGCCGGTGGTCGTGGCCCGATGCGCCCGGCGCACATCCACTTCATGGTCACCGCGCCCGGATACGCACGCCTGATCACGCACGTCTTCGCCGCCGGTGACCAGTACCTCGGCACCGACGCGGTCTTCGGCGTCAAACAATCGCTGATCGCCGACTTCATCGAACATGAGCAAGACGGCAAGACCTACTACACCGTCGACTACGACCTCGTACTCGCGACCACCGAGGAGACTCGGCAATGATCACCACCGATGTGCTGATCGTCGGCAGCGGCCCGGCCGGCGGCGCCGCCTCGCTGTTCCTGTCGACGTACGGCGTCGACAACCTCGTCCTCACCCGGTACGGCTGGACGGCCAACACGCCGCGCGCCCACATCACCAACCAGCGCACGATCGAGCTGATGCGCGACATCGGCATCGAGGCCGAGGTCACCGCGAAGGGCACCGCCCACCACCTGATGGGCCAGACCGCGTTCTGCACCAGTCTGGCGGGTGAGGAGATCGGCCGGATCCGCACCTGGGGCACGCATCCGCGCCGCCTCGCGGACTACACCGAGGCGAGCCCGTGTCTCCCGTGCGACCTTCCGCAGACGCTGTTCGAGCCGATCCTGGTCAGTACGGCGGCCGCCCGCGGCGCGCGGCTGCGCTTCAACACGGAGTACGAGAGCCTCGAGCAGGACGACGACGGTGTCACCGCGACGGTACGCGACCGGCTGAGCGGCACGACGTACCAGATCCGCGCGAAGTACCTGATCGGCGCCGACGGCGGGCGGAGCAAGGTGGCCCAGGACGTCGGGCTTCCGATGGCCGGGGCGATGGACATCGAGGGCTCGATGAACATCGTGTTCGAGGCCGACCTCAGCCGGTACGTCGCGCATCGGCCGAGCGTCCTGTACTGGGTCCTGCAGCCGGGCGCGCAGATCGGCGGCATCGGCGCCGGCCTGGTCCGGATGGTCCGCCCGTGGAACGAGTGGCTGATCGTCTGGGGATACGACATCAGCCAACCGGCCCCGGTGGTCGACGAGGCGATGGCGACCGAGATCGTGCACAACCTGGTCGGCGACGACACGATCGACGTGAAGCTGAAGGGTACGTCGGTGTGGAGTGTCAACCACATGTACGCCGAGAAGACCTCCCAAGGCCGGGTGTTCTGTATGGGCGACGCGATCCACCGGCATCCGCCGAGCAACGGCCTCGGCTCGAACACCTCGATCCAGGACGCGTACAACCTGGCCTGGAAGCTCGCCCTGGTGCTCAAGGGCCAGGCCTCCCCCACGCTGCTCGACACCTACAACGACGAACGCGCCCCGATCGCGAAGCAGATCGTTGACCGCGCCAACAAGAGCCGTAACCAGTTCGGCCAGATCTTCCGCGCGCTCGGAATGACGCCGGACGCGCCGCCCGGGCGGACGATCGACTCGCGCAAGGACGACACCCCCGCCGCCCAAGAGCAGCGCGAGGAGCTACGCAAGGCGATCGAGCTCAAGGACTACGAGTTCAACGCCCACGGCGTCGAGCTCGGGCAGCGCTACACATCGACGGCCGTGAGGGCAGACGGTACGCCCGAGCCGCCGTACGAGCGCGACCCGGAGCTGTACTACCACCCGACGACCTACCCCGGCGCCCGGATTCCGCACTGCTGGTTGACCCGCGGATCCGAGACCGTCAGCACGCTGGACGTGGTCGGCAAGGGCCGCTTCACCTTGCTGACCGGGATCGGCGGCGACGCGTGGGTGAAGGCGGCTCAGTCCGTGTCCGAGCAACTCGGCGTACCGATCGAACCCTGCGTGATCGGGCCGGGTCGCGAGCTGGACGACCTGTACGGCGACTGGGCCCGCCGGCGCGAGATCCCGGACGCGGGCTGCCTGCTCGTCCGCCCGGACGCGCACGTCGCGTACCGCGCGTTCGAGCAGCCGGACGACCCGACGGCAGCGCTGCAGCAGGCGGTCAGAGCGGTCCTAGGCCGCTGAGGACGCCTCTGAGTGGAGGATTTTGTCCAGGATCGCCGAGATCTCCGCGGTCTCGGCGTCCAGGAGCGTGATCAGCGCGACCCGCGACGTCTCCGAGCGCGCTTCGAGGGCCGCGGCGCTCAGCGCGCGCACGGTGCCCAACTCGTGTATCAGTTCGTCCCACAGAGCGTTCATCGACAAACCCCCATGATTCCCGTCGCCAAGCTGACGAGAAGGCCTCACTTCTGTCACCAGGAACAACGGAACGACGCCGCCGGAGGTTACGTACTTGTCAACAACTTCCAGCCGTGGGCCGGTACGACCGGCGTGCCGTCGAGCGGAAACTGCTCGTCCTGATCCGACACGTTGAGCAACAACAGCACCCACTCGTCACCGTGCGTACTCCGCAGCGCGATGGTCTC
>NZ_DASRVN010000047.1:0-4673 GCF_035655035.1 Kribbella sp. | reverse complement strand
GTGCAGCTTGACGCCGGTGAGGTCGAGCCGCCGCCGGTAGTACCGGATCGTCTCGGCGAACTCCTCCTTGCCCGGGATCCGTCGCGCGATGCCGAACTGCCCGCCGACCTCGTCCGCCGCCTCGAACAGCTCAACCCGATGCCCGCGCTCGGCCGCCGTCACGGCCGCCGCAAGCCCCGCCGGCCCGGCGCCGACGACCGCGACGTTCTTCGCCCGCCGGGTGGGCAGCAGCTGCAGCTCGGTCTCGCGGACCGCCCGCGGGTTGACCATGCAGCTCGCCTTCTTCTTGGCGAAGACGTGGTCCAGGCACGCCTGGTTGCAGGCGATACAGACGTTGATCTCGTCGGCCCGATCGCTGGTTGCCTTCAGCACCCATTCCGGATCGGCAAGGAACGGGCGGGCCATGCTGACCAGGTCCGCGTCGCCACGAGCCAGCACCTCCTCGGCGACCTGCGGCAGGTTGATCCGGTTCGACGTGACGACCGGGATGTTCACGTGCGGCCGGAACGCGGCGGTCACCGACGTGAACGCTGCGCGCGGTACGGACGTCACGATCGTCGGCACCCGCGCCTCGTGCCAGCCGATCCCGGTGTTGATGATCGACGCCCCGGCCGCCTCGATCTCCTTGCCCAGCGCAACCACCTCGTCCCAGCTCTGGCCGCCCTCGACCAGGTCCGCCATCGACAGCCGGTAGATGATCAGGAAGTCCTCGCCGACCCGCTCCCGGGTCCGCCGGACGATCTCAACCGCGATCCGCCGCCGGTTCTCCGCCGTCCCGCCCCAGCGGTCGGTGCGCCTGTTCGTCCGCTCGGACAGGAACTGGTTGATGAAGTACCCCTCGGAGCCCATGATCTCGACCCCGTCGTACCCGGCCTCACGGGCGAGCGCGGCGCAGTCGACGTACGCCGTGATCTGCTTCAGCACGCCGCCGTCGGACAGGGCGCGGGGCTTGAACGGGTTGATCGGGGCCTTGAGCGCGGACGCGGACACGCTGAACGGGTGGTAGGCGTACCGGCCGGCGTGCAGGATCTGCAGTGCGATCCGGCCGCCCTCTTCGTGCACCGCATCGGTCACTTGCCGGTGCGCGCGGGCCTGGCGACCGCTGGTCAGTTTGGAGCCGAACGGCGTCAGCCAGCCCTGCCAGTTGGGCGCGTAGCCGCCGGTCACCATCAGCCCGACACCGCCCCGGGCGCGTTCGGCGAAGTACGCCGTGAGCTTGGGCAGATCGGTCAACCGGTCCTCGAGCCCGGTGTGCATCGAGCCCATGATCACCCGGTTGGGCAGCACGACATGCCCGAGGTCCAACGGTTCCAGCAGATGGGGATAGGCCGTCATCGGTTGTCCTTCCGGAGGGCTTCGATCACTTCGTCGCACCAGGCCGTGAACGACTCCTCGGCGCGGATCCCGCCGCGCAGTACGAGGTACTGGTGCAGGTCGCGGCCGTGCAGGGCGGACGGTTTCGGGAAGTCGCGCTTCTGGATCCCGCGGTACACCTCGAGCCGGGCCGCGTGCTCGGCCCGGTGCCGCTCGACCTCCTTCAGGACGACGTCCGCGGAGCCGAGCGAGGCGCCGCGGAGCTTCACGCCCAGAGCGTCCCGCAGTACGGCGGGATCGGACGGCTCGGCCAGCCACCGGGTCAGCTCCGCACGACCGGCGGCCGCGATCCGGTACACCTTCTTGTCCGGGCGGCCGTCCTGCGCGATCTCGGTGTGCCGCACCCAGCCGGCGTCGTCCATCCGCCGCAGCACCCGGTAGATCTGCTGGTGGGTGGCCGGCCAGAAGTATCCGATCGAGCGGTCGAACCGGCGGGCCAACTCGTACCCGGAACCGGCCCGCTCGGTCAGCGAGACCAGGATCGCGTGCTCCAGCGCCATGGACGGAGCCTACCTATGCAACGCGTTGCACTGCACCTGATTGCATCTCACGTCACATCGCTCGCCCGTCCCCGGCTTGTCCGGTTTGAGAGAATTGATTGCAGACGCCTTATATCGACGCCCAATGGATTTCGGAGTACCTCGCATGGACGCCCAGGCCCACCCGACGAAGACGACGCTGCCCGGCATCGGCATCCGGTACGACCTGGTCACGGAATCCGGGAAGCACGTCTCGGTCGTGGCGCACAACGACGGCCGCCGGTTCCTCGGGTTCCACAAGCCGGAGGACGACGACGAGTGCCAGGCGTCGGTGCCGTTAGGCCAGGGCGAGGCGGCCGCGCTCGCGCAACTGCTGGTCCCGGAGCGGATCGACCCGGTCCGCGGCGAGATCGAGATCGACCTGGTCACCGAGCACATCCCGGTGACCGCCAAGTCGCCGTACTCCGGCCGGACGCTCGGCGACACCCAGGCCCGCAGCCGGACCGGCGCGTCGATCGTGGCCGTACTGCGGCGTCTCGGCGCGACCCCGTCGCCGACGCCGGACTTCCGGTTCGCGACCGGGGACACGCTGGTCGTGGTCGGCACCCGTGAGGGCGTGGACGCGGTGGCCGATCTGATCGCAGGGGGCTGAGCATGCACGAGAACATCACCGCGCTCCTGATCGAGCTCGGCGCGGTCATCCTTGCCCTCGGCGTGCTCGGCCGGATCGCCGGTCGGCTCGGGTTCTCGCCGATTCCCCTGTACCTGCTGGCCGGGCTGGCGTTCGGGCACGGCGGGCTGCTGCCGCTGGCCGCGAGCGAGGAGTTCGTTGCCACCGGCGCCGAGATCGGCGTCATCCTGCTGCTGTTGCTGCTCGGGCTCGAGTACACGGCATCCGATCTGGTCGGGACGCTGAAGACGCAGTACGTGTCGGGGGCGGTCGACTTCCTGCTCAACGCCATTCCGGGCGCGGCCGTGGCGTTGCTGCTCGGGTGGGGGCCGGTGGCGGCGGTCGCGCTGGCCGGTGTCACCTGGATCTCGTCGTCCGGCGTGATCGCGAAGGTGGTCGGTGATCTCGGGCGGCTGGGTAACCGCGAAACGCCTGTGGTGCTGGGGATCCTGGTCCTCGAGGACCTGTCGATGGCGGTCTACCTGCCGATCCTGACGGCGCTGCTCGCGGGCGTCGGGCTGGCCGGCGGGAGTATGACGCTGCTGATCTCGCTCGGGACGGTGACCGTCGTACTGTTCATCGCGCTCCGGTACGGGCGGGTGATCAGCCGGGCGGTGTCGTCGGACAACCCCGAGATGCTGCTGCTCGTCGTACTCGGGCTGACCCTGCTCGTCGCGGGTATCGCGCAGCAGTTGCAGGTGTCGGCGGCGGTCGGGGCGTTCCTGGTCGGGATCGCGTTGTCGGGTGAGGTCGCGCACGGCGCGCGGAATCTGCTGAGCCCGTTGCGGGACCTGTTCGCGGCGGTGTTCTTCGTCTTCTTCGGGTTGAGCACGGACCCGCGCAAGATCCCGCCGGTACTGGCGGTCGCCTTCGGGCTCGCCGTACTCACCACGCTCACCAAGGTCGCCACCGGCTGGTTCGCGGCCCGCCGCGCCGGCATCTCGCGGGCCGGCCGCTGGCGCGCCGGCGGCACTCTGGTGGCCCGCGGCGAGTTCTCCATCGTCATCGCCGGCCTCGCGGTCGGCGTCGAACCGAAGCTCGGCCCGCTCGCCACGGCGTACGTCCTCATCCTGGTGATCCTCGGCCCCGTAGCCGCCCGCTACACCGAACCCCTGGCCCGCCGCCTCACCCGCAAACCCCCAGCCCCCGCCGAGGCCCCAGCAGCCGAAGTGCTCACCAAGTGAGCAGGTTCAGGCCGGCCTCGTGATCGAGGAGCGCGCGCTTGCGTTCGATGCCGCCGCCGTACCCGGTCAGGCTGCCGGTCGACCCGACCAACCGGTGGCACGGGACGATGATGCTGATCGGGTTCTTCCCGTTCGCGAGCCCGACCGCCCGCGCCGACTGCGGTTTCAGCCCGAGCGCGGCGGCGAGCCCGCCGTACGTCGTGGTCTCGCCGTACGGGATGTCCTGCAACGCGGTCCAGACCCGCCGCTGGAACGGCGTACCGGCGAACCGCACCGCCACGTCGAACGCCGTCCGCCCGTGGTGGAAGTACTCGTCCAGCTGCTCCGCGACGGCGGGCAGGATCGCGTCGTCGCGGTCGCCGAACGTCGCCTCGTCCGGCCGGTACAGCTGCCGATCCATGTACAACCCGGTCAACTCACCCGTCTCGGTCCCCACCAGCGTAAGCGGACCGAGCGGGCTGTCGACGACGGCGTACGTCACCGGGTTGACTCCCACTGCGCGCGGTCGATCCGATAGAACACGTGCCGCTTCAGCCGGTGGCCGTCCTCGATCCGCGGGTGGTCGAAGTCGCCCGCCTCGTCGTGCACCATCCCGATCCGCTGCATCACCCGCTGCGACGGCACGTTCGTGGTCGCGGTGAACGACACGATCTCATCCAGCCCACCCGGCCCGAACCCGTGCGCCAGCGCCGCCCGCGCCGCCTCGCTCGCATAACCGTTGCCCCAGGCACCCTTCGCCAACCGCCAGCCGATCTCGACCGCAGGCATGAAGTGTGCCTCGAAGCTCGGCACCGACAGCCCCGTGAACCCGATGAACTCACCGGCTTCCTTGACCTCGACCGCCCACAGCCCCCAGCCGCGCTCCTCGATCAGCGGGATGTTCCGGTCGATCAGTCCGTCGCTCTGCTCGCGCGTCTGCGGCGCCGGGAAGTGCTCCATCACCGCCGGATCGGCGTTCAGCGTGGC
>NZ_DASRVN010000046.1:0-3084 GCF_035655035.1 Kribbella sp. | reverse complement strand
GCCTTCGCGACCGCGAGGCTGACGCCGAGGATCGCGTTCGCGCCGAGCTTGGCCTTGTTCGGGGTGCCGTCCAGGTCGAGGAGCGCCTGGTCGATCAGCCGCTGCTCGTGGACGTCGTACCCGACGATCTCCTTGTCGATGTCCTCGAGGATCGCGGTGACGGCCTTCTGCACGCCCTTGCCGCCGTACCGGTCCTTGTCGCCGTCGCGCAGCTCCACGGCCTCGAACTGGCCGGTGGACGCGCCCGACGGGACGGCCGCGCGGGCGATGGTGTCGTCGTCGAGCAGAACCTCGACCTCGACAGTGGGGTTGCCGCGCGAGTCGAGGATCTCGCGCGCGCCGACGGCCTCGATGGTGGCCACATTGACTCCCAAGTTCTCGATGACGAATCGTTGCCGAGCCTAGTCCCCAGACCACCGGGCTCAGTGGACCGCGTCGACCCTAACGATCGCATCCGGAGGTACCTCCCGCGTCAGTAACACTCCGTTGGGCGCCCGATAGACCGCGAGATTCCCCAAATCCACACCCAGCAAGACATCTACACCCACCTAACTGTTCTTGGCGGGCCCCAGATGCAGATGAGTAAGCCGCCTCGCACGTGTTCCCAACTGTTCTCCAAGGCTTCACGTGTTACCGGCATCCCGTGGAGTGAGTGCCCCTGGCAAGCACGGATCCGGTCGCCGTCGACCTGCAGGCGCTGCTTGTCGTTCTCCCGTACGGCGACGTCCAGGCGCTCGCGGGTCAGCCCGAGGACCCGCAGTACGTCGGCGATCGCCGCCCAGCCGTCCGCACTCATCGTGAGACCGCGTTCACCTGCTGTGTGGCGGAGGAGTTTGGAGACTGCTCGGCTGTCGCGGGTCATGTCAGCGCTTTCCGGAGGGCGTCCACTCGTTCGTCGCGGGTCGGACGGGTGATGACGTAGTACCGCACCGGCGGGAGGTCCTTGACGGGGATCTTCCGGACAGCGGCCGTCGTACGGACCGAACCGTTGACGACTGCCGGCCCGATACCGAGACGCACGAAGTGGACCAGCAGTTCCCACCCTTCCGCCTCCACCGCGACGGACCACCGGATCCCCTGGTCGAGCAGGCTCCGCTCCAGCTGCTGCCGGTGCGGACGATCCTTCGGCGGTACGACGAGCGCCTCGTCCTGCAGGTCCTTCAAGCGGACGGTACGACGGCCCGCGAGGCGGTGGTCGTTGCGGACGATCAGCGTCTGCGGGAACTTCGCGAGGAGCGTGCACTCCAGGTCGTCGGGCGGTACGCCGAGCGCGGTCACGCCGACGTCGGCCGATCCGTCGCGGACCGCGGCCAGGGTTCCGGCGGCGTCGGCGGTGCGCAGCCGGAGCTCGAGCCCCCGGCTGAGCACCCGCTTGAGCGAGTCGCCGAGCAGATACAGGTAAGCGCCGGAGCCTGCGACCAGTACGAGCGGACGCGGCGGGGCGGCATCGAGCGTACGAAGGAAGTCGGCCGTGCGATCCCGGGTGTCGTTCGCAAACGCAGCCAACCGCTCCCCGGCACCGGTGAGCAACAGCTGCCGCCCGTGCTTGACATACAGCTGAGCGCCGAGCCGCCCCTCCAGCTTCCGGATCCGGATATGCAGTGCCGGCTGACTCACATGCAGCTCCTCCGCAGCACGAGTGAAGTTCCGATGCCGCGCGAACACCCCAAACGCCTGCAGATCCTCAGCCACAAGTTCCATCATCAGAAACTATAGCTATGTCGATAAGAACTAGTTCTGCTGGATAGTCCCAGACCCGCCCCTGGAAGCATGAACAGACTGGGAATCGACATCGGCCGAGTGATCATCGCCGGCTCCGGCCCCGGCGACACGTCGTTCTTCTCCGGCGACACAGCCGCGATGCTGCGCACACCCGCCGTACCAGGCGCCTTCGAAGCAATCACACGCCTGGTCCCGCACTTCACCCAAACCTGGCTGATCTCGAAGTACGGCCCGCCGCGATCACCCCAGCAGTCCCGCACCGATACCTCTTCAAGACCTGGTCAACCACCGAGCCCGCGGTACTGCGGGATCTCCATACGTCTCGCTGACAGGCCGCCAGGCTCGCGCTTGTTCAGCACCACTGCGCGACGATCACGCACCCTGGCTCTGCGGTGTTCGTAGCCGGGCCTGAGATCGCAACACCGCCCACCGCCAGGATCACCAACGCAGCCAGCGAGATCAGCCTTCTCATCTCTTCACCCCCAGCCAGTCAAGCGGATCCAGTGCTGTGACTCGCAATGAACACAGCGCCAACCAGTTCGCATTGTCGCCTAATGCCTCCAACTACGCCATAGCACATTTCCCTGGGGCGCCTACAGGCCGAACGAGCGGCGGGCGTCGGAGAGGCCTTTGTGGTTGTCGGTGGGGGTGGTGATGCCGGTGAGGAGGTTGGTGGTGATGCGCCAGGCGAAGTAGCCGGCTTGCACGGCGTAGCGGACTCGGAGGTAGACCTCCAGGCCGCGACGGATCTCGTCGACCAGGTCGGGGCGGCGGGCGAGGTACGCCGGTACGACGGGGCGGTCGACGTACATGGCGGCGGATGCGACGTCGTACAGGATCGGGCCCCGCATCGCGCTCCCCCAGTCGATGAGCGCGATCCGGCCGTCGGGCTGGCGGCGGAAGGCCTCGGCGGCGGGGTCGCCGTGCAGCCAGGCCCACGACACCGGCCCTAGCGCGATCGCATCGGCGAGCGCGCCCTCGACAGCGGGGCGGATCCACGGCTCGAGGTCCAGCGACTCCTCGAACGGCAGCAGGAACCGCAGCCAGTCGGCAGTATCCCCGGATTCGAGCGGCACGGCCGAGTGCACCCGTCCGAGCAGGTCCCCGATCGCGTCCTGATCCGACGGCACCAGCTCGTCACCGTCGATGTACTCCAGTACGGCGACCTGTCGCCCGTCGACCCGCTCCACCAACCGCCCGTGCTTGCTCACCCGCGGCCGCCCGGTCGGTACGCCGGCGTCGTCCAGCCGAACCGCCAACTCCAGCCCGGGCCCGAACGCGGCATCGTCGCCCCCAACCGCCTTCAGCACAACGCGTTCCGCACCACACGATGCCAGCCAGGTAGCCGAGTTCATCCCACCC
>NZ_DASRVN010000045.1:0-55299 GCF_035655035.1 Kribbella sp. | reverse complement strand
GGCGTACGTCGCCGGCGCGGCGGAACTGTTCGGCGCGGACGGCGCACCGCTCTACCAGGGCAGATCGTTGGTGTACCGGCACGCCGTCGTCGGCGCGCTCTGGACCGGCGCGGTCTTCGACGCGAACCCGCTCCCGCCCGGGCGACTCCGTCGTACGTGCCTGGGCGCGATCAAGTACTTCGTCGAGCGCGGCGCGTATGACAAGGTCGGCCTGCTCAGCCTCGGCTGGCTGGACCGGTTCGAACCGATGCGGCAGCCGTACTCCGGTCCGGGTAGTCCATACTGGGCGAGCCTCGGCTTCGCCGGGCTGCTGCTGCCGGAGACACATCCTGTGTGGACCGAACCCGAGCAGCCCGCGCCGATCGACGTCCAGGACCGGGTGCAGGCGATCCGCCCGATCGGCTGGCTGGTGTCGGGTACGACGTCGGACGGCATCGTGCGGGTGATCAACCACGGCGTCGACCACAGCACCGCGACGCCGCACGCGGAGAGCCCGCTGTACAACAGGTTCGGGTACTCGACCGCGACGGCTCCCGTGCCGCTGGTGGACGGTTCGGCGGGGGAGGCCGTGGACAATCAGGTTGCGCTCGTCGATGCCGGCGGGCGCTGGTCGCAGCGACCGTTGATCGATCTCGTTGCCATCGACAACCACCGCGCCGAGAGCCGCCATCTCGCGCGCTTCGCTCGCCCCGACGGGGATCCCGACGCGGGCCCGGAGCTGCACTGCGTCTCAGTGGTCCGCGGACCGATCGAGGTCCGCGCGGTCCGCCTAACGCCCAGCCCCGCGCCCGCGACCCGAACGGAGCCCGGCCGCGAGGCCGCGACACGAACGGAGCCTGGCGCCGCGGGCGCGGGGCGAGCGGAGTCCGGCGGCGCGGCCGCGGCGTTGGTGATTTCCGGGTATGCGGTCCCGCGCAAGCCGGCCGACGGGGCGCGGGCGGATCTGGTCAGCGCCCTGGTGGCGCTCACGCCCGGTGGTGTGACCGGCCGTTCGGTGCATGCACTCGACACGCCCTTCGGGGCCGGCCTCGACGTCCCGTGGTGCCGCTTCGACGCCCCGGAAGCGGACCGCTGGTACGTAGTCGCGTCGTACCTCGGCGCGACCACGCCGGAGTGGCCAGCGGTCGTGGTGTCCGGAACCGGCCGCCCGACCGTGACCTGGCCGGACGGCGCCACGGACGAGATCTGACCGGCCGCAAATCCTGTCCTAGTTTCGGTCAATCCAGCCGGTGGCGGGCGCCGGACAGCGGTCAATAACATCCGGGAAATCGAGAGGAGGAGTTCATGGCCATGACCGTCAAGCACAAGCTCGCCACCGCCGGCCGGACAACGGTCGCGAGCGAGTCGCCGCGACGGTTCCAGCGGCTGCGGCGGGACCGGATGCTGGTGGCGCTCGGCGTACCGGGTGCGACGGCGCTGATCCTGTTCCAGTACCTTCCACTGCTCGGCAACATCATCGCGTTCAAGGACTACCAGCCGTACCTGGGGATCACGGACGCGCCGTACGTCGGGCTGCAGAACTTCTCGTTCCTCTGGGACGGGAACCCGGCCTTCCGGAACGCGCTGGTCAACACGCTGATCCTGACCGTCGTCCAGGCCGTGCTGGTCTTCCCGATCCCGCTCGGCATCGCGCTGCTGCTGAACAGCCTGGCCGGTGAGCGGCTGAAGCGGCTGTTGCAGTCGGTGCTCTACCTGCCGCACTTCCTGTCCTGGGTGATCGTGGTCGCGATCTTCCAGCAGATGCTCGGCAACGCGGGCATGCTGAACACGTTCCTGATCCAGCACGACCTGCCGATGTTCCACATCATCGGCGTACCGGAGCTGTTCAAGGTGCTGCTGACCACGCAGGTGATCTGGAAGGACGCCGGCTGGGGGACGATCATCTTCCTCGCCGCGCTCGCCCAGGTCGACCAGGAGCAGTACGAGGCGTCGGCGGTGGACGGGGCGAACGCCCGGCAGCGGCTGTGGCACATCACGTTGCCGTCTTTGCGCGGGATCTTCGTATTGCTGCTGATCCTGCGGCTCGGCGACAGCCTGTCGGTCGGCTTCGAGCAGATCATCCTGCAGCAGGGACCGGTCGGTGCGGACGCCAGCGAAGTACTCGACACCTGGGTCTACAACAACGGCATCATCGGCGGCGACTGGGGGATGTCCACCGCGGCAGGCTTGGTGAAGAGCGTGGTCGGCGTGCTGCTGGTGATCGGCGCGAACAAGCTCGCCCACCTGTTCGGCGAACAGGGGGTGTATCAGAAATGACCACACGCCCGATCTGGATGGAGCAGCCGAACCCGCTGACGCAACTGGCGAAGTCCGTCGCGCTCGGCATCGCCGTACTGCTCGTCGTCATTCCGTTCTGGTCGGTGATCGCGACGTCGCTGGCGGACCAGAAGACGATCGACGCGTCCGGCGGCGGCATGGTGCTGTGGCCGGGCGGGGCGTCGATCGGGGCGTACCGGGCGATCCTGTCCGGGGGAGTGGTCACACGAGCGTTGACGATCTCCATCGGCGTCACGGTCGTCGGTACGTTGCTGTCCCTCACCGCCACCGCCGGGCTGGCCTACTGGCTGTCGCGGCGTGGAGCCGCCGGAGCGCGGCCCATGCTGATGGTGGTTCTCGGGGCGGTGCTGTTCAGCCCGGGCCTGATCCCCAGCTATCTCGTGGTCAAGCAGCTCGGCCTGCTCGACTCGTGGTGGTCGCTGATCCTGCCGGTGGTGGTGAACGCCTTCAACGTGCTGGTGATGCGGGCGTTCTTCCAGCAGTTGCCGCAGGAGCTGTTCGAGTCGGCGGCGATCGACGGGGCGTCCAGCGCGACCACGCTGGTCCGGATCGTGCTGCCGCTGTCCAAGGCGGTGCTGGCCGTGATGGGACTGTTCTACGCGGTCGGCTATTGGAACGCGTTCTTCAACGCGCTGCTGTACATCCAGAGCACGGACAAGTGGCCGATGTCTCTGGTACTGCGGACCTTCGTCGTGAACCAGACGACGATCGGCGGTGACCAGGTCGGCGCCGGGGCCGAGGCGATGCCGCCGCAGCTCCCGTTGCAGATGGCGATCCTGGTCGTCGCACTGGTACCGATCCTGGTCGTCTATCCCTTCCTGCAGAAGCACTTCGCCAAGGGAGTCATGATCGGCGCCGTCAAAGGTTGAGGCTTTCAGTCAGGAGAAATGCAATGGTGTACAGAGCAATCGGGCGCAGGTCCTTTCTGGCGGGTGCGGGAGGCGGAGCAGCAGCGCTCCTGGGCGTCTCGGGCTGCAGCAGCGGTGGCGGCAGCAGCCAGGCGAACTCGGTGGAGTCCAACAGCAAGGTCACGCTTCCGGCGTATACCGCGTACAGCGGGATCACGCCCGACCTTCCGGCCACCGCGAGTGGGGTCGACCCGGCGTTCCGGCACTTCCCGAAACAACGTCCGAAGTCGGTACCGGACAAGCCGGGGAACGGCGAGACGGTGAGCGGGATGAGCAACATCTTCCTGCCCGTCCCACCCGGTGCCGGAGGCAACAGTTACTGGGCGGGCCTGAACGACCGGCTCGGCGTGGACCTGAAGCTGCAGATGGTTCCGGCCGCGGACTACGAGCAGAAGTTCGCGACCACGATCGCGGGCAACGAGCTTCCCGACGTACTGCAGATGCGGCCGGTCGCGAACCTGCCTGCCCTGCTGGACAAGCGTTTCACCCGGCTGGACGAGCACCTGTCCGGGGACGCGATCACGAAGTACCCGAACCTCGCGAACATCCCCACGCGGACCTGGAAGTCGGCGGTGTACAACGGCGGGATCTACGGCGTACCGATCCCGCGCGGCGCCGTCCAGCTGTACAGCTTCATCCGGCAGGACCTGTTCGAGGCAGCCGGGGTGTCGCCGGAGCCGAAGAGCTTCGCGGAGCTGACCGAGACCGCGAAGACGCTGACCGACCCGAAGGCGCGGCGGTGGGCGTTCGGCGCCTGGAACCAGGTGCGGGACTTCCTGATGATGATGAACCAGGCACCGAACACCTGGCGTGCGGAGGGCGGGCGGCTCACCCACACGTACGAGACCGCGGAGTACAAGCAGGGCATCGCGGATCTCACACAGCTGTGGACGGCGGGTGTGATGCACCCGGACGCGTTCTCGGACCAGCTGCCGTTCAAGAACCTGTTCAACGCCGGGACGATCGCGATCAACGCGATCGACGGCTATCTCGGGTGGAACCAGTACATCCAGACAGCTGCCGGGAACCCGAAGTTCAAACTCGGGGTGATGCCGGTCTACACCCGCGCGGGTGGCGAGCTCGCTCCGTGGTGGCAGGGCAGCGGCATCTACTCGATCACCGCGCTGAAGAAGCAGACCGACCCGAAGAAGATCGAGCTGATCCTGCGGGTGCTGAACTGGCTGGCCGCCCCGTTCGGCACCGAGGAGTACGTGTACCGGGTGTTCGGCAAGGAAGGGGTTGACCACACCGTCAACAGCGACGGCGATCCGACACTCACCCAGGCCGGCCAGACCAACACGGCGATCCCGATCCGCTACCTGGCCGATGCGCCCGCGGTCGTCTACCAGCCGGGCCGGCCGCAGGACGCCGACGTACAGCACGCGTACCAGACGAAGGTCCTCGCGAAGGCGGCGGTCAACCCGACCGTCGGGTTGTTCTCCAACACCAACGCCGCCAAGAACGCCGTTCTGGACAAGGCGATCAACGACGGTGTGAAGGAGATCGTGCAGGGACGCAAGCCGATGACCACGTTCGACAGCCTGGTGAAGACGTGGCGCAACACCGGCGGCGACGCGATGCGCAAGGAGTACGAGACCCAGCTGCAGAACCGGTGAACCTAAGGGTTGGCAGCCCACGCGAATGCCACGAAGCCGAAGGCGGCGGCGATCGACAGCAGGATGACGATCGCCGTCGTGATGCGGTACCTCCGGCGGGTCCGGAGGTACTTGTCGACCCGGGCCACGCGCAGCAGGGCGTTGCGGTACTCCTGGAGCCGTGACTCCACGACGGCCCGTACTGCGTTCGCCCTCGCCGCCGTGGCTTGCTTCTCCGCGTCGGGTGCCTCGGCGATCGCCTTCTCCGCGTCGTACGCCGTGTCCTTGAGCTTGTGGTACTCGGTCCGTACCTCGTCGAACGCCGCCTTCAGCGCCTTCAGGCTGCCCGTGCCGCGGTGCAGCGTGCTGTCGAGCTCGACCTGACGCCGGAGGCGGCCGTTGAGTCCCCATCGGCGGGTCTCGGCGGCGAGCTTGGTGAGGCGGGTGAAGTCCGTGTTGGTCGGCGCCTGCGCGTGGTACAGCAGGCCGATCGCGATCAGGATTGCGGCGACCGCCGCGGTGACGCCGACCAGGGCGATGAGCAACCGATCGTGATCGGCGGACCAGCTGAGCTTGCCGATACTGGACAGCTGGCTGCCGGCGATCATCGCGGCGGCCACGGCGGCCAGCGCGCCGATCAGCCAGTTCACCGCCGTGCGCATCTGCTGCAGCGCTTCGGCGTGCACGTCGCCCCTGTCGACACTCGCACTGTCCGCCGGTTTGTCAGTTGCCGCGGGCAACGCAGATGCGGGCACCGGAGACGCCGAGGCCGCGCTCGGCGCGAGCTTGGCACCGAGCGCCTGCAACGCGGACCCGAGCACGTCCCGGGCCCGCAGGACCAGGCTCGCCGGGGTCACGACGTGCCTTCGGTTTCCCCGGTGTACTCGCCCTGCAGATTGCCGTCGACGAACACCCTGATCGTGACCTCGTTGGCCTCGGCGATCTCCCCGAGATCCTCGGTCCCGAGCTCCGCGCCCTCCGGGACCTCGACGTCGATCCGCAGCGCGTCCGGATGGTCGGCCAGCCAGCGGCCGATCCGTGCCCCGGACAGGCCCCGCGCACCGCGCACGGTGAAGATCTCGCCTTCGTCGCCCGCATCGTCCGAACCGATGATCCGGTAGGCGAAGATCTCGTCGTCGTCGCCATCCTTGCCGCCCATGTTCCCCCCACGCCTGCCCGGCGAGTCCGTCCCCTCCCAAGAGTTGCCCTCACCGTCACACGCTGTCAACAGGCACCGACAGGGGACTACTGGAGCCTCGCGAGCTTGCCGGTGTCGAGGACGAGGTCGATCTCGGTGATGCGGTCCCGGACGACCGTCATCCCGACCACCGCGACGATCCGGCCGCGGGTCTTCGCGATCACGCCGGCCGCGCCGTTGACGACGGCCGGGTGGCACAGGGTGGCGAACCGCGGGCCGTGCGCGGCGGCGTGTTCGGCGACGTCCGCGGCGCCGGTCAGCGGCGCGGGCGCGAGCCAGGTGCGGGACCCGGTGTCGACCCGGAACACCACCTCGGGATCGAGGACCTTGAGCAGCCCTTCGAAGTCGCCCGCCCGCGCCGCGTCCAGGAACGCGGTCGCGACCCGGAGTTGGGTGTCGAGGTCGGCGTCCGGGACCGACGGAGTACCGCGGATCCGCCGGCGCGCGCGACTGGCGAGCTGCCGGGCCGCGGCCGGGCTGCGTTCCAGGATCGGCGCGAGCTCGTCGAACGGTACGCCGAACATGTCGTGCAGGACGAACGCGAGCCGCTCGGCCGGATCCAGGGTGTCGAGGACGACCAGCAGCGCCAGCCCGACCGAGTCGGCGAGCAGGGCGGCCTGTTCCGGGTCGTGCTCGTTGCCGTCGGCGAGCAACGGTTCCGGCAGCGACGTACCGGCCGCCGTCTCCGGGTGGGTCCGGCGCGCCCGCAGGATGTCGATGCAGACCCGGCCGACCAGGGTGGTGAGCCAGGCGTTGATGTTGTCGATCGACGTGCTGTCGGAGCGGATCGAGCGGATCCAGGCCTCCTGCAGCGCGTCCTCGGCCTCGGTCGTCGAGCCGAGCATCCGGTACGCGATCGCCCGCAGCCGGGGCCGCTGCTCCGCGAAGTGGTCGGCGAACCACTGCTGGTCGTCCACGGTGTCTCCGGTCGTCGGTGCGGATCAGCGGCGGGCGAGGGCTTCGCCGAACATCAGCTGCAGCAGGCTCGGCGCGCCGTCGGTGGTGGTCACGGCGACGTTGCGATGCACCCACTCGGTGGTGTCCACCTGGGCGAGTACGGCCGCGGCCAGGTCGGCGCGGCTGGTACGGAAGCCGTCGGTGCGGTCTTCCTCCAGCCGGTACGCCGTCACTCGGTCGGCGTCGTACAGCCCGGCCGGGCGGACCACGGTCCAGTCGAGGTCCGTCGCCCGGAGGGCGGCCTCCAGCAGGCGCATGTCGGCGTACGTCGTCCTGCCGATCGTCGCGTTGACCAGCGGCTGGAGCACCTTGTTCATCAGGAAGCCCGCCTCGGCGTGCGGATGCGGATCGGTGGAGACCGAGGTGATCACCACGATCCGCTTGACGCTGTGGCGTTCCATCGCGGCGACGATGTTCGCCGTACCCAGGCTGTAGATCGTGACCGGTCGCCGGGTGAACGGTACGCCGAGCGCCGACAGCACGGCGTCCGCACCGGCGACGGCCGCCGCGACCTCCTCCGGATCGTTGACGTCGGCCTTCGCGACCGTGAGCCGCGTGTCGCTGATCGGGAACTCACCGGGCCGCCGAGTGACCGCGACCACCGTGTGCCCGGCGGCGAGCGCCTGCCTGGTCAGGTGCAGACCAGTACCGCCGTGAGCTCCGAACAGCGTCAACCTCATGCCAACCATCCTCCTCGAGTGCGTACGACCTACTTGTCGTCTCCCGAGGCAGGAATGTGACTGCGGTGCTTACTTGAGGCCGGCCAGCCGGACGCCGTTGACGATGTAGCGCTGGAAGATCAGGACCAGGATGATGGTCGGCAGGGCGGCCAGGGTGGAGCCGGCCATCAGCATGCCCCAGTCGTTGCCGCGCGACGAGCGGAACGTGGCGAGGTACTGCATGATCTGGGTCAGGTCCGGGTTCGACACGACCAGGACCGGCCAGACGTAGGAGTTCCAGTACGCGAGGAACGAGCCGATGCCGACCACGACGTACGGGCCGAGAGACTGCGGTACGAAGATCCGCAGGAAGATCTGCCAGCGGGTGGCGCCGTCGATCAGCGCGGCCTCCTCGACCGCGGCCGGCATGTTCAGGTAGAACTGGCGGAGGAAGAACATCTGCGCGCTGGACGCGACGCCCGGGACGATCAGCACCGCGAGCGTGTCCAGCATGCCGAGCTTGCTCACCACGACGAACGACGTCAGCAGGATCGCCATCGCCGGGATGAACATCGGCGTGATGCAGACGATCCACCACAGCCGCTTCCCGGCGAACTCGAGCCGGGCGAACGCGTACGCCGCGGTCGAGTTCACCACCAGGCTCGCGACGGTGAAGATGACCGCGCCGGCGAACGTGATCGCCATCGCGCGGACGAACGCCGGGTCGGCGAGGATCAGCCGGTAGTTCTCCACCCGCCACACGTCGGGGAAGAACTGGAACGGGCTGCGCAGCACCTCGGTCTGGCTCTTGAAGCCGGACATCGCCATCCACGCGAGCGGGAAGAGCGCGGTGACGGCGATGCCGGCCACCAGCAGGTACGACAGCAGCCGGCGTGGGGCGTACCACGTGCGGTTCATCGGAAAGGTCCTTTCGGTGACGCCTCAGGCGTCCGACGACTTCTCGGAGCTGACGACCCGGAAGATGATGATCGAGATGGTGCCGATGACGACGAACAGCAGCAGCGCCGCCGTCAGCGAGTAGCTCGTCGCGTACGGCGTACCGTCGCGGAAGCTGTTGAAGATGTACAGGTTCGGCGTGTTCGTGGCGTCCACCGGGCCGCCGTTCGTCATCACCAGCGGCAGCTGGAACTCCTGGATCGTCAGCGTCAGCCCGGTGACGAGCAGGAACAGGATGACGTTGCGCAGCGACGGGACCGTGATGTAGCGGGTGCGCTGCCAGAAGTTCGCGCCGTCCAGCCGGGCCGACTCGAAGTAGCTCTCCGGGATGTCGAGGATGCCCGCCAGCATGATCAGCGTGGAGACGCCGAAGCCGAGCCAGATCGCCGGGATCGCCACCGCCGGCAGCGCGGTCCCGGCCGTGTTCAGCCAGGCGACCGGTCCGTGGCCGAACAGCCCGATGAACCAGTTCGCGACGCCCTCGTCCTGGTAGATGAAGACGAAGATGATCGCCGCGACCACGCTCGAGACGACCGCCGGCACGTAGACCGTGGTCTTCATGAACGCCGCCAGCCGCTTCGACAACGTCGCGATGAAGCTCGCGAACAGCAGCGCGAGGACGAGGATCGCCGGTACCACCATCACCGCGAGCTTGAGGCCGACCCACAGCGACGCGTAGAAGTCCGGGTCGGTGAGCACGTACTGGTAGAAGTCGAACCCGACGAACTTGGCGTCCTTGTAGAAGGACATCTCGAAGAAGCTCAGGTAGAACGCGTAGACCAGCGGCCAGATCACGAAGATGCCGAGCAGGATCACCATCGGCGCGATCATGAGGTACGCGGTCAGGTGCGCCTTGAGGTGCCGCGGCACCTGCTCGCGGACCTTCCGCTCACGCCGGCGGGACGGGGCCTTCGAGCCGGCCACCTGGGTGACCGGGCCCGTCGGCTGGGTTGAGGTGTCGAGCATCGTCAGGTCAGCCCTTCGGTGCCGTGCCCTTGAGGTGCTGCTGCTTGATGACTCTGTCGATCGCGTCGCTGGCCTTCTGGGTCGCCGTCGGGATGTCGGACTTGCCCTTCATCACGGACTCGATCGCGGTCGCGAAGGCCAGCGAGATGTCGAACGGGTACGCCGGCTCCGCCTTGCCGGTGGCGACGACCTTCTCGCTGATGATCTTCATGAACGGGTCGGACGTGGCGGCCGGGTCGCTAGCCAGCACCTTGTCGACCGACGTACGTACCGTGTACTTCGAGAAGCCGCTCTGCCGGAAGAAGTCGGCCATGATCGCCGGGTCGCCGGCGAGCAGGTAGTCGATGAACTTCGCCGCCGCCTCCTTCTTCTTGGACTTGCCGTCGACCGTCAGCGTCCAGCCGCCGAGGGTCGCGGTCGGCTTGCTCGGGTCACCGTCGACGGACGGGAACGGCGCGACCGCGGTGTTCTTGATCATCGCCGGGAAGCTCTGCTTCAACTGGCCGACCGCCCATGAACCGTCCGCCATCATCGCCACCTGGCCCTGGCCGTACGGCGACGCGTCGGCGTACCCGACCTTCGGCTGCTGCGGCATCCAGCCCTTCTGGAACAGAGTCTGGTACAGCTGGAAGAGCTTCGTGTAGCACCCGTCCTTGGCGTTGGCCGCGGACCAGTCGTCGTTGATCGGCAGGTGGCCGCAGGCGTTGTACTGCAGGCCCCAGCTCGACCAGCCGAGGTCGGGCGCGACGGAGGCCATCGTCATCCCCTTGACGTTGCCCTTGGTCAGCTTCTGCGCCCAGGTGAGCAGCTCGTCCCAGGTCTTCGGCGGCGAGTTCGGGTCGAGTCCGGCGGCCGTCACCAGGTCCTTGCGGTAGTACAGCACGGTCGAGGGCTCGACCAGCATCGGGTACGCGTAGTGCTTGCCGTCGACCTTGACGAAGCCGCTGACGTTCGGCTTGATGTCGCCCCAGACCTTGTCCGGGAGCAGCCCGTCGAGTTCGGCGAACTGCCCGTTCGCGACGCCGGCCGGGATCCCGCCGTAGTTCGTGGTCGCGACGTCGGGCTGGGTGCCGGCGGCCTGCGCGGCCTTCAGCTTCTGCGTCCAGGTGTCACCGGGCACCACCTGGTACTTGACCTTGACGGCGGTCTGCGACGCGTTGAACTTGTCGACGTACGTCTTGAACCACTTCTGCTGGTACGGCTCGAACTGCTGCTGCCAGAAGGTGATCTCGGTCGTACCGCCCTTCCCGCCGGAGCTCCCCGAATTACCGGACGAGCCACAGCCGGCCAGAGCGAGCGTCGCGGCCACGGCCGATGCGACGAGAATCCTGAGTCTCGGGTACCGCCTGTTCCTGCTGTTCATGCCGGGGAGTGTGGCAGAAATCGATTTCCCGCACAATGGGGCAAGGAGCGATGGCAAGGCAACGATCTGGGTACGACGGTACGCCGCGACGGGGGCGGCTGCGGAGCGGGTTCGTGGGCTGACGCGGCGTGTACCGTGCAGCTGTGCTGGGACCGGGTGAGGTGCACGGGTGACGGGGCCGGACGTCGACTTCGGGCGGATCCGGGCCCACGGGACGCCGGCCGGGCGGGCGGCGGGGTTCGAGGAACTGGCGTCGCTGGTGGTGATGGCGGGAGTTCCGGGGCTGGTCGAGTGGCCGGAGCGGGTGGCGTTCGACCGGTTCGGGAATCCGGACGGCGGGCGCGAAGGTCGCGGGGTACTGCCGGGCGGGGAGGTCTGGGCCTGGCAGGCGAAGTACCTGTTCGCGCTGGGGAACGACGAGCTCGGTCAGGTGGACGCTTCGGTACGGCGGGCCGTGGAAACTGAGCCGAACCTGAGGCGTTACATCGTGGTACTCCCATACGACCGGCCCGCGGGGGACACCCGGCGCCGTGGCCGGGCCGTTCGGTCGGCGTACAGCAAATGGCTCGAGAAGACGGCGGAGTGGAAGCGGATCGCCGCGGACCGGGGCATGGACGTCGAGTTCGTGTACGTCGGAGCGAGCGAACTGGTCACCGAGCTGACGAAGGCCGAGAACGCCGGGCGTCTGCGGTACTGGTTCGGCACGTCGGTACTGACACCGGACGAGCAGCGCGACCGGCTGACCGACGTACTGAACAAGGCCGGCCGCCGCTACACCCCCAAGCTGCACGTCGAGGTCTCGCCCGCCGCAACACTCGAAGCCCTCGGCCGCTCGGACTCGTACCTACGCCGCATCCAGCTCGCACTGGCAGACGTACGCCGCATCCACTCGGCCCTGTCCACCCGCCAACGGCTCCAAACCGCTCAACCTGCCCCCTCCGCCCAACCGACTGACCCAAACCTCCCCGACCACCTGGCTGGCCCTGCCTTCTCCGCCCAGCCAGCTGGACCTGACCTCTCCGCCCAACCAGCTGGACCTGACCTCTCCGCCCAACCGGTTGGCCCTGACCTCTCCGACCACCTGGCTGGGGCTGAGGCAGCGCTCGACCGCCTCCTGGCGGCTGTGCGCAGCACGTCCCGCCTGCCTCAGGTGGCCGACGAGCTCACGACCGCAGAAGCCACCCTCCGCAAGGCCCTGCACCCCGCCGGTGAGGCCGCACGGGCACACCCGAACCGCAGCAGGCCGGCCGACGGGGCTGCGGTGGTGGGGCGGTTGGTGTCGAGTGGGCTGGAGGCTTTGTCTGGGGCGCTCGGGCTGGTTCGGAGTGTGGATACCGCCGCGGCTGATCGCGGAGTGTTGTTGATGACCGGGCGAGCGGGTGTTGGGAAGACCCACCTGTTCTGCGACGTCGCGTCGCGGCGTCTCGACGAGGGCCTGCCGACGGTCGTGCTTCTCGCGCAGGACTTCGACGACGGCGCACTGCTCCCGCAGATCGGCAAACTCGCCGGCCTGGACGGCCGCCTCGACGACGTTCTCGGCGTACTGAACGCAGCCGGTGAGGCCGCGGGCAGACCGGCGATGCTGATGATCGACGCGATCAACGAGAGCGCCCGCGCCGACCGGTGGGCCGACGAGCTGCGGGTGCTCGCCGGCGCGGTCGACCGGCACCCGCATGTGGTGCTCGCCGTCTCCTGCCGCACCGAGTTCGTCGAACCGGTTGTCGGCAGCAACGACTTCCCGTACGTCGAACACGTCGGCTTCGCGGAGTCCACCGCGCAGGCAGTCGACCGGTACACAGCGGAGTACGGGCTGGAACGCATCACGTTCCCGGTCCTGGACCCCGAGTTCGGCAACCCGCTGTTCCTGAAGCTCGCCTGCGAAGGTCTGAGCACCCTCGGGCAGCTCACCCTCGGCAACACCGGCCTGACGACGGTGTGCAACGCCTTCCTCGAAGCCGTGAACGAGCGCCTCGCCCGACCCGCCCGCTGCGACTACGACAAGGCGTCCCACCTCGTCCAGTCCGTCGTACGCCAACTGGCCGAGCTGGGACCAGGACCGTTCCCGCGCGCCAAGGTCGTCGAACTCGCCGACGCCGCGCTACCGAATCGGACCTGGTCGCGGAGCCTGTACGTCGGCCTGCTCCGTGAAGGTGTGTTGCTGGAGGCAACAGGTGATCACGTCGTCTTCAGCTACCAGCGGCTCGGCGACGTACAACGGGCCGTACTCCTGGCGGAGAAGCCGGCCGCCGGCTTGCGAGACTGGTACCTGACCCTCGACGACGCGAGCCGCTGGGCCGAGAACGGTGTCCTCGGTGCGCTCGGACTCGTCCTCCCGGAGACGCACGGCACCGAGATCCTGGATCTCTTCGGCAGCGTCGATCACCAGGTCGTCGACGCGTTCCTGCAGAGCCTCACCCTGCGGTCCCCGGAACACACCACCACCCGAACCACCGAGCTCGTCGCCGAGCTGCTGCCGGATCCTGCCGCCTGGCTCGCCCTGCTACAAGTCGCCTGCATACCCGGCCACACCGCAAACGCCGACTTCCTGCACCGAGTCCTCTCCACCCTCCCGCTCCCGAACCGAGACCAAACCTGGTCCAACTGGCTGTCGCCGCCGGACCCCCACCCGCCATCGAACCACCCCGAGCCGGTGGACAGGCAGGGGGCGTCGGCGCACGGCGAGGTGGATCGGCACGGGTCGTCGGACGGGGGAGTGGTGGTGAATCGGCAGGGGTTCTCGGATCGCGGCGTGGTGGTGGATCGGCGGGGGTTGCCGGACCGTGGCGTGGCGGTGGATCGGCGGATGTCCTCGGCGCAGGGCGAGGCGGTGGACCGCCGGACGCCCTTGGCGCATGGCGAGGCGGTGGATCGGCGGACGCCGTCGGTGCGTGGCGAGGCGGTGGTCGGTGTTGTCAAGGTGTTGCTCGAGTGGGCTTGGCCGCGGGTGCCTGTGGCGCGGCCGGACGGTGTCTCGCGGCTCGCTGCGTTGGTTATCGGGTGGTTTCTGACCTCCGCAGACCGCGAGTTGCGCGACCGTGCGACCAAGGCGCTGGTGGCGTTGGGGGAGGATCGGCCTGACGAGTTCGCAGCGGCGGCGAAGGCGTTCCGGGGATGTGACGATCCGTACGTCGTCGAACGTCTGACCAGTGCGCTGTGCGGTGTCGCGCTCCGCTCCACGAAGGCGGAGGTCGTCACGACGGTCGCCGACGCTGCCGCAGAGCTGGTCGCGGACGGCGTACCCGCACACCTCGTCACCCGCGACAACCTCCGCCGCATCGCGGACGCAGCCTCGGCCCACGGGTGGAGCGGTCCGGACTGGCACCCGCCGTACGGCGTAGCGTGGCCGATCGAGACCCTGAGCGACGACGAGGCGAACGGCTTAGCCGGGGCGGATCCATCGCGAGGTCGCGCCGCTTCTGATCGGCGGCCGCCGAACGGTCCACTCGGCGCCGTCGGGCGCGTCATCGAACCGGCGCTCGGCGGCGCCGGGCGCGTCCTCGAACCCGCGCTCGACGACGTCGGGCGCGTCCTCGAACCCGCGCTCGGCGACGACGGGCGCGTGCTCGAACCGGCGCTCGGCGACGTCGGGCGCGTGCTCGAACCGGCGCTCAGCGACGACGGGCGCGTGCTCGAACCGGCGCTCGGCGACGACGGGCGCGTGCTCGGACCCGCGCTGGGCGACCTCACGCGCCTCCTCGAGCCTGCGCTGGACGACTTCGTGACCGGGGACCGGGAGGCGCTGTCACAGCAGGCGCAGCGGGCCGTGCTGAGCCGTGCCGCGGAACTCGGCGGCGCCGCGCAATACGGCATGAAGTACCAGTGGATCGGTCTCTACGAAACGCTCGGCCGGCTTGCCGACAACCATCAACTGCAGGACCGGTTCGAGGAGGAGACCGGGCCGTTCGCGTACGACGGTCTCGACCAGCTCATCGGCCGTGACATCGACCCGACGGTGCTGGTTCGCGCGCGTCCCGATCCCGGCACGACCTGGTACGCGCCGGTAGCGGCCACCTTCGCGGACGAGCCGGAGGTTCACACCGACGTACCGGATCCGCTGGACCTGATCACGCTGACCGGTCCTGAGGAAACGCGCTGGCTCTCGCTCGTCAGGTACGACAACTGGACACAGCAACTGCCAACGGAACTAGCCGCCTCAGGAGCGCCGACCCTCAACGCATGGATGCGAACGCAATCGTATCTCGTTGCCCTGGACAACGTTCCAGAACTCCGTACCTGGGCCGAAGATCAGGACTACGAAGGCCGCTGGATGCCCGAGCATCCCGAAATCAGCAGCCGACTCCTGGCGACCTACCCGATCGGCTGGGATGTGAAAGCTCCCGAGCCGGATCTCCCGATTACTCTCCACCTTCCGAACTACGAGTACGCCGGCACCGGCACCACCCGAGACACCTCCGGCAGCGTGACGGGCTACGTACCCAGCCGACTCCTCTACGAGGTCCTCGACCTCAAACACGGCAACGACTTCGCCTGGCCCGACAGCGCCTCGCGCGCGGCAGTCCTCGACCCGACCGCCGGCCTGACCGCCGTCCGCACCTTCGTGATGCGACAGGATCTGACAACCGCACTGGCCCGCGCGGGATACACGTTGTTCTGGACAGTCCTCACACGCAAAGAACTGCTGAACGACGGGTACGACGAATACCGCGGGACCAGCGCGAGTGCCTCTTACCTCCTCGTCGACGGCATCGTCGAACGGATCTAGCGGTCACAGACCTCGCCGGCGCACCGCCGCAGCTATGGCAGGACGTGGTCGCCCTCGCGCAGGCAGCTCTCGGTGCCGGCGCGACCCGGTTCTAAGTGGCCAGGTTGCGGCGGATCCAGTTCTCGATGCCGGCGACGTGGGCGAGGGACAGTGCGGCGGCGACGCTCGGCTGTCGCTCGCCGATCGCCAGCGCGATCGCCCGGTGCTCGCGCTGGGTCTGCTCGAACGCGTCCTCCTGGGTGACGGCTCGCCACGCCCGCGCCTGATGGGTGCGGCCGGCGACGCTGTCGACGAGCGAGCAGAGCACCGGGTTGCTCGCGGCCGCCGCGATCCGGTGGTGGAACTCGAGGTCGTTCGCGACCAGGTCGGTGATCGGGCTGCTCGGCTCGACGGCCGCGGTCAGCGCCAGCAGCCCGGCCGCGTCGTCGTCGCTCATCAGCCGGGCCGCCTTCTCGGCCGCCATCGGCTCGAGCGCCCGGCGTACCTCGAACAGGTCGAGGATGCTGGAGTCCTGGTGGAAGTCGATGATGAAGCTCATCGTCTCCAGCAGCAGGTCGGGCGTCAGGCTGGTGACGTACGTGCCGTCACCCCGCCGGACGTCCAGGATCCGCAGCATCGACAGCACGCTGACCGCCTCCCGCAGCGGGCTCCGCGAGATGCCGAGCTGCTCCGCGAGGTCGGCCTCGCGGGGCAGCTTGTCACCGGGCTTCAGCCGGCCGTCGAGGATCATCGCCTTGATCTTCCCGATCGCGACGTCGGTCAGCGCCATGTGCCGCCTTTCAGTCTTCCTTGGGCCTCAGTCTTTCGGACGCAGCCGCAGCGTAGCCATCCCGCCGTCGACCGCCAGCGTGGTCCCCGCGGTCGAGCCGGACGTCGGCCCCGCGAGGTACACGATCGCGAGCGCCACCTCGTCGGCCTCGACCAGCCGGCCGTGCGGCTGGCGGGCGTCGAGCGCGGCGCGTTCGGCCACCGGGTCCGGCGCCGCGTCGAGCAGGCGCTGTACCCAGGGCGTCGCCGCCGTACCGGGGTTCACGCAGTTCACCCGGATACCTTCGCGGAGGTGGTCGGCGGCCATCGCCATGGTCAGCGACTGCACCGCGCCCTTCGTGGTCGAGTACAGCGCACGCTGCGGGATGCCCGTGGTCGCGGCGACCGAGGCGACGTTGACGACCGCGGCGGCCGGGGACTTCCGCAGGTACGGCAGGGCGGCGCGGGTGACCCGGACGGCGCCCATCACGTTCACGTCGAACACCTTGTGCCACTGGTCGTCCGGGTTGTCCTCGACCGTGCCCTGCGCACCGATGCCGGCGTTGTTGACCAGTACGTCGATCCGCCCGAACGCCTCCGCGACCTGCTGAACCGCGGCCCGCACGCTCTCGTCGTCGGTCACGTCCGCCCGGATCCCGAGGACGCCCTCGGGAGCGCCGGACGGGTCGAGGTCGAACGCCGCCACCCGCGCGCCGCGGGCGGTCAGTTCGCGGGCGGTCGCCGCGCCGATCCCGGAGCCGCCCCCGGTGACGATCGCGACGAGGCCGTCATACTCCGCGCCGCTCATCGTCCCGCCTCCCACGCGACGTACTCCTGGCGCTGCCGTCCGAGCCCGTCGATCTCCACCTCGACGACATCACCCGGCCGCACGTACGGGAACCGGCCGGACAGCGCGACACCTTCCGGCGTACCGGTCATGATCAGGTCACCCGGATCGAGCACCATGTACTGGCTGAGGTGGTGGATCACGGTCGCCACGTCGAAGATCTGGTCGGCCGTGCTGGAGTCCTGCCGCGGCTCGCCGTTCACGAAGCTGCGCAGCGTGAGCTTCTGGTGCTCGACCTCGTCCGGCGTGACCAGCCACGGGCCGACCGGGCTGAAGCCCGCGGCGATCTTGCCCTTGCTCCACTGGCCGCCGGACTGCTCGATCTGGAACGCCCGCTCGGACAGGTCGTTCGCGACCACGAAACCGGCCACGTGGTCGAGGCTCTCGGCGGGGGAGTCGAGGTACGACGCGCGCTTGCCGATCACGACGCCGAGCTCCACCTCCCAGTCGGTCTTCGTGCTGCCGCGTGGGATCGTCACCGAGTCGTTCGGGCCGGCCAGCGTGTTCGGCGCCTTGAAGAAGATCACCGGTGCCGACGGCGGCTCGGCGCCGGACTCGGCGGCGTGCGCGGCGTAGTTCATGCCGATGCAGACGATCGCGCCCGGGCGGCCGATCGGAGCGCCGATCCGCAGGCCGTCCGCGTTATCGACCAGCGGCAGTTCGCCGGCGGCCAGCGCGGTCGCGACCCGGTCCGGTCCGCCGGACTCCCAGAACCGCGCGTCGAGGTCCGCGGTGATGCCGGTGAGCTCCCGGACGCCGTCGTCGGTGCGGACGACCGGCACCTCCGCGCCGACCGGACCCAAGCGGGCGAACTTCATCGCGACTCCTTAGATGTTATCTTTGCCGGACTATTCTGGCCTTTTAAGCGAGTATCGGTAGCCTGGCACGCTAAAGATATGATGTCTAGCAGGCTGCCGCGATTGCCGTGCCGCACGCGTACCGAGCATCCCAACCGCTCGGGTTATCCACCGGCGTTCGGGGTTCTCTGCTGGTGTGCGAGTGAAGAACCCCCAAGGCGAATGGATAACCCGCTAACCACGCAAGGATTCAACCTGTGGTTGTGCGCGGGCCGGCGGCGCGGCGGAGGCGGTTGGCGATGGCGAGGCCGAGGCCTTCCTCCGGTGGGAGGGTGGCGAGGATGAGGTCGCAGCCCTGCTGGTCGAGGTCGCGGAGGTAGCCGAACAGGCCGCGCGCGTAGTCGGCGAGCGAGTCGGGGATGGTGACGACGGCATACGCCTTGATCGGGGCGTGGCCGGGTGGGAGCAGGACTCCGACCTTTTGGTCCGCGTGGCGCGCGACTTCGGCGGCGAGCTGATCGGGATCGACCAGTACGACGCGTGCTCGCGGGGCGTAGTGCGAGGGGTGCTGGCCCGGTACCCGGACGGTACTCGTGGACGGTACGGCGAGGGACCGGCCGAGGGCCGCTTCGAGGTCCTCGCGGGTCACGCCGCCGGGACGGAGAACGGTCGGGCTCGGGCCGGTGACATCCACGATGGTGGACTCGACGCCGACGCCGCACGGGCCGCCGTCCAGGACGAAGTCGACGTCGTCACCGAGCTCGAGGCGGACGTGCTCCGCAGTGGTCGGGCTGACGGAGCCGAAGCGGTTCGCCGACGGTGCGGCGACCGCGCCGCCGAATGCGGTCAGCAACTCCAGCGCGACCGGGTGATCCGGCACCCGGATCGCGACCGTCTCCAGCCCGCCGGTGGCCTCCAACGGCACCCGCCGGCCGCGCCGCAGTACGAGCGTCAGGGGACCGGGCCAGAACCGCTCGGCCAGTAGGCGCGCGGTGTCCGGTACGTCGTCGGCCCAGTCGTCGAGCTGTGCCGCGCTGCCGATGTGCACGATCAGCGGGTGCGAAGGCGGCCGGCCCTTGGTCTTGAAGATCCGGCCGACGGCCTGCGGGTCCTCGGCGTCGGCGGCCAGTCCGTACACGGTCTCGGTCGGGATCGCCACCAGGCCCCCGGCACGCAGTACCTCGACGGCCTTCTCGATCTCAGTGGTTCCTACCGGCACGCTGACCATGGTCTCACGGGTCGCGGCGCGTTCTGAAAGGGTGGGGGCATGACTGATCGCCCTGTGCTCGTGCCGCCCGCCGGATCGCGTGGCGAGGATCTCCAAGCCTGCTACGCCGCGGCGCTGCACAACCTGCTCGACGTGAACACGATCCAGGACGGGAGTACGGCGTACCTGCGGGCCGGCGGCGGGTACGCCGAGCCGTGGACGCGGGACGCCGCCATCAACACCTGGCATGCGGCGAGCCTGCTCTCGCCCGAGGTCGCCAAGCACACGCTGCTGAAGGTCTGCACCGACGGACTGATTGCCCAGGACAACCAGTGGTGGGACCAGATCATCTGGGTGATCGGCGCCTGGCACCATCAGCTGGTGACCGGTGACACCGCGTTCGCCGCGGAAGCGTTCCGGATCGGTGCCGCCTCGCTGGACATCCTCCGCCGGGATCGCTTCGACGCGTCGACCGGCCTGTACCGGGGGCCCGCGCTGATGCAGGACGGCATCGCCGGCTATCCGGAGCCGCCGTACCAGCCGGGGAACGAGTCGTCGTTCGTCCTCGACCACCCTGGAGCGGACGAGATCCGCTGCCTGTCGACGAACGCGGTGTACGCCGGCGCGCTCGGTTGCCTCGAGCAACTGGCGGCCGCAGCCGGTGCGGATCCGGCGCCGTACGCCGAGCAGCGCGCCGAACTCGTTGCCGCCGTCAACGAACACCTGTGGTCGGAGGAGACCGGGCAGTACGGGTACTTCCTCGGTCCGGACGGGCTCGATCTGCATCAGGAGACCGCCGGGCTCGCGCTCGCGGTGGAGTTCGGCATCGCCTCGCCGGAGGTTGTCGCGGGCATCCATCACGAGCCGTTCGGCGTGGTGAACGTGTGGCCGCCCTTCCCGCGGTTCGACGCCGCCCACCCGGGACGGCACAACGCGATCTGCTGGCCGATGGTGATGGGGCTGTGGGGGTACGCGGCAGCGAAGGCGCGGCAGGCGGCGGAGTTCGGCCGTACGGTCGACGACCTCGTCCGGCTGTTCCGGTCGAGCGGTGACGAGTTGTTCGAGCTCTACAATGTGACAACCGGCGAGGTCGACGGCGGCTGGCAGGTGGGGCGGCAGTGGGAGTCGCTGCCGCATCAGACCTGGTCCGCCACGGCTTTGCTGCGGCTGGTCCACGAAGGGTTGTTCGGGCTGGAGTTCGGTACGGACGGCATCACGTTCCGGCCGACGGTGCCTGCGTCGTACGCCGGTGAGTGGTCGCTGCGGTCACTCCGCTACCGGGCGGCGACGCTCGACGTGACCGTGCGGGGCGAAGGTACCGAGGTCCGGTCCGTCCGCCTCGATGGTCAGGACGCGCCGTACGTACCCGCCACGCTCACCGGTCACCATCAGGTAGAGGTCCTGGTCAGCTCGTCACGGTGATCTCGGGCGGTGCGGTCACCTCGGCCGGACCGCCCGCCACCGCGCGGACCTCGAGCGGGCCGTACGGCGTCGGTACGGACGCCTGCGCCCATTCGAGTCCGCCGAGTTGCGGTGCGACCGTGACGGCCGTCATCCCGGGAGCCGTCGGCCGGACGCCGAGGAGCGTCGCGACGTAGTGGTAGAGCGGATGCGCACCCCACGCGTGGCAGTCGCTTCGGGTCGGCTCGGGGTGCTCGATCACCGTCCGCAGGCCCTGATCCAGCAGCCCGTACCAGAGCCCGAGCCGGTCGAGCAGGACGTCGGTCCGCCCGATCCGGTGCAGCGCCTCGAACAGGTAGTGATCGAAGTACACCGTGGTCCGCGCCAGCCCCGGCGGCGGGTCCTGGAGCATCGTCCGGACGGCCGTCTCGCCGTACTTCGCTCCCGCGAGCAGGGCCAGCGATTGCGCGTGCTCGCTGAAGGCGGTATGCGCGAGGTCGTCGGCGTACAGGCCGCGGTCGGCGTCGTAGAAGGCCTCGTCGGCGGCATCGAGGAGACGGTCGGCCAGCTGTGTGTACTGGTCGGATGTACCGCCCAGCCAGGTCTCCAGCTGGGCGGCCTGGCGCGCGACCAGGGCCGGTTGTAGATGCAGCACCGCGGACACGCCATGGCTGGGTCCGGGCCAGTCCGCGTGTACTTCGCCGTCCTGGACGATCCCGGGCGGGCAGCCGGCTTCCCAGCCCGGCACCCAGTCGGTGAAGTTCCAGCCGTGCACGGCGTGGAAGATCCCGCGGTCGTCGACGGTACGGCGGTGTGCGTCGAGGGCGGCGCGGACGCCGGGCATCAGCTCGGCGACGAAGGCGAGATCGCCGCGCCACAAGGCGAAGTCGTGCACCATCGCGACCCACCACAGCGTGAACGGCGGGATCGGGGAGGACTGCCGGGACGGGGTGCGGGACAGCACCAACCCGTCGTCCTGCTGGCTGTGGGCGAAGGCGCGGAGTGCCTGGCGGGCGAGGGCGTCGTCGCCGGTGGTCGCGTACGCGATCAGGCATTGCAAGCGGGTGTCACCGGCGTACTGGAGCTGCTCGTAGTACGGGCAGTCCATCGTGGTTTCGTGGCTGCACGCCTGGAGTGTGCGGAACGCGAGTGCGCCGACCCGGGCGAGGCGTGGGTCGCTGGCGGTGAAGCGGCTGCGGTCTTCGTACGGATAGTGGGTCTCGCGGAAGCGCAGCCCGGTGATGGTCAGCGGTTCGGTCGTGGTCGTGACGAGGACCTCGACGTACCGGCCGGACTGCCACCACAAGGTGCTGTGCTGTTCGTGGCCGCCGCCGGCGATGAAGAGGTCGCCGATGCCGTCCTCGTCGAGTCCGGGGCGGCCGAAAAGCTTGCCTTCGACAACATCGCGATGTCCCTTGCCTGCTTGGGGATTCCTCTCGTAGAGGGACTCCTGCCAGAGCAGGCGTACTTCGGCGTCGCGCCCGCCGTCGAGATCGAGGACGGGATACGCGCAGACGTACTGGTCGAGGTCGATCAGCACCCGGCGACACATCCGCGGCGGCAGCACGAGCGCCGTACCGTCGAGCAACCGCTGCCAGTCGCGAGCCTCATCCTCCAGGTGGTCGGCCGGATCCACCACCCGCTGCCGAGTCGGCTCGCCGACCGGATGCTCCGCGACATGTCGTACACGCCCACCCCCAAACCACCGCTGCACGGGCGCAGGCAACCGAGCAGGCACCAGCACCCGATTCGACCGGCACGCCTCGGCAGGCGTGGCGTCGGGCCAGTCGCCGGTCTGCCAGCCCCACGGGTACGCGCGACCGTCGCTGACGTGCCGTGCTCCGCACCCGTACCCGGCGCCCTTGGGACGCAGGCCGTGCCCAGGCAGCACGGCAGCCTGCCAATCCGCCGAACCGGTGTCGAGGTCGAGCCCGGACGCCTCGGCCGCAAGGAAGAAGGTCGGCCCGTCACCGGCGCTCAGTTGAGCCAAGGGTGCATCGTCGCCGAGGCTCCACACCCGCGCCGCCAGCCAGTGACCTCCGGCCGGCAACTGCAGGCGGTAGCTCTCGTACGCCCAGTGCGCGACATCACCCCGCGACGGCCCACGTCCGACGAGCTCCCCGTCGACCCACAGCTCGTACCGCTCGTCGGCGGAGACGTGCACCACGACCTCGGCGGCCTCCGCGGACTCGACCCGCAGGCGGAAGCCGACGACCGCAGGTCGCCCCGCTCGAGCGCTGGGGTCAGCCCCGGTCTCCGCGTGAATCCAGCGGGCCGCCCACTCGGTCGGGCCTTCGTCGAGCTGCAGCTGCTGGACCTCAGGTATCGGCATCGTCCAATGGTGACAGGTAGCCTCAGCGAGAGGAGGTGCGATGCGACTGGACGGCAAGGTCGCGTTGGTGACCGGAGGCTCGGCGGGGATCGGCGCGGCGGTGGCCGATCACCTGGCAGCCGCCGGGGCACACGTCGTCGTGCACGGCCGCGACGAAGAACGCTGCGCCGCGGTGGCCCGGCGCGCCGGCGGCACCGTCGTACTCGGAGACCTGGCCACCCCCGGCGCGGCAGCGGTCCTCGCGGACGCCGCGCTCGCCGTTCACGGGCGGATCGACGTACTGGTCGCGAACGCCGGCGTCGGCTGGTCCGGCCCGTTCCGCGACCTGAGAGCCGACGAGCTCGACCGCCTGGTCACGCTCGACCTGCTCGCGCCGCTGCACCTGGTTCGTTGCCTGCTGCCCCCGATGCTCGACCGCCGCGACGGTCACCTCGCCCTCGTCGGATCGGTCGCCGGCCGTACGGCGGTCGCCGGCGAGGCCGTCTACGCCGCCACCAAGGCCGCGCTCGACATCTTCGCGGAGAGCCTTCGCCTGGAACTTCGTGATACAGGTGTCAGTATGAGCCTTACCGTCCCCGGCGTCGTGGACACCGGGTTCTTCGCCGCACGTGGCCGTCCGTACGACCGGAAACGCCCGAAGCCGGTGCCCGCCGCGGTGGTCGCGCGGGCGCTGGTCGATGGCATCGCCAACGACCGCGCCGAGACCTGGGTGCCGAGCTGGCTGCGCGTCGCACCCGCGGTCCGCGCGCTGGCTCCCGGCCTCTACCGGCGGCTGTCCGCACGGTTCGGTGAGCGCGTGTGAAGGGCGTCGTCGTACCGTCGGCGGACGCGTTCTTCCTGCACGTCGAAGGCACCGGCGCGGCACAGCACGTCGGCGGTGTCGTCGTCCTTGAGCCGAGTGATCGGCGCCCGTCGATCGACGAGGTACGCAGGCTGGTCGCGGGCGGATTCGCCCGGTTGCCGAGGATGCACCAGCGGCTCGGGCCGACGTCACGGTGGCGCCGGCCGCGCTGGATCGAGGTCGAGCACGTCGACCTGGACTGGCACGTCAGCGAGTACCGGTCGCCGGACGGCTGGGCCGGGCTGCTGCGTTTCATCGGCGAGCTCGCGGAGCAGCCGATGACTCGCGACCGTCCACTGTGGCGGATCGTGCTGGTCCGCGACGTCGGCCCGGGTGGTGCGGACGCGCTCGTCGTACTGCTGCACCATTCGATTGCCGACGGCATCGGTGCGGTCATGCACACGTTCAGCCTGTTCGAGCCCCAACCCGTACTACCGGTACCGGTAGGTCCGATGCCAGGCCGGTTCGCGCGGGCGGCGGCGGTCGCCATGGGCCTCGCCGAGCTCGCGACCGACGGCGTCGCGGGGCCGTTGCCACCCGGTTCGTTGCGCCGCGAGTTCGGCGTCGCCGAGGTCGAGCTGGACGTCGTACGGCGGGTCGCCGCGGCCCGCGGGGTCCGCGTGACCGACCTGCTGATCGCCCTGCTCGCCGACGGGGTGTACGCCGTGTCGACAGGGCTCCCGTCAACGATGAGGTTCTCGGTGTCGACGGTGGTGCGGACACCGGGCAGCGCGGTCGAGGGCAACGCGATCGGCGCGACCATGGTCCGGGTGCCGGTCGACGGCCGCCCGTTCGACGAGCTGCTGGCCGAGGTCGCCGCCCGGAACGAACGGCTCCGCCGCTCGACACGAGCGCTGGCCGCCCGGTTCGTGATGGCGACCGGCCTCCGGGTGGTCCCGGAGCCGGCCGTCCGCTGGTTCGCGCAGACCGTGTACGGGCCGCGGTTCCTGCACGCCGTGGTGTCGAACATGCCCGGTCCCTCGGAGCCGATGACCTTCGCCGGCGTGCCGCACCACCGGGTGTACCCGATCCTGCCGCTGGCGCCCGGCTCGCCGCTGTCCGTGGGGGCCTTGAGCTGGGGCGGTGTGCTCGGGATCGGGCTCGCGACCGACCCCGAGCTGATCGACGCCGCCGCGCTGGCCGGCCACGTGAACCGCGCGCTACGGGCCGGGCCACTCGAGGGCGAGGAAGAGGCGAGCGCGTGAGTCGGGGTCGTCCAGGCGGTCGCCGTACAGGGTCCTGAGGCGGGCCATCCGGTAGCGCACGGTCTGCGGGTGGATGTTGAGCTCGTGGGCGATCGCCTGCCGGTCGCCGAAATGCCGCAGCCAGCTGGCCAGGGTCTCGGCGAGCCGTTCCCGGGCGGCCGCCGTCTCGCCGTCGAGCGGGGCGAGCATCTCGTCGCGGAGCGCGGCGACCAGTGCCTCGTCGCGCCACACGATCAGCGCGTCCAGGTGCTCGTCGGCGAACACCGGGTCGTCGGTCAGTACGCCGGTACTCCGCAGCCGGACCGCGATCCGGGCGATCTCCAGGCTGCGCGGCAGCTGCGCCAGCGCGACCGCGTTGCCGACCACCGCGCCCATCCCGGCGAGCTCCCGGCCGAGCTGCAGGCGGCGCCCCGGACCCGACGGTTCCGGAACGATGGCGCCGACCACGAGGCCGTTGCGCCGGATCGGCAGGGCGCCGGGCTCGAGCCGCGCGACCAGCGTGCTCGCGGCGTGGTGGTCGCCGCTGTAGATGACGACCGCGGCGGTGTCCGGGATCCGCCAGGCCGCCTGCGCGGCCACGGTCCGGATCGCCTCGGTGCTGGCCCGCCCGGCGAGCAGCAGATTCGCGAGCTCCTCGCGGCGGCGCTCGCGGGCCACCGCGTCGTCGATCTGCTCCTGCAGGTACCCGTTCGCGGCCGAGAACGAGAGCTGGTTGACGAAGACGAACACCGAGTCCGCCAGCGCGGCCAGGTTGTCCGGCGCGAACTCCAGCTGGAGCGCGGTCGCCGCGACGTGCCGCCAGGCGACCCGGGCACCGAGCTGGAAGGCGGTCAGCAGCCGGGTCAGGTCGTTCCCCTCCCGCAGCTGGCGGCGCCCGATCTCCTCGAACACCGGGCGGACCCCGGCGTCGGCGTGCTCGAACGTGGTCTGCCCGGGACTGCCCAGATTCTCGAGTGACATGTCGAGCAGCCGGTGCACGAACAGCTCGGCGGGCCCGAGGACGGCGTCCCGCTGGGTGTCCAGGAAGTCGGCGTAGTCCGGCCAGTGCTCGGCCAGCCGGTCACGGACCTCGGCGAGCAGATCCGGCAGGTCGGCGAGCAGAGCCTTCTCCAGGCCGGCGCGATCGAAGGTGGCGATGGTCATGTGCCCTCCGGCGCAACTGTAACGCGGTGACAACTTCCGGCCGCGGAAATGTTCTCGACCGAGGCAGAATTGGCATCGAAGCGCTTTCGATGATGGAAGCGTGCACCCAGACGGTCTGCAGAGCGAACTCGGCAGGAGGGAACACGGGGAGAACTTCCCTGTTGCGTTGAAAGTCCTCCCCGGCGCCCCGCGGGAAGGGCTGCATGCCGTCTACGCCTACGCGCGGACGGTCGACGAGCTGGGCGACAGCCATCCGGGCGACCGTACGGCGGCCCTGCTCGCCTTCGCGGACGACCTGGACCGGCTGTGGTCCGGCCGGCAGCCGGTGCATCCGGTCCTGCGCCGGCTGCTTCCGGTCGTGCGTGCCCACGACCTCCCGGCGGATCCGTTCCACCGGCTGATCCAGGCCAACCTGCAGGACCAGACAGTCACGCGCTACCAGTCGTTCGACGACCTCCTCGGCTACTGCCGGCTGTCCGCCGATCCGGTCGGCCGGCTGGTGCTGGGTGTCTTCGACGTCAACGATCCCGAGACCGAGCGACTGTCGGACCTCGTGTGTACGGCGCTGCAGCTGGTCGAGCACTGGCAGGACGTGGGGGAGGATCGCCGGGCCGGGCGGGTCTACCTGCCGCAGGAGGACCTGACGACGTACGGCGTCCCCGAAACTGATCTCGACGCGTCCGAGGCGTCCGAGGCTCTGCGTCAGCTGATGAGCTTCGAGACCGAGCGGGCTGCCCGGCTTCTCGGGGACGGAGCCGGGATCGTCCGGCGGCTGCACGGCTGGGCGCGCGTGTCGGTGGCCGGGTTCGTGGCCGGTGGACAGGCGACGGTCCGGGCGTTGCGTCGTACCGGCGGTGATGTCCTGGCACACGAAGCACGGCCGTCGAAGGCGGACACGATCCGGCTGCTGGTGAAGGCGGTGGCGCGATGACGGTCGCCGACGCGTACACCGCCTGCCTCGACATCACGAAGTCGGAGGCGCGCAACTTCTACTACGGGATCCGGCTGCTGCCGACGCCGAAACGCAACGCGCTGTCGGCTCTGTACGCACTGGCCCGGCGGATCGACGACATCGGCGACGGCGACCTGCCGTTGGCGGATAAGCGAACCGCGCTGGCCACGGTCCGCAAGGATCTCGGGCGGATCGACGACCTGAACGATCCGGTGTACGTCGCGGTCGCCGACGCGGCCCGCCGGTACCCGGTCCCGCTCGGCGCCTTCGAGGAACTCGTCGACGGGGTCGAGACGGACCTGGGCGACGTACGGATCGCCGACTTCGACGAGCTGGTCGTGTACTGCCGCCGCGTGGCCGGGTCGGTCGGGCGGCTGTGCCTGTCGATCTTCGGTACCGCGGACGCGGACTTCGAGATGCTCTCGCAGTACGCCGACCAGCTCGGCATTGCGCTGCAGCAGACGAACATCCTGCGCGACATCCGGGAGGACTTCGGCAACGGGCGGATCTACCTTCCGGCGGACGAGCTGGAGCGGTTCGGCGCGCGGATCGCGCTCGACGAGCACGGCGTACTCGAAGACCCGCAGGGACGGCTGGCCGGATACATCCGGTACGCCGCGGGCCGGGCGCAGGACTGGTACTCGCTCGGCTGGCGGTTGCTGCCGTACCTGGACCGGCGCAGCGGTGCGTCGTGCCGCGCGATGTCGGGGATCTACCACCACCTGCTCCGCCGGATCGGCGCGAACCCTGTGCTCGTGTACGACCGGCGGCTGTCGCTGTCGACGGCGGAGAAGGCGCAAGTGGCACTCGCATCGTTGGTGCGGTCATGAGGCGGGTGGCGGTCGTCGGCGGCGGCCTGGCCGGGATCACCGCGGCGCTGAAGCTGGCCGACGCGGGGTGTTCGGTCGTGGTGCTGGAGGGACGGCCGAAGCTTGGCGGGCTGACGCATTCGTTCGAGCGGAACGGGAGGTGGATCGACAACGGGCAGCACGTGTTCCTCCGGTGCTGTACGTCGTACCTGAGGCTGCTCGATCGCCTAGGAGTGCGGGACCAGGTGCACCTGCAGCGGCGGCTCGACGTACCGGTGCGGAGCGGGCGGCACGCCGGGGTCGGGAGGATCCGGCGGAACGGGATGCCGGCGCCGCTGCACCTCGGGCCCGCGTTGCTGTCGTACCGCTGGCTGACTGTCGCGGAACGGCTTGCGGCCGTGCGTGCGGCGCTGGCGATGGGCCGGGTGGACCGTACTGCCGCGGCGACCGACGCGCAGTCCTTCGGGGACTGGCTGGCGGCGCACGGGCAGGATGCGCGGGCAGTGGAGGCGTTGTGGGAGCTGATCGGGATCGCGACGCTCAACGCCCGGGCCGATGACGCGTCGCTGGCCGTTGCGGCGACGGTGTTCCAGCTCGGACTGCTCGAACGCAGCGACGCCGCGGACATCGGTTGGTCGGCCGTGCCTTTGCAGCAGTTGCACGGCGACGCCGCCGCGCGTGCGTTGACGGCGGCCGGTGCCGCGGTGCGGTTGCGCGCGCGGGTCCGGGCGCTGGACGAGAAGGACACTGGATGGGCGATCGAGGGGGAGACGTACGACGACGTCGTACTCGCCGTGCCGCCGGCCGACGCGGCCGGGCTGCTGCCGGACGGGGCGGTCGACCTGCCCGCGGGGTGGGCGGCGGCCCTCGGTAGCTCGCCGATCGTCAATGCGCATGTGGTGTTCGACCGGGTGGTACTGGACGAGCCGTTCGTCGCCGGGGTGGACAGCCCGCTGCAGTGGGTGTTCGACCGCGGCACCGAACCGGACGGCCAGTACCTCGCGGTCTCGCTGTCCGCGGCCGACACACTGGTCGACGTGCCGGTCGCGGACCTCCGCGAAGTGTTGGTACCCGCTCTCCGGCAGTTGCTTCCCGCGGCTGCCGACGCGCGTGTGAAGGAGTTCTTCGTGACCCGAGAACGCAATGCCACCTTCCGGCCGGCGCCAGGATCCGGCCGGCTCCGTCCCGGCGCGACCACCCACCGCGCCGGCCTGCACCTGGCCGGTGCCTGGACCGCGACCGGCTGGCCCGCCACGATGGAGGGCGCGGTCCGCAGCGGCGAGGCGGCGGCCGCCTCGGTGCTGAGCCCCTCGGTGCCGAGCGCCGCGGCCGTACCGGTTCCGGACGCCGCCTCATGACCGCCGTCGAACCGATGCCGTCGGCAACCAAGGCACCGGAGCTGCTGGCCCGCGGGCGCGACCTGGTCGAGCCGTCGTTGCGGACGGCCCTCGACCGCCTGGACGACCACACCCGGCTGATCGCGTCGTACCACTTCGGCTGGTGCGACGCGGACGGCCGGCCGATGACCGCCAGCTCCGGCAAGGCGATCCGCCCGGGGCTGACGCTGCTGGTCGCCGAGGCGGTCTGCGGTACGCCGGAACCGGGGATCCCCGGCGGCGTCGCGGTCGAGCTGATCCACAACTTCTCGCTGATCCACGACGACCTGATGGACCGCGACACCCGGCGCCGGCACCGCCGTACCGTGTGGTCGATCTGGGGCGACGCGACCGCGGTCCTGGTCGGGGACGCGCTGGCCTGTCTCGCCGACGAGGTGCTGGGCGAGTGCGACTCGCCGTACGCCGCCCGTGCCGCGCACGCGCTGGCGGTCGCGACCCGGGAGCTGATCCGCGGCCAGGTGCTCGACCTGGCGTTCGAGCAGCGCGACGACGTCGGGATGGACGAGTGCGTCGACATGGCCGTCGGCAAGACCGGATCGTTGCTCGGGGCATCGGCCGAGCTCGGCGCGATCCTGGCCGGCGCCACCCCGGCGGTCTGCGAGGAGTTCCGGAGCTACGGACGTGAGCTGGGCGTGGCGTTCCAGCTCGTCGACGACCTGCTCGGGATCTGGGGTGAGCCGGAGAAGACCGGCAAACCGGTGTTCTCGGACCTGCGGGCGCACAAGAAGACGCTGCCGGTGGTGTGGTCCCTGGAGTACGGCGGGACGTACGGGCAGGAGCTGGCCGACTGGCTCGCGAGGCCTGGCGTACCGTCCGAGGAGGACGTCCAGCGGGCCGCCGTACTGGTCGAACGCGCCGGCGGTCGTGAATGGGCGGTCGCCGAGGCCGGGGAGCGGGTACGGAGGGCTGGTCGGGCCTTGTACATGGCGGGTGTGGACCCGGCCGGACGTGCGCAGTTCGACGAGCTGTCGCGGTTCGTCGCGGAGCGTCAGCTGTGACGGCCGAGCGGCTGGAGGCGCGCACCGATGCCGACGTCCAGGAGTGCCTGGACTCGGCGGTGGCGTACCTGCGGTCGCTGCAGCACGAGGACGGATGGTGGAAGGGTGACCTGGCAACCAACGTGACGATGGACGCCGAGGACCTGATGCTGCGGCACTTCCTCGGGGTCGCGACGGCGCAGACCGATGCGGAGACGGCGCGGTGGATCCGGTCGCAGCAGCGGGCCGACGGTACCTGGGCGACGTTCCCGGGTGGGCCCGGTGATCTGTCGACGACGGTCGAGTCGTGGGTCGCGTTGCGGATGGCCGGTGACGATCCGGCGGCCGCGCATCTGGCCGGCGCCGCGGAGTTCATTCGGTCTGCCGGTGGTGTCGAGAAAGCGCGGGTGTTCACGCATATCTGGCTTGCGTTGTTCGGGTTGTGGTCCTGGGACGACTGCCCGGATCTTCCGCCTGAGCTGATCTTTCTGCCGAGTTGGGCGCCGTTGAACGTTTACAACTGGGCCTGCTGGGCGCGGCAGACGATCGTGCCGTTGACGATCGTGAGCGCGCATCGGCCGGTGCATCCCGTTGAGTTCACCGTTGACGAGCTGAGGGTGGGGACGCCGGCGGTGGCGCGCGGGCCGCTGTGGCGGCTCGACGGGGCGTTTCAGTGGCTGGACGTCGTACTGAATACGTATACACGCTGGGGACCGCGCGGGCCGTTGAAGTGGCTGCGGCGGTTGGCGATGCGGCGTGCTTCCGAGTGGATCGTGGCGCGGCAGGAGGCCGACGGCGGGTGGGGCGGTATCCAGCCGCCGTGGGTGTACTCGCTGATCGCGCTGCGGGTGATGGGGTACCCGATCGATCATCCGGTGCTGGCGGCCGGGCTGCGCGGGCTCGACGGGTTCACGGTGCACGCGGAGACCGCCGACGGACCGGCGCGGTGGCTCGAGGCGTGTCAGTCGCCGGTGTGGGACACCGGGCTGGCGGTGGCGGCGCTGCTCGACGCCGGGGTGGATCCCGCCGACGAAACGGTGCTCAAGGCAACGGATTGGCTGCTGGCCGAGCAGATCGACGCGCCGGGCGACTGGCAGGTGCGGCGGCCGGGGCTGGTCAGTGGGGGATGGGCGTTCGAGTTCGCGAACGACGGGTATCCCGACACCGACGACACGGCCGAGATCGTGCTCGCGTTGCGGCGCGTCGTACATCCGGAGCCCGAGCGGTTGCGGGCGGCGCTGGACGACGCGGTGACGTGGACGACGGGGATGCAGTCGGCTGATGGCGGGTGGGGTGCGTTCGACGCGGACAACACGGACACGACGGCGTTGAAGCTGCCGTTCTGCGACTTCGGTGCGGTGATCGACCCGCCGTCGGCCGACGTCACCGCGCACGTGGTCGAGATGCTCGCCGCGGAAGGCCTCACCGATTCCGGCGAGTGCCGCCGCGGGGTGCGGTGGTTGCTCGCCGCGCAGGAGGACGACGGCTCGTGGTTCGGTCGTTGGGGGACGAACCACGTGTACGGCACGGGGGCCGTCGTCCCGGCGCTGATCGCCGTCGGCATGAGCCCCGGCGATCCGGTCGTCCGGCGGGCCGTGCACTGGCTGGAAACCCACCAGAACCCCGACGGCGGCTGGGGCGAAGACCTCCGCTCGTACACCGATCCCACGTGGAGAGGCCGCGGCGACTCCACCCCCTCCCAAACCGCCTGGGCCCTACTCGCCCTCCTGGCCGCCGATCCTCGGGGTGAGGCTGTTCAGCGGGGGCTTGCGTATCTGGTCGACACCCAGCGCGCGGACGGCGGCTGGGACGAACACCGCTACACCGGCACCGGTTTCCCCGGCGACTTCTACATCGGCTACCACCTGTACCGCCTGGTCTTCCCGATCTGGGCCCTCGGCCGCTACCTGAGGAGCCCCCGATGACCGCCACCGTCTGCACCCCCCTGTACGCCGAATGGCTGGCCCTCCACCCCACCCACCCCGTCCACACCGGCCGCTCCCGCGGAACCCCGCACGAGGGCCCGGTCCTCGTCGCGGGAGTAGCCGGCGCCCTGGTCGAGGGAATCGCGGCAGGCGACCTCGTAGTCGCGACCGAAGTCGAAGACGTGCGTCGGGGCCGAGCTGTGCCTTGTGATGCGGCTGCGTTTGTCGTGGGGGAGTTGCGACGGCTTGGATTCACCGTGCACGCGGGACCGGTCGTGACGACCGATCATGTCGTGGACTCGGCCGCGGAGCGGGCGGTGTTGGCGGCGTGTGGGGCGGTTGCCGTTGATACCGAGTCGGCATTGCTGGCGGGGGATGACGGGCGGACCGTCGTGGTACGGGCGATTGTCGACACGCCTGACCTCCCGCTGCGGCGGGTCGGGATGCCGTGGCGTGGTGCGCGGGCGCTGCGTGAGCTGCGGCGTACGGCACCCGTGATCAACGCGTGGAGAGCCGCCACCGGCGAGCGGGAAGTGCTGCTGGCGGCGCCGCGCTCGTTCTGTGCCGGGGTGGAGCGGGCGATCGAGACGGTCGAGCGGGCGCTGGAGCGGTTCGGCGCGCCGGTGTACGTCCGTCGTCAGATTGTCCACAATCGACACGTCGTCGACGACCTCGAGCAACGCGGCGCGATCTTCGTCGAAGAGGTCGACGCGGTCCCCGAGGGCGCCGTACTCGTGCTCGCCGCCCACGGCGTCGCGCCGACAGTCCGCGTACAGGCAGCCGAGCGCCACCTCCAAGTCATCGACGCCACCTGCCCGCTGGTCGCCAAGGTCCACCAGGAGGTACGCCGGTACGCCGCCAACGACAACACCGTCGTACTCATCGGCCACGCGGACCACGAAGAGGTCGTCGGCACCACCGGCGAGGCCCCGGATCACGTACGAGTCGTCTCCACCCCCGCCGAGGCCGAGGCGATCCAGGTACCGGACCCGGCGCGCGTCGCCTACGCAATGCAGACCACCCTCGCCGTCGAGGAGGCCTCCGAAACCGCGGCCGTCCTCCGCCAACGGTTCCCGACGCTCAAGGGCCCCCGCACCGACGACATCTGCTACGCGACCAGCAACCGCCAGGCGGGCGTCCGCGCGATCGCCCGCCGCTCCGGCCTGGTGATCGTCGTCGGATCCCAGAACTCCTCCAACTCGCACCGCCTCGTCGAGGTCGCCGAGGCCGCGGGTACTCCCGCCGTACTCGTCGACGACGCCGGCGACCTGCCCCTGGACCGGCTGGCCGGCGCCACCAGGGTCGGCATCACCGCGGGCGCGTCCGCCCCGCCGGCTCTCGTCGACGAACTCGTCAACTGCCTGTCCGGACTCGGCCCGATCACGGTGACCGAGACCGGCGAACCGGCCGAGGACGTCCGGTTCGTGCTACCGAAAGAGGTGACCCGGCCGTGAGCATGCCACTGCGGCAGTCCGTCCGCCTGGGCGGATACCTGATGAAACAGAAGCTCCGCCGCCGGGAGAAGTTCCCGATCCTGCTCGAGCTCGAACCGCTGTACGCCTGCAACCTGAAGTGCGCCGGCTGCGGCAAGATCCAGCAGACCCACGACTGGCTCAAGCAGCGGATGCCTGTCGAGCAGGCGGTCGCGGCGGTCGAGGAGTGCGGTGCACCGATGGTGTCGATCGCCGGCGGCGAACCACTGATGCACAAGGAGATCGACGAGATCGTCCGGCAGTTGCTGGCCCGGAACAAGATCGTCTTCCTGTGCACGAACGCCGTACTGCTGCCGAAACACCTGCACAAGTTCACGCCGCACAAGAACTTCGCGTGGATGGTGCACATCGACGGACTCCGCGAGCGGCACGACAAGTCGGTCTGCAAGGACGGCGTGTTCGACGAGGCCGTGGACGCGATCCGGCAGGCGCAGGCGGCCGGCTTCCGGGTGATGACCAACACGACCTTCTTCGACACCGACAGCCCGCAGGACGTGATCGACGTCCTCGACTACCTGAACGACGATCTGAAGGTTGACAACATGCAGATCTCGCCGGGGTTCGCGTACGAGAAGGCGCCCGACCAGGAGCACTGGCTCGGCCCTGAGGAGACCCGGCAGTTGTTCCGCAAGGCGTTCGGCGACGGGCGGCGGAAGAAGTGGCGGCTGAACCACTCGCCGCTGTTCCTCGACTTCCTGGAGGGCAAGGTCGACTTCGACTGCACCGCCTGGGCGATCCCGCTGTACTCGCTGAAGGGCTGGCAACGACCCTGCTACCTGATGGACGACGGGTACGTCGAGACGTACCAGCAGCTCCTCGACGAGACCGACTGGTCGAGTTACGGCCGCGGCAAGGACCCGCGCTGTGCGAACTGCATGGCGCACTGCGGGTACGAACCGACCGCGGTGGTCGCGACCCTCGGCTCCCTCCGCGAGTCCCTGCGGGCCGCGATCGGCTAGCCACGAGCGGTGACGGGGGGCGCCCGTCGGGTCACGCCTTGTGCAGCGAGTAGCCTGACCGTGGACTGGCGGACGGCGTGGTGGGGTACAGGGACGGATGTTGATCGGCGAGCGGTACCGGCTGGGAGCGTCGCTGGGGCGTGGCGGCATGGGTGAGGTGTTCCGGGCGACCGACGAGTTGCTCGGGCGTGACGTCGCGGTGAAGATGCTGCTGCGGTCCGGCCAAGACCCCTCGGCTGCTGAACGGTTCCAGCGCGAGGCGCGAGCCGCGGCGCGGTTGAGCGACGCGCACATCGTGGCGGTGTACGACTTCGGGCAGTACGACGACAACTTCTTCCTGGTGATGGAACTCGTCGAGGGCCGTTCGGTCGCGGGCGAGATCACCGAGGACGGCCCGGTGCCGTGGGAGCGCGCGATCACGATCGTCGAGCAGGCCGCGGCCGGCCTGGCGGCGGCGCACGCGGAGAACGTCGTCCATCGCGACATCAAGCCGAGCAACCTGATGATCTCCGCGGACGGCGTGGTGAAGGTCGCGGACTTCGGGATCGCGGCGCTGCCCGGCGCGGAGACCAACGAGCTGACGATGACCGGGCAGATCATCGGCAGCCCGCACTACCTGTCACCGGAGCGCGCGCGGGGCGAGAAGGGCGGCCCTGAGTCGGATGTGTACGCGCTGGGCTGCGTGCTGTACCAACTGCTCACCGGCCGGCCGCCGTTCATGGGTGATCACCCGACCGCGGTCCTGTACCAGCACGTCGACGCCGACCCGGTCCCACCGAGCCGGCTCCGCCCGGAGCTCGCCGGCCCCTACGAGAGCCTGCTCCTCCGCATGCTCGCCAAGGACCCGGCCGACCGCCCGACCGCCGCCGAGCTCACGTCTGTCCGGACGGCGGCCGAGCGCTATCCAATCGCCGCGCTGCCAACCGTCGCGCAGGCCGCCCTCGCGCAGTCCACTCAGGCGATCGCGGCACCGCTCGTAGCGTCGGCGCCCGCGCGACCCGCTCGTGAATCCGGCAAGCCCCTCCTGATCGCCGTCGTCGCCGTACTCGCGGTAGCCGGCGCCGTCGCGGCCGGCCTCGTCCTGCACAACACCGGAGGCAAGAACCCGCCGACCGTCGACGTAGGCCCGCCGCCGAGCGCCACCAGCGGTACGCCGACGACCACGCCGACGACCGACCCGTCCAGCACCGACACCGCCACCAACGCAACCCGCCGTACGACGGACACCCCGTCCTCTATCGCGTCAACGCCGAGCAGCACCCCGTCGTCCACACCGTCCATCCCGACGACCACCCCCAAGACGACGCCCTCCACGACCCCGTCGAAGCCCACCACCACTCCCACCAGCACGCCCACGAGAACCCCCTCCTCACCCACCCCGTCGTCCACCCCCACCTCGACGCCGCCAAGCACCACGCCGCCCCCCACCACCTCGACCACACCGCCACCGTCGAGCACGCCAACGCCGTAGGCGCCCGCGGGGGGAGCGGGCGCCTACTTCGGGGGGAGGGGGCTACTTGGTGTTGGTGGCGAAGTCCGTGGTGTAGGTCTTGCTCAGGTCGATCTTGTCCTTCTGGGACTTGACCGTGTCGCTGAAGGTGCCGAGCACGTCCAGGACGGTCTCCGGGCCGCCCTTCGGCATCACGCCGTCGGTGGTGAACATCGGCGAGGAGTCCTTGATCGACTTGACGTACAGGGCCTTGTCGGCGCCGGCGTAGTCGGCCGGCATCTTGTCGGCGATCTCCGCGGGGGAGTGCGTCGAGATCCACTGCATCGTCTTCACGAACGCGTCGGCCACCTTCTGCACGGTGTCCTTGTTCGCGTCGACGTACGCGCAGTCCATGTACAGGGATGCGGCCGGGTACAGCCCGCCGAGCGCGGCCTTGGTGCCTTCCTCGGTGCGCATGTCGATCAGCACCTTGCCCAGGTTCTTCGAGGTGATGGTGGCGATCGTCGGGTCGGTCGTCATCCCGGCGTCGATACCGCCGTTGGTGAGGGCGGCGACGAACGTCGACCCGGCGCCGGCCTTGACCGTCGTGTAGTCCTTCGTGGACACGCCGTTCTTGGTGGCGAGGTACTGCGTCAGGTAGTCGGTCGACGAACCGGGCGACGTCACGCCGAGCTTCTTGCCCTTGAAGTCCTTGGCCCCGGCCAGCGACGCGGCCTGCTTGTTCGAGACCACCTCGGCCTCGCCGGGTACCTTGGCCAGCTGTACGACGCTCTTGATGCACTTGCCCTGCGCCTGCAGGGTGATCGTGTGGTCGTAGAACCCGACGACGCCCTGCACCTGACCGGCGACCAGGGTGTTCTCGGCGCTCGCGCCGGACGGCTCGTCGGCGAGCTTGACGTCGACCCCGGCGTCCTTGAAGTACCCGAGCTGCTGGGTGAGCATCGCGGGCAGGTAGATCACCTTGTTGATCCCGCCGATCATGATCTTGACCTGCGGGGTGCCGTCGGCGGAGGTGGTGGTGGCGGTGCGGGAGTCGCGGCAGCCGGCCAGCGCCAGCGCGGCGACGGGCAGGAACGCGACCGCGGCAACGGTCAGTCGGTTGAGACGCATGCGAGTTTCCTTTACAGAAGCAGGGGAAGATCAGGCGGTTGCGGTCTGGGAGACGCTGGAGGGACGCCAGGCCGTCAGCCGGGCCTCGGCCTTGGAGATCAGCCATTCGGCGCCGAGCGCGATCACCGTGGTGACGATCATCCCGGCGTAGATACCGGCCGCGTCGAAGTTGCCCTGGGCATGGTTGATCAGAATGCCGAGGCCCTTGTCGGCGCCGGTGAACTCCCCGACGATCGCGCCGATCAGCGCGAACCCGAAGGCCACGTGCATCGACGCGAGGATCCAGGACGTGGCGCTCGGCAGGATGATCGAGCGCATCAGGTCCCAGCGCGAGGCGCCGAGGATGCGGCCGTTGTCCACCAGCACCTTGTCCACCTCGCGGGCGCCCTGGAAGGCGTTGAAGAACACCGCGAAGAACACCAGCACGAACGCGGTGGCGACCTTCGAGGACAGCCCGAGGCCGAACCAGATCACGAACAGCGACGCGAGCACGATCCGCGGGATCGCGTTCGCCGCCTTGATGAACGGTGCCAGGACATCGGCCAGGAACCGGCTGCGGCCGAGCAGGACGCCGAGCACGACGCCGGCGACCGTGCCGAGGACGAACCCGGCGACCGCCTCCTCGAGGGTGACCGCGATGTTCGACCAGATCGAGCCCTGCGAGGTACCGACGGTGAACCAGTCCACCAGCTTGGCCCAGATCCGGCTCGGCATCGAGTAGTAGAACGGGTCGATCACGGTGCGCGCGGCGAGTTCCCACGAGCCGAGCCAGACCGCCACCAGTGCGATCCGGACGACGTGCACCAACCAGGGGGGGCTGCCCGGTGCGGCCACGCAGGAACGCCCACGCGCCGGTGTTCCGCGGTACGGCGTCCGGCGCTGCCGTGGCCGGCGTACGGGTATCAAGCGACATGCGAGGCTCCTCGGGCTCGGGTGATCTCGACCTCTTCGCGCAGGCTGTCCCACACGCGCCGGTAGAGCTCGGTGAACTCCGGCGTCAGCCGGATGTCCTCGACCTTCCGCGGCCGCGGCAGGTCGATCGCGACCTCGTCCTTCACGGTCGCCGGGCCGGCCGTCATCACGACCACCCGGTCGGCGAGCGCGATCGCCTCGGTCAGGTCGTGGGTCACGAACACCACGGCGGCGCCCGTACCGGACCACAGCCGCAGCAGTTCGTCCTGCATCAGCTCCCGGGTCTGTACGTCGAGGGCGCCGAACGGCTCGTCCAGCAGCAGCAGCGACGGCTCGGTGATCAGGGTCTGCGCCATCGCGACGCGCTTGCGCATGCCGCCGGACAGCTGGTGCGGGTAGCGGTCCTCGAATCCGGTCAGGCCGACGCGGCCGATCCAGTCCTGGGCACGGCGTTCGGCGTCGGCCTTCGCGACGCCGCGGTACCGCAGCCCGAGCGCGACGTTGTCCAGGACGTTCTTCCAGGGCAGCGTCGCGTCGGTCTGGAACATGTACCCGACGCCGTCCGGGATCCCGGAGACCGGGCGGCCGTGCACCAGGACGTGGCCGGACGAGGCGGGTTCCAGGCCGGAGACCAGGGACAGGGTGGTGGACTTGCCGCAGCCGGTCGGACCGACGACGGTGACGAACTCGCCGGCGCCGACCTCGAGGTCGACGTCGGTGATCGCCGTGAACGCGCCCCGGTCGCGGGTCGCGAAGCGCTTCGTGGCCTGGCGCAGCGCGATGGCCGGGCCAGCGGTGCCCGTGCTGGGCTTCGGTGTGACAGGGGTCATGGCGGAAGACCGTAGGAGCGCGCCGCCGCCGCCGGAACCCTTGCGCTCGTTGTGGTGGCTAGCCGCACAACTCGCGTTCTGCGCATTCTGCTCACGGGCCGTATGGTGGACCGATGGCCACCGTAACAGCCGGTTCCACGCGGCTCGGTCCGCGTTCCTGGCGACTGCGGACCCAGGCGATCGTGTTCCAGGCGGCGTTGCTGACGAGCATCCTGCTGCTCTGCCTGGTGGTGTCCGGCCTGGTACTGCGCAGCGACCTGGAGGGCCAGTACGAGCAGCGCGCACTGGCCGTCGCCCGGTCCGTCGCTCAACAGTCCGGCCTCGCCGGGCTCGTCACCACGACGAAGCCGAGCCCCACCGGTCCGGTACAGGTCGCGGCGGAGCGGGTCCGGGTCGCGACCGGCGCGCTGTACGTCGTGGTCACCGACGACGCGGGCATCCGGTACAGCCACCCGACGCTGACCGAGGTCGGCCAGCGGGTCAGCACCGACCCGTCGGACGCGCTGTCCGGCCGCGAGGTGGTCGCCGTACAGGAAGGCACGCTGGGCGACTCGGCGCGCGGAAAGGTTCCGTTGCGGACCCCGGACGGCCGCGTGGTGGGGGAGGTCAGCGTCGGGATCTCGATGGACGACCTGAACCTCCGGCTCCGGCAGTTGGTGCTGCTGCTGGCGCTGATCATGGTCCCGGTGCTCGGGCTCGGCATGCTCGGCGTGGTCACGCTGGCCAGACGGCTCCGGCGTACGACGCTCGGCCTGGAGCCGGAGGAGATGGCCGATCTGCTCCGCGAGCATGCGGCCGTCCTCGGCGGCGTCCGGGACGGCGTACTGGCGATCGACGACCGGGAACGGGTCACGGTCGCGAACGACGAGGCGGTCCGGCTGACCGGCGGTGGCCCTATCGTCCGCGGCCGGCAGCTGGACATGTCAGGTGCCCCCGAGGAGATCGTCGAGCTGTTCCGGCTCGACCAGGCACCGACCGGCGCGCTGCGGGTGATCGACGACCGGGTCCTCCTGGTGACCCGGCTCCCGGTGCGGCGGGACGGCCGGGACCTGGGACAGGTGCTGATCCTGCGGGACCGCTCCGACCTCGACGAGCTGGGCCGTGAGCTCGAAGCGACCAGGGCGTTGACGGACGCCCTGCGCGCGCAGGCCCACGAGTACACGAACCGGCTGCATTCGCTGGCCGGGATGCTGCACGTCGGGCACGTCGACCAGGCGCTCGAGTACCTCGACGACCTCCGGGTCTCCGCGACCCGGCCCGACGGCGTCACCGATCCGTACCTGGTCGGCCTGCTGACCGCGAAGACCGCGGCCGCCTCGGAGGCGGGGGTCGAGCTGCGGACCGGCGACTCAACCTGGGTCGACGGCCGCCTGCGACGCCCGCTGGACACCGTGACCGTGGTCGCGAACCTGGTCGACAACGCGATCCGCGCCGCCGCCGAGACCACACCGGCGCAGCGCCGCCCGGCCTGGGTCGAGATCACGCTGGCGTCGTCCGGCGAGGACCTGATCGTGCACGTTCTGGACAGCGGCTCCGGGGTGCCGTCCGGCGCCGACGTCTTCGGGTACGGCGTCACGTCGCGGGCCGCGGCCGACGGGCACGGGATCGGCCTCGTACTGGCCCGGCAGACGGCCCGCTCGCACGGCGGCGACGTCCTGCTGGTCGATGCCGGTGGCAACGAACACGGCGCCGTCTTCACCGCCCGGCTGCCGGGTGTGATCAGCGGCCGGACGGACGGAGGCAGTCGATGAGCAGGATCGGCGTACTGGTGGTCGACGACGATTTCCGGGTGGCCGGCGTGCACGCGTCGTACGTCGAAAGGGTGCCGGGGTTCCGGGTCGTCGGGGTCGCGCACACCGCCGCGGACGCGATGCGGCTGGCGGAGGAGACCGAGCCGGAGCTCGTGCTGCTGGACGAGTACCTGCCGGACGCGCCCGGTTCGGCGATCATCCGGACGCTCGGTGCGGCGGTGATCGTCATCAGTGCGGCCGACGACGCGGAGACGGTCCGGCGGGCGGTCGCGCTGGGGGCGATCAACTACCTGGTCAAGCCGTTCCCGCCGCAGGTGCTGGCCGATCGGCTGGCGGCGTTCGCGCGGTTCCGGCAGCAGGTCGACGGTGACCGGCGGCTCGACCAGAACGCGATCGACCGGGCGTTCGGCACGTTGCGGGAGGGGGACTCGTCGGCCGGCGCGCTGCCCAAGGGCCGCTCCGCGGTGACCGCGGATGCGATCCGGGACGCGCTCCGGGGCGCCGGCGAGCCGCTCACCGCGGCCGCGATCGCGGACCTGACCGGCGTCTCCCGCGCCACCGCGCAGCGCTACCTGTCCGACCTCGTCCGTGCCGACCGGGTCGAACTCACCCTCCGCTACGGCACCACCGGCCGCCCCGAACACCGCTTCGCCTGGCGCGGCCGCCCGCGCGGCTAAACGACGACCACTCGGTCCACGCCGGGTGGTAGGTGTAGGACGATTCGGGTTGGGGGTTCGGCCCAGGTCGTGGTGTGCCGGACTTCCAGCGTGCTGCCGACAAGCTGGAACCGCAGGGTCATCGGGCCGTAGAGCGTCGGCATTCCCTCGAACACGGTCTCCTGATCCGCGGAGATCCAGGCGCTGGGACAGAGCCGGAGCAGATGTAGCTCACCCGGCATGATGGCATCGTCGATCACCGCGTGCCGAGCCGCCCAGACGATCAGCGGCTGCACGCCGACCATCCCGTACATCCCGTGCCGATGCTCACCGGCGATGTACGTCTGCGGCGAGATCGCACCGGTCATCAGGCCGTACAACCCTTCCAGAAAATGCTCACGATCGCCCAGTTCCCAACTGTGGAACAGATTCCAGCTGTAGCAAGGCTCCGCACTGCTCTGCTCATGATCGAGAACCACCCGATCCAGCGCCGTATGATGCGCCGGATCGAAGTTCGCCGTGTTCGGCCCCACCCGGAAGTACTCCACGAACGACCGCATCAACGGATCCGCCGCCGGCATCAGCCCCGCCCACACCGACATCAACGCGCCGCCGTCGAACAGCTCCAGCTCCGGCCAGGCGCTCTCCGGCCCGTAGAACTTGCTCGGCAGCACCGGCCACGCCGTACCGTCCGAATCCGTCCACGTCGGCGCTTCCGCGGTCCGCAGCGCACGGACGTACGCCGCCCTGAACCGCTCGCCGACCTCCGCGAACTCGGCGGCCCGCGGATGCCCGATCCGCCGCAACAACTGCACCGCGCTCGTCAGGCCCCGGTACGTCCACGCCTGGATCGACACCGACTGCTGCTCGACCCCGGTGTCGTTCGCCTTCGCCGGCGGCATCAACCCGGCCACCGCCGGATGGTCGACCGACGCGCACGCCCGGGCGATGAACTCACACGCCTGCACAACCGGCTCGATCCACCGCGACACGAACGTCTCGTCGCGGCTCAGCAGCGCGTGCCGCGCGACCGCTTCGAGGATCGCGCCGTGGTCGCTCAGCCAGTCGAACGACTGCAGGCTCAACGGCGTCGCGAAGAACCCCGCGTTCGACATCCCGTCGTACGCCGACCCCGGCGGCCGCCGCACGCCCTGCGAGGCGCGGTACAGCTCCAGGTGGGACGCGACCAGGTCGTGGTGGCCGAGCAGGTCGAGGAACATGTGGCTGACCATCGACGTCGGCGTACTCCACAGCACGTCGTACCCGAACGACCCGGTCAGGAACGTGGGCAGCCCGGTGTCCGGGCTCTGCTCCGCGATGATCTCGGCCAGCTGGACACTGCGCCGGAAGAACTCGTCGACGTACTTCTCGGGCGTCCGGATCACCGCCGCGGTCCGCGGTTCCCAGTACGCCTCGGCCTCGGCGAGCGCCCCGCCGTACCCGAGCGCCACCTCCTCGTCGACGGGGCCGGGCAGCATCGGCAGCAGCACGTCGACGTACGCCCCGACGCGCGCCTCGAGGACGATCTCCAGGTCGTACACGCCGGGCGCCGTCATCCGGAGCGACGTCCCCGGCGCCACCAGCCGAACGTTGCCATCGGCATCGACAACCCGATCGCCGTGCAACTCCAGCGCGCCGTCGAGCGGAGCGGCCGACGGCGTCACCTGCATCGTGATCCAGGCCTCCTGCTGCTCCGGCGGATCGACCACGTGCGTCAGGAACACCTTGCTCAACCGCAGCGCGAACCGGAACTCCTCCGGCGGCCGTACGTCGTTCACCTGCTCGACCTCGAACCGCGTCCACGCGTAGATCGGCTCCAGCGCCGTCTCCACGTCCCGCCCGCCGGCCAGGTGCGCGAACGTCGACTGCCGTAGTACGAGACCCTCCTGGCGCCGGTGTTCGGTCCAGAGTACCGGCGTCGCGGTGTCCGTCCGCCAGCCCTGGATCCCGACGCCGAAGTCGGTGCGGTGCAGGTACTGCGGCGTGGTGGGCATCGGCGGGATCCGCCCGCGGTCCGGCATCACCACGGTGAGCTGGAAGTCCCGGCCGCGGTACGGCGCCAGGTACGGCTTGAGCGTGGGGGAGTCGCTGGGCGGGAGCGCGACGGCCGGCTGGCAGACCGTCGTGCCGTTGTAGAACACGTCGAACCGGAACAGGTGTGACGGCCGGCCGACCGGTGTCCAGACCTGTCGCTGCGGAGCCCACCAGGTGAGCGCCTGCTCTGCATTCGGGTCCATCAGGAGCTCCTTCCGGTATCCAGGAAAAGTCTTCGGGATACCGGAAGGAGATGCAAGAGGGTGCCGGTTACTTCTTCCGGACGTCGATCGCCAGGCTGATGCTGAACGCGGCGATTACCAGGACGCCGCCGAGCAGCGTGAGCGCGGTGTCGTTCAGCGCGCCGGTGAGCATCACGACCACCAGCACGGCGAGCGTCGTGACGACCGCGGCGGCGATCTTCCAGTCGTCGCCGATGATGAAGTCGTACCAGAACTGGCCGAAGGCCTTCAGATACTTCACTTCTGCACCTCCACGGGAACGACGGGGGCCGCGACGGCGGGCTTGCGGAGGATCGCGATGAAGACCCGGCTGAGCACCAGCCAGGCGGCGATCAGGACCAGGATCATCAGGTCGTGGCCCGGCCAGTTGAGGCTCTCCCGGCCGTGCCGGAAGATGCCGATGCCCTCGACCGACCAGTACGTCCCGAAGGACGCGAGCAGCAGGCCGACGCCGTACTTGAGCAGGTTCTCGTTGATCATCGACAGCGGCCGGCGGAGCGCGACGGCGATCGCGAGCACGACGACCACGGCGGCCGCGGCGCCGCCCGCGGCGACCGGGATGTTCTTCGCGTTCAGGCCGAAGGTGAGCACGATGAACACGACCTCCATGCCCTCCAGGAACACGCCCTTGAACGAGACCATGAAGCCGAACAGGTCGATGCCGCCCTTGGACTCACCGGCCGCCTTGGCCGCCTCGACCTCCTCGCGGTAGATCGCGTCCTCGTCGTGCACGGACTTGCGTCCGGACGATCTGAGGATCGCCTTCCGCAGCCACTGCAGGCCGAAGATCAGCAGCAGGCCGCCGATCGCGAGCTGCAGCGCCGACTCCGGCAGCCAGGTCGCCAGCGCGTACCCGGCCGCCAGGGTGACCACGGCGAGCACGGCCAGCGCCGCGAACGTTCCGGCCATCGCCGACCGCCAGCCGCGGGTGTACCCCATCGCCATGACGATCGTGGTGGCCTCCACCATTTCCACGAAACACGCGACGAACGTCGCGATGATCAGTCCCCACGTTGCCGCGTCCATCTCTCACATCCTCCACTGCGAATGAAACATATGCTGCACGAAACGATAGTTACACAGTATCGAGGTGTCAACGAAACGCCAAGACCCGGCCGAACGTCCGCCGGCCGGGTCTTCGGGGGAGCTGAGGTCAGGCTTCGCCTTCGGTGCGGTCGTAGACGTCGGCTTCGAACTCCTCCAGGAGGCGTTCGCAGTCGGCGACCTTGCTGCGGGCGAGGTCCTTGCCGTCGGCACCCATCCAGTCGCGGCCCTCGACCTTGGCCAGCCAGCGGCGGAGTTTCTCCAGGTCCTGCCGGATCTCCTCGGCCTCCTCGAACGTGTAGTTCTCCCGGAACCGCTCGAACTCGATCTCCTTGACGAACTTGGTGTCGCACTCCTCGACGATCTCGGCGTACTCCTTGGCCGACTGGTCGAGGAAGCCGTCGGCGAACTGCTGCCGGACGTCGTCCTCCACGTCGGTGAGCGTCAGGAACACGCTCGACCCGCCGAGCTCGGTCACCCGCGCCCGCACCTTCTCCATCCCGGCGCGCAGCTCCTCGCGGTCGGGCAGTACGCAGACCGCCTGCTGGACGTAGAACCCGCCGAGCCGTTTCAGTTCCCGCCACACCGCCACCCGGGCCCGCGAGGAGTCGCTGGGCACCTTGTAGATCAGCAGGAGCCAGCTCTCCGGCTTCTTGGTGGTACGTCGGGTCGCCATCAGACCAGGTTACTAGGACAGCCCGGTCCCGACCGCGAGACCGATGGCGAACGTCACGGCCGCCGACAGCCCGCCGAGCAGCAGTTGACGGCCACCGCCGTACCAGAACGGGCGCGCGGTGATCTTGCCGACGATGCCGCCGGTGACGACCAGGCCGAGCGCGCTCAGCAGCAGCGCGGGCAGGATGCTGCCGGCGCCGAAGACGAACGGGATCAGCGGGATCAGCGCACCGACCGCGAACGCGGCGAACGACGAACCGGCCGCGACCCACGGCGAGGGCAGGTCGTTGGGGTCGACGCCGAGCTCCTCGCGGACGTGTACGTCGAGCGCGACCTCGGGGTTGGCCGTCAGCTCGCGGGCCACCTCGGCGGCCAGCTCGGGCCGGAGTCCCTTGGCCTCGTACATCAGCGCGAGCTCGCGCTCCTCCTCGACCGGGTGGATCTCCAGCTCACGCTTCTCGACGGCGATCTCGGCCTGCATCAGCTCGGCCTGGGACGACACCGAGGTGAACTCGCCGGACGCCATCGAACAGGCACCGGCCACCAGCCCGGCCAGGCCGGTCATCAGGACGACCTTGCCGGTCGCGCCGCCGCCGACGACACCGGCGACCAGCGCGAAGTTCGACACCAGGCCGTCCATCACGCCGAACGTCGCGGGCCGCAGCCAGCCGCCGGTGACGTCGCGATGGGAGTGGTGGATCTCGGGTTCCACGACTTCCGCGGTCATCAGAACTTCCCTTCCGCACTGAGGTGAGCCTTGCCGAACTGAGGTTTGCGTAACCTCAGTTAATCTGCATCACCTGTTACATCAGTTTATTCGTTACCGAAATCATCGGCAAGGAAGGTCACCCTGCCGGCCACCAGCGTTGCCAGTACAGGCAATGCGCGCAGGTCGGCGTTGGACAACGTCGCGGGGTCGGCGGGGACCAGCACGAGATCGGCGGGGTCGCCAACGCTGAGTTGCCGCCGGCCACCAGTTGCGGCCCGGAGGGCGGCGTGCAGGGGGATCGCCTGCTCGACGTGCCACGGCGGCCGGTCGTCGTCGGTGCGGTGTACGGCGTCGGCGATCGCGTGCCAGGGATCGGGTTCGGCAACCGGGGCGTCGGATCCGAGCTCGAGTGTCGCCCCGGCCCGGAGCAGCGAGCCGTACGGGAACGCGGACCGGTCCGGCCAGTGCCGATCGGCGACGTCGCGATCGCTCATCGCGTGCTGCGGCTGGATCGACGTGATCAGGCCCGGCCGGGCGAACCTGGCCGCGTCGTCGGGCCTGACCAGTTGGGCGTGCTCGATCCGGCCGCGGCAGCCGACCCGGTCGAACGCGTTCAGCGCGATGGTGTTCGCGTGATCGCCGATCGCGTGCACGGCGGGGTCGAGGCCGTTGCCAGCGGCAAGCGTCATCAGCGAGACCAGGTCTTCTTCGTCGATCAGCAACAGCCCGTGCTGCTCCCCGGCGTCGGCTTCCGGGTACGGGTCGTGGCAGTACGCCGTCCTGGTGTTCAGCGAGCCGTCGGCGACCAGCTTGAACGGCCCGACCTCGATCAGGCCGTGACCGCCCGGCACCGGGTGACCGGTGCGCAGCCCGAGTTCGATCGCCTCGTCCAGCCAGGGCCGCCAGATCGAGGTCTTCACCCGCACCGGCACCGGTCCCTGTTCCGAGCGGCGCAGCCAGTCGGCGCGGTTGTCGGCGTACTCGAAGTCGATGATCGAGGTGATGCCGCGGCGGGCGGCGGCGCGGGTGGCCTCGAGGACCCAGCGGTCGACGAGTTCGGGCGGTACGTTGCGGGACAGTTCGTAGTTCACCTGGATGCAGTCCTGCTCCCGCAGTACGCCGGTCTCGTCCTCGCGGCCGAGGTGTTTGAGCAGGGCGGGGCTCAACCAGATCGCGTGCAGGTCCTGGCTGATCACCGCGACCCGTACGCCGGGCAACGCCGACTCGAGCAGATCCTTGTGCGGTGGGGTCGTCCACAGGCCGTCGCGGAAACCGTGTGCCATCACGACATCGCCTGCCGACAGCGGCGGACGGTCCCGCAGCGCGGCGGACACGAGTTCGACGGCCTCGGTCGCCGACCGGGCGCGCTGGACGTCGATCCGGCGGCGCCGTTCGGCCCATTGCGCGGTGTGCACGTGGCCGTCGATCAAGCCGGGGAGGAGTGTGGCGCCGCGGTGGTACAGCACCTCGTCGCCGGTCTCCGGGACCAGGTCGCCGATGGCAGAAAGTCGATTGTCGACAATCCGCACGTCGACAATCGGGCCGTCGCTGCCGAGCCGGATCTGCCGCAGAACGATCGGCTTCGCGGTCATTGGCCGACCCCGTAGGAGCGCATGGTCGCGGCGAGTTCCGGGTTGCCGTGCACCGGGTCCGCGTCGAGTCCGGCCAGCACTCCGGCCTGGTCGGCTGCGGGTTTGTCCTGGCTCAGCTTGGCTTTCGCGACCACGCGGGACGGCACCAGCCGGAACCCGGTGGTGTGCGGGGCGAGCCGTTGGGCGTACTCCGTCACCTGGTCGAGCCGGAACGGGTTCGGTCGCGCCTGCTCGTAGTGGTCGACGGTCCGGCTGAGCACGTCGTACGTCTCGTCGGCGGTGAGCAGGTCGGGACGGCCGTACAGGTGGCAGACGACGAAGTTCCAGGTCGGGACGTACGGGCCGCCGGCGTACCAGTCGGGGGTGATGTAGCCGTGTGGGCCTTGGACGATGACGACGACCTCGTGCCGGCCGAGTTCGTGGCCGTCGGCGTCCGTACGGGCGAGGTGGCCGACGATCGACTGGTCGGGTTCGAGGAGGATCGGGGCGTGGGAGACCACCAGCCCGGTTGGGAGGTGGCTGACCAGGGTGACCCAGGAGTGACGGGTGACGAGGTCCTGGATGCGGGCGGGGTCGGTCAGGGCGTAAGCGGGGTTCTCCAGCATGCGAGAACCGTAGGTTTCCGGCACCGGCCCCGGCTTTGTCGCGCGGGCAACGATTGCCCCCCGCCTGTTGTCGGACCCGACAGGCCACCCGATCAGCCCGCGGGTCAGTCGATCAGGCGGAGGAGGCGGAGTTGCAGCCAGGTGGCGAGGATCTGGTCGCCGTCCTCGAGCGACAGGTCGAACATCGTCTCGATCCGCCGGATCCGGTACCGCATGGTGTTCTCGTGGATGTTCAGCGCCTCGGCGGCCCGGACCGCGTCCCCGAACGAGCTCAGGTACGTCAGCAGACTCTCGGCGTACTCCGTCCCGTGCAGCTGATCGTGCTCACGAATCGCGCGCACCGGCCCGAGCAACTGCCCCTCGACGGCGGCGCCCTGGTTCGCGACCATCCGCAGTACGACCTCGGTCCGCACCTGTTCGACGCTCGCGACCCGCGGCGTGGGTTCGCCGCGGGAGGACCGCCCGCTGAGCACCGCGAGCACCCGGTCCGCCATCGCCCGCGACTCCGGTACGTCGGCGAGCCCGGCGGCGCAGGACCCGATGCCGACCAGTACGTCGAGATGCCCGGAGCGCTGGATCGTCGCCGCCAGATCGTCGGCCAGCTTGAGCAACCGCGGGGACGGCTCGTCGGTGGTCCGGGTCGGGAGCAGCGCGTAGACGACGCCGGAATCCGTGACACACAAGGCGCTCGAGTGCCACGCCTCGCAGTACAGCGTGACCAGGTCGACGATCCGGGACGCGGCCAGGATCGGCTCGACGTCGTCGCCGACCGGCGCGATCACCAGCACGATGCTCGACGTGTCCGGCTTGATACCGAGCTGGGCCGCGGCGCTGCGCGGCGCGACCGCGCCGTCGAGCAGCAGCCGGAGTGCCTCGGTACGCCGGGCCCGCTCGGGATCGCGTTGCCCGCGGGCCCGGAGCAGGTGCAGCGTGGTCGCCCGGGCGGCGTCGGCCAGCACGAGTTCGGCGCGGGCGACCACCGGCGGCCGGTCGGTCAGCACCCAGATCAGCCCGAGTGCCTCGGTGCCGGCCCGGACCGCGATCGCCATCCGGCTCGCGTACTCCGGCGCGGGGCTCTCGAAGTACACCGGGCTCTCCGAGCGCAGCACCGCCTGGTACTCCTCGTAGTTCGTCGGCCGGTCCGGGGTCTGCCGGCCGAGGATGCCGAGCCGGCGGATCTCGTCGATCTCCTGGTGCGGGAGGTTCGAGTACGCGATCACCCGGCCGGTCGGGTCCTCGATCGTGATCGCGCCGCCGACCGAGGTGGCGATCGCGTTCGCCAGCGCGAACAGGTCGCCGAGCCCGATCGCGGCGAACCGGTCGGTGGCATCGGAGAACGCGGGCGCCTTGCTGGAGCTGATCAACGCGTCGAGGTGCCGCCAGGCCATCTCGTCCGGAGTGGTCAGCAGCGCGACCCCGGTCTCGTCGGCGGCCTGGGCGAGCCGGGTCAGATCGTCGCCGAACGCCTTCACTACAACGGCTCGGTAGCCGGCCGCCCTGGCGTCATGGACGGCGTCGACGGCCTTGGCCGACGGGCTTCCGGTGAGCAGCAGGATGCCCGCGTCGGCGGGCGGCAGCGGCTCGCCGGGTCCGTGGACGACGACCTCGCGGACGTGGTCGGACAACCGGCCGCCGGCGGTGATCACGTGCAGCGCGTGCGGGCCGAGATTCTCCACGATCCGGTCCAGGGTGCGGTCCGGCGCGTCGGCGGGTGGTTCGACGGGCACGACAAAGGTCGCCGACGGGATCGACGTCTCCGGGCTGGACCGACCGTGCATACAGCGAGAATAGACCTCCTGGCCGGGATCGCTTTGTCGGATCCGACAAAGCGATCGCGCAATCTGGTGGGCTGGACCAAGGCTCTCGCGAGGTCCGCCGACCCACCATGAGAGGCCCGTCCGGACGATCGAGGAGGCGACCCGGGTGCTGCCTGCCTGGCTGGAGACCGAGCTGCAATCCGTCCCGGAGATCGCGGTGTTCAGTACCGCCGACGAGCTCGTCGCGGACCTGACCCGCCTGCACGATCTCCACCCCGCACTGACCTCGTTGCGCCGGATCGGGACCTCCCGGCTCGGCGACCCGCTGTTTTGCCTGACGATCGGCTCGACCGGCCCGGACGCGCTGGTGTTCGGGCTGCCGCATCCGAACGAGCCGATCGGCGGCCTGACCGCGCTGCATCTGGCCCGCCGGCTCTGCACGGACGACGGACTGCGGGAACGGCTCGGGCATCGCTGGCACATCGTCGCGTGTATCGACCCCGACGGGCTCCGGCTGAACGAGGGCTGGCTCAAAGGCCCGTTCACCCGCGAGCACTACGCGCGGAACTTCTACCGACCGGCCGGCGACGAGCAGATCGAGTGGACCTTCCCGCTCGACTACAAGACGGCGTACTTCGACGAGGTGCTGCCGGAGACGGCCGCGCTGATGCGGGTGATCGACCAGGTCCGGCCGCAGCTGATGTGTTCGCTGCACAACACCGAGGTCGGCGGCGCGTACTACTACCTGTCGCGGCCCGAGCCCGAGCTGCACGGCGTACTGCAGGAGATCCCGGAGCGGCTGGGGCTGAGCCTGGATCGCGGTGAGCCCGAGTCGCCGTCGATCGAGCGGTTCGCCGACGGGATCTTCCGGATGCCGGACATCGAGTCGATGTACGACTACTACGTCGAGCACGAGGACCCGTTGCCGGAGAAGTTCGGCGGGAACAGCAGCCACTCGTACACCCGCCCGTACGGCACGCTGACGCTGCTGAGCGAGTTGCCGCACTGGGACGACGCGCGGGTGAGCGACGCGTCGCCGACCACCACGTCGTACTCCGAGGTCCTGCGCGAACAGGCGGCCGGGTTCCGTGAGCTGGTGGGGTGGATGGAGGAGATCCTGGCCGCGACCGGGGACGAGCTGACCGCGGGGTCGGCGTTCGTCCGGGCCAGCCGGTACTACGCGCGGGCGCTGGCGCCGTCGCCGGACGGGATCGAGAAGCGCGCGGCGGAGCCGGAGGCACAGCGACCCGCGACGGTCGCCGAGCTGGCTTCGGTCCGGGACTCGGTACACATGTTCCGCCTCCGGTACGCCGGAATGTTGCTCCGGGCCCTCGACGGAGAGGTTGCCATCGGCAACGCGACGCCGGCGATCCGGGCGGCGCAGCGGCGGCTGGCCGCGCAGTACGACGACTGGCTCGCGGACGCGGCGGAGGCGGCGTCGATGGTGCAGATCCCGATCGGCTCGCTGGTCGCGTCGCAGTACGCCGCGTTGGTCGCGACCGCCGACCACCTGACCCGTGCCCGTTAGCCCGCGCATCGAGCAGCTCCGCTCGGACCTTGCCGGAGGTCCCGGCGTACTGGCGCGTTTCTGGGCCGAGGTGGCGCTGACCGGCACGCCGTTGATCGAGCCGTACGACGAGGAGCAGCGGCTGGTCACGTTCCTGTGGAAGGAGGAACGGCCGGTCGACACGGTCGCGGTGATCGGCGGACCCGCGTTGTGGTGGGAGATCCCGGACAACCAGTTGGAGCGGCTGGACGGTACGGACGTCTGGTTCCGCACCTACGTGGTCCGGGCCGATCACCGGGCGCGTTACGTGCTCTCGCCGGGCGATTCCTTGGAGCCGCTGGCCGCCGCCGGTACGCCGGAAGCCGTGGCGCGGGCGGCGACGTTCGTACCGGACCCGCTCAACCGGTCGCCGTTCACGCTTCCGGGTGTCGCGGGCGATCCGGTGAGTCCGCCGCAGCGCTTCTCCACCTTCGCGCTCGACCGGGCGACGCCGCGGGACTGGTGCGCGCCGCGAGCCGCCGTACCGCGGGGCGCGATCCGCGAGACGACCGTCGCGTCGGAGGTGCTGGGGAACGAGCGGACCGTCTGGCTCTGGGAGTCGGCCGTCCAGGGACCGGATCCGGCGCTGCTCGTGTTGCTGGACGGGCGGGACTGGAACGAGGCGTTGCCGATCTTCCCGACGCTCGACAACCTGGTCGCCGCGGGGGAGTTGCCGCCGCTGGTCGCCGTACTGCCGGACAGTGTCGACTTCACGACAAGGGCTCGCGAGTTGCCTTGCAATGAAGGGTTTCTGCAGTTTCTTACGGACGAGTTGTTGCCGTGGGCGCGGAAGCGGACCGGGGCGACGGGGGATCCGCGGCGGACGGTGATTTCGGGAAAGAGCTACGGGGGTCTGGCGTCGGTGTTCGCCGGGGTGCGGCGGCCGGATGTGTTCGGGACGGTGATCGCCCAGTCGGGATCGTTCTGGTGGAGCCCGCCGGGCGAGGAGCCCGAGTACCTGCTGCGGCAGGTCGGCCGGGAGTTGCCGGTGCGGTTCTGTCTGGATGTCGGCCTGCAGGAGGGGGATTGGATGATCCCGCAGACCCAGCGCCTCGCGGCCGCCCTCGAGCAGTCCGCCGACGAGGTCGTCTACCGCGAGTACAACGGCGGCCACGACCTGAACTGCTGGCTCGCCGAACTCCCCACCGAACTCCGCTGGGCGTTCGGCACGTAGAACGCCGCCTACCGCGGGGCGTTCGTTGGTCAGGCCCACCAGTCGCGGCCGTTGATCGTGCCGACGCGGCGTTCGTTGTTCCAGCGGAACACCTCGCGGCCCTGCTGGTACGCGAGTTCGACGCGCTGCATCGGGTCGAGCGGGTCGCCGGACCAGACGCACAGGTCGGCGTCTTTGCCCGGGGCAAGGGATCCCAGCCGGTCCGCGATCCCCAGCGCGCGGGCGGGGTTGAGCGTGACGGCGCGCAGCGCGACGTCGCGGTCGAGCCCTTCGCGGACGGCGTACGCGGCCTGGACGATCAGCAGGTTCGCCGGGATCACCGGGTGGTCGGTGACCAGCGAGAGCTCGATGCCGGCCTCGGCGAGCAGCCGTGCGTTGCGGAACGCCCGGTTCCGGAGCTCGACCTTTCCGCGGCCGACGATCAGCGGGCCGAGCAGCACCGGGATGTTGCGCTCGGCAAGGAGTTCCGCGACCAGGTGCGCCTCGGTGCCGTGGTCGATCACCAGGTCGTAGCCGAACTCGTCGGCCAGCCGGACCGCGGTCCGGATGTCGTCCGCGCGATGGCAGTGCTGCCGCCACGGGATCTCCCGCCGCAATACCCGCCCGAGCGCCTCCTTGCCGAGGTCGACCGGCGTACCGTCGTACTGCCGGGCCTCGGCCAGCGCCTGCCGGATCACCGCGGCGATGCCCATCCGGGTGGCCGGCAGCCGGCCCGCGTCACCGTGGTACCGCTTCGGGTTCTCGCCGAGCGCGGACTTCATCCCGGCGGGGGAGCGCAGCACCATCTCGTCCACGGTCCGGCCGGTGCAGCGGACCGCGACGGTCTCGCCCGCGATCGGGTTGCACGAGCCGGGGTTGATCCCGACCGCGAGCACGCCGCCGCCGACCGCATCCCGGAACCCTTCGTCCGCCGGGTTGATCGCGTCCAGCGCGCGCAGTTGCGCGGTCACCGGGGTGGTCGCCTCGTCGTGGTCGTCACCCGCCCAGCCCTCGCCCTCCTCGAGCGTGCCCATGTGGGTGTGCGCGTCGACCAGCCCTGGCAGCACCCAGCGGCCGCGGGCGTCGACGACGGTGGCGCCTTCCGGTACGTCGACCGCGGCGCCCACGGCCACGATCCGCCTGGCGTCGATCAGCACCGTCCCGCCCGGGATCGGTGGTCCGTCGATCGGGACCACGGTGGCACCACGGATTGCCAGCATCGTCATGGTCTGCATCCTGTCCGGATCGACCCCGCTTTGAGGCTGTCGATCTCGACAACATCACCCCGGCGAATCTGACCTGCCCGATAAGGCTGCCTGTTCGCGATGCCGCCCAGGATGGGGCAGACCGATCCCCTGGAGGCCCCTGATGACCGGAATTCCCGCCAGTTCCGCGGCCCGTGTGCGGCGGCGCGTGGTCGCCGTACTCGCGGCCTGCTCGATGCTGGTGCTCGCCGCCTGCGCCGGGAAGAGTTCGGCCTCCGACGGGGACAAGAGCTTCTCCGTCGGCATCCCGGCGTTCTTCGTGCAGAACCTGACTCCGGGCAGCTCCGGCAGCAGCTACGTCGACTACGCGATCTGGTCGCCGCTGACCAGGGTCGACGGGCAGAGCGGCAAGCTCGAGATGCTGGTCGCGGACTCGATCGAGTCGGCCGACAACACCACCTGGACGATCAAGCTCAAGTCCGGCTGGACCTTCCAGGACGGTACTCCGGTGACCGCGCAGTCGTTCGCGGATTCCTGGAACGCGACCGCGCTCGGTGCCAACGCGCTGACCAACAACGCGTCCACCTCGATCTTCGCCGGGTACGCCGCGATGAACCCGCCGAAGGGCAAGCCGGCCGCGAAGACGTTGTCCGGCGTCCACGTCGTCGACAAGTCCACGCTGAAGGTCACGCTGGTCAAACCGAACGCGCTGCTGCCGTACATCCTGTCCTCGACCACGTTCGCGCCGCTCCCGGCGAGCGCGGCCAAGGACCTGAAGAACTTCGGCACGCACCCGATCGGGAACGGCCCGTTCAAGACCAGCGGCTGGGACACCGGCGCGCAGGACATCAAGCTCGAGCGCTACGACGGGTACGGCGGCACCAAAGCCCTTGCCAGCGGCATCGACCTGCACGTGTACCAGCAGACCGGCGCGATCTACACCGACTTCCAGGCCGGCACGATCGACCTCGCGCTGCTGGACGGCGCGGACCTGTCGAAGGCCAAGAAGGACACCCCGAGCCAGGTCGTCGACGTCCAGTACCCGGCCGTCGTGTACCTGAGCTTCCCCTTGTACGACAGCCGGTTCGCGAATCCGCAGCTGCGCAAGGCGATCTCGATGGCGATCGACCGGGACGCGATCGTCAAGTCGCTGCTGGCCGGCAACGCGAAGGCCGCCACCGGCCTGGCGCCGCCGACGCTCACCGGCGGCGGTGAGGCGAAGTGCGATGCCTGCAAGTACGACCCGCAGCAGGCGAAGGCCGCGCTGCAGGCGGCCGGCGGCTGGAACGGCCCGATGACGCTCTACACCTACCAGGACCCGACGAACGAGAAGGTGCTGCAGGCGATCGCGAACCAGCTCCGGACGAACCTCGGCCTCCAGAAGGTCAGCTTC
>NZ_DASRVN010000044.1:0-3563 GCF_035655035.1 Kribbella sp. | reverse complement strand
CATCCGCTCCAACGCCTGCGCCGTCGTCTCCGAGCCCGCGATCTCGCCCGCCTTCCGGTCCGCCAGGTACTCGGCGCGCTGACTGCTCCGCAGCCGCAGCCGGTTCAGCAGCCAGGCGGTGGCACGCACCAGGACGCCGACCGTCGTGTTGGTGAGCCGGCTGAAGAACGAGTAGTCGCGGTATGCGGTCCGGCGTTTGATCTGGTCGAGCTGGCTCTCGCTGAACGTCGCCCGCAGCTCGCCGAGGATCGACCAGGCGCTGCCGATCAGCCAGCTGCTCACCCCGTCGCCGTGGCGGCCGTGGCCGAGCTCGTGCGCGAGGACAGCGAGCCGCTCCTGCGGCCGCAGGCCTGCCCAGAGCGGCAGCCCGATGCCGATGACGGGCCGGAAGCGCCAACCCACCTGCAGGTACCAGAGGTTCGGCTGGGCGTCTAGCGCGATCGCCACCACCGGGCGGGTTCCGGCGGCTTCGGCGAGCTCGTCGAGTACGCCGTACAGCGTCGGGGCCCGGTCGCGGTCGACGAGGTGGACACCGGACGGCAGGCGGCCGGCCCGCGGACGGAAGAGGAACGCGATGCCGAAGGCCAGCAGCGAGAGGAACACGCTGAACCAGAGCGGTCGGTAGAAGATAAGCAGCGCGGTGCCGGTCAGGAGCCCGAGCAGCGGGAGGAGCAGGATCAGCGCCGACAGGAGGTGCGCGCTGATCCGGGCCGCGTCCCAGCCGGGCCGATGGAGTCCGGGCTTCTGCAGTTCGCGGTAGAGAGATTCGGCCAGGCGGTGCTCGAGGCGGAGCCGCCACGCCGGGGTCTGGTCGGGCGGGGGTGTCGGGTCGACGTTCCAGTCGCACTTGTCACACCAGGTGACGTAGCGCCGGTCGACCCGGATCCGGTGCCCGCAGTTGGGGCAGGTGGTGATCTCCTCGGCGCTCTGCACGCGAGAAGTGTGCCAGCGCGGGCGGCAGGGTGACTAGACCGCTTTTACCCTGCCGCCGTGTTCCCCGGAGCCTTGTCTGCGCCCTGGTGGGGCGCAGGGGCGCTCACGCCGCCGGGGGCTTGTTGTTGGTGTCGTCGTAGATGCGGGAGGCGATGTCCTGCTCGGTGGTGTCGTGGTGCTGGTTCACCGACTGCTGGACGTTCTGCCAGACGGCCTTGCCGTCGGACTCGGGGATCACGATCCAGGCGACCGCGTAGCCGATCATCGCGGCGCCGCCGGTGATCAGCGTCAGGCCGACCCAGCCGAGGCGGACCAGGGTCACGTCGATGTTCAGGTACTCGGCGATGCCGCCGGAGACACCGGACAGCATCCGCTGGTTCGCGGAACGCCGGAGGACCTTGCCGGAGAGGTTCTGGAACGGTGCGTTGGAGTTCGTCATGGCTCTACTGTCCCGTTCCGGCACCCGTGCGCACATCAGGATCGGTACCGACCGACCCCTGACCCGACCCCGACGACTTTCGTGGAACCCCGGTCACCCGCCAGCCTGTCTCTAAGGGTGAGGAGGGGGAATGGACGAGTTCACCGAGTACGTGACCGCACGCTGGCCGACGCTGGTCCGGTCGGCGGTTCTGCTCGGCTGTACGCCGTCCGAGGCCGAGGACCTCGTCCAGTCCGCCCTGGAGCGCTGCCTGCTCAAGTGGAACCGCGTGCGCGTTGCAGACGACCGGGACGCGTACGTGCACCGCGTACTGGTCAACTGCTTCCGCTCGTCGCGCAGACGCCGCTGGCACGGGGAGCTGCCGTCAGAAACGCTCCCCGAGACCACAGGCACCGACCAGACCACCAACGTCGACGACACGGACGCCGTGATGCGCGCCCTGGACAGACTGCCCGGCGACCAGCGCACGGCGGTCGTACTGCGGTACTACGCCCACCTGAGCGAACAACAGATGGCCTCAGTACTAGGAGTGGCCCCCGGCACCATCAAGAGCCGCCTGTCCCGCGCCGTGAAGGCCCTGTCCCAGGACCCCCACCTGGCAGAACTGCGAGCACCCCAATGACCGACCTACCAGACCTCCTGGAACGCACCGCCGCCAAAACTCCCGTGGGCCTACCCCCACTCGCCGCCCTCCACACAGCCGCCACCCGCCACCGCAGACGCCGTACTGCGGGAGTCACTGTCGTCACCGTGGTTGCTGTGGCCGCCGTCATCGGCAGCACTACCGTGCTGACGTCCCACAAGCCACTCCCGCCGGCCGCCGCACCAACTCCAGCGCCACCCACGCTCCGCCTGGTCGGCTTCGGCCACGCCGCAATCGCCGTACCGGCCGACTGGCCGAGGAACCGGAGCAGATGCGGCACACCGCAGCAGAACACCGTGCAGATCGACGACCCGAGCATGTACACGGAGTGCGGGACGACTCGGCCGGACAACGTGGACAGCGTCCAGATGAGTAGCAGCCCGACTGTCGGCTTCCAAGCCGACCGGACGTTCGTAATTCACGGATTGCAGGCAGAGCGCCAGCAGACCAGCTGTCGTAATGACTGGAACGGCACCAAGGTGTGCTCGGGTGTGGTGAGTATCCCGTCGCTCAACGTGTGGTTCCGTGCCGAGTCCTCGACCAGTGCGGAGAACGTCGACCGGATGCTCAGCCGGATCCAGATCGTCCCCGACCAGGTCGGCGTACCCGATCCGTGGTCGGTGACCGGGCCCCCGACAGGACCGCTGCTCAGTGGCTACACGCCGTTGCTGACCGAAGCCGGGCTGAAGGTCCAGTCCAGGCGCGTGAAGTCGCCCAATTATCCGTCCGGGACGATTCTCGGGGTCTCGCCTGCCACCGGCACTATGTTGCGCCTCGGGGCGACGGTCACGGTGACGGTTGCGAAGTAAGAACTGTCGGTGGGGCCGCCTAGCGTTCGGGGGTATGGATGCGGCGGCGGTGGTGAAGGTGATGGCGGGGCTGCCCGGGGTGGAGGAGCACGAGGGCTGGGCGGGGCAGCCGGTGTTCAAGGTGCGGAACAAGAGCTTCGCGTACCTGTCCGAGGACCAGACCCGGATGCACCTGAAGGCGCTCCGGGAGGAGCAGGAGGCTCTGATCGCGGCGGATCCGGAGGCCTATGCGCCGTCCTGGGACGGTGGGCGGTTCGCGTGGGTCCTGGTCCAGCTGGAGCTGGCGGATCCCGGCGAGCTCGAGGAGCTGATCACGGAGGCGTGGCGGCTGACGGCACCGAAGTACCTGATCGCCCAGCTCGACGGGTGAGGCCCGGCTTGCACTCGCTTGGGGCGAGTGCTAATACTTGGTTAGCACTCCAAGGGCGAGAGTGATAAGCGTTCGCCCGGCCGGGTGTGCAAGAAGACGGCCTCGATGAGGTGCCGGGCAGCGGCGGGACATGAGCGTCGCGGGCCGGTGCCGTCCGTCGCGGGCATCGAGCCGGCTGAACCACAAAGACTCGACGCGGGAGGACTCGCGGAGAATGCCCAAGCTGATTGCTTTCGATGAAGAGGCGCGCCGCGGCCTCGAGCGGGGAATGAACACCCTCGCCGACGCCGTCAAGGTGACGCTCGGCCCGAAGGGCCGCAATGTCGTGCTGGAGAAGAAGTGGGGCGCCCCCACGATCACCAACGACGG